>JADLEL010000224.1 GCA_020846145.1 Pirellulales bacterium | reverse complement strand
CATACGCCACACCTCCCGCTATTTGCTGACTGCTTTGTCCCCCCATACCCCCATACCCGGCGCCTCCACTAGTGTACGGGCCCGATGTGCCCACACCAGGACCGCTCGCCGCTGCATAACCCTTCCCATTCACGTTAACCGAACTCGATGCGCTGACGATCATTTCGCCGAGATTCAGATTCATGCCCGTGCCGTTGGAGTGGGTCAGCACGCCGGCGCGAATGAGTTGGAGCGAAGCGAAGTTGTGCGACCCGTCAATGGTTACGGTTGCGCCGTCGATGCACAGGTCTTGGCCTTCGTAGGTGGTGTTCGCGGCGTTGATGAGCGTGGGGGCGGTGAAGATCGTATCGGCGCTGTAGGCGTCGAAGGAGAATTGGTAAACGTCTTGCACCGCCTCGCCCGGCGTACCGTCCTGGTCCTGGTCCATCGGGTTGCCGGCCAGGTCGGTTACCAGCGGCCCCGCCTGCACCCGGTACGTGCCGCGCTGCGTTTGCGCGGCGAACGAAATCTGATACTGGTTGCCGGTCACGTTTATGATGCCCGCGGCGGGTATTGCGCCCGAGGGGCCGCCGAGTGCGACATCGTCAGTGGTGAATTTTCCCGCTCCGGCCGAGACGAAGTCGATCGCCTCGTTATAGGTAACCGTCGCCGAATCGAGCGCGGCGCCGCGGAGATCGAAAACGGCCGCGGGCGTGCTCGCCGTGATCCGCGGGCCGGCGGTGTCGAGTGCCAAGGCCAACAGCGGCGAATCGCCGCTCTCCGCGCTCCCGTCGAACGCCCGGGCGGTGATGGCGTTCGCCCCTTCGGACAATTGGCCGGTGGTGAAGGCGTATTGATAGAGTACGCCGCCGACGAGCGCGGCCTCGCCCAAGTACGCGCCCGCGCGATACACGCGAATCTGCTCGCCGGGCTGCGCCGCCGTGATTTCGACGGTGGGCGTGCGGAGATTGGTCAGATTGTCGTCGGCATTGACGCCGCTATCGCTCGCCGGGAGCAGGTCCACCAGGAGCGGCGCTAAACTCAACAGCGAGCGGTCTTCCAACGGCTCGAAGCGCAACCGCCGCACGAGGTCCGCGCAATGGAGATAACGCGGCGCGGAAGAATTGGAAAACGACCCTGCAAACGCCCGACCGGCGCGGAGAAATCGCATGGCACCCTCCAGGAATGGGAAAGTTATACTGTGCGCGGTCGCCGTCGCGACAATTCATCGAGAAAAGGACCGCGAATTTCGCCAATAATTCGCGCGATTCGCGCCATTCGCGGTTAACGAAAAATGTCGCGCGGTTGGCCGCATGAAGTAAATACCGTAATCGTTCAACGATGAGGGATATTTTTCTTTGGGTAACTATTCAGCGGAATAAAGCAAGTGTAAAGGGGTGGTAAAATGGAAAAATGAGAAAAGGAAAATAAGTGTTAGTTGATATGAATATAGGCGAAAAGCTACAATAAATGATTACCCATTTTCCACCTTCTCCCTTTTTCCTCATTACACGATGAGTTGCTTCCTTCAGCTCACAGGTTGCAGGTCGAGATTAGATAGTCCCTATTATGACTTCCCGGATGAACAAATTGCAACCCCCGCTGGGTAGGGGGTGTTACATTAAAACGTGGGATTTTGGGATTTGATTTTGGAATTAACCTACCGATTCCCTTTGGGACTTAACCGCTACCTACTTTTCCAAAACTCGTGCGAGAAGATATTGGATCACCCATTTACCCCCCTAGCGATAGGAACGCTTGCATCAAGGGATTTCCTATGCGAGAATTGTGAAACGCAATCGGTAGCATCTACGCAATTTACCCATTTTCGACATATCATTTCGGCCAGATGGTCCCTTAATCTTGGAGATACATGATGACAAGCTTCTTACGAGTGCTGAGGGCGTGTGCAATTTCTTTCCTCCTCGTGAACGCTCCGGCCTTTGCCGAATCGAAAGCCGAAAAGAAACCGGCCCGGGAGGCGAAAGAGAAAAAAGCGGCCCAAGAGGTTGAGAAAGCATCGAAGGCAGCCAAGGAGGAGAAGCCCGAGGCCGCGAAAGCATCCGCGGAGAAAAAAGAACCGAAAGCGGCCGCGGAAAAGCCGGAAGCGAAGGAAGCGAAGCCCGCCCCGCCCGCCCCGCCCAGCCACACCGTCAAGAGAGAGCCGTTCAAAATCCAGGTCGATCTGGACGGCGTTTTCGAGGCCCCGGCGATGGCCGAAATAGTGCTTCGGCCCAAGGAGTGGCAGGGCTTGACCGTTTTGGAATCCGCGGCCCACGGCGCCAAGGTGAAGAAGGGGGACGTGCTGGTGAAACTCGACATGGAGAAAATCGACCGCGCACTGGACGACCTCCGCGCGGAACTCAAGCTCGGCGAGATCGCCCTGAAGCAAGCGCAGGAGCAGTTCGCGCTTTTGGAAAAAACCACGCCGCTCGATCTGGAGGCCGTCGAGCGCGCCCAGCGGATCGCCGAGGAAGACCGCAAATACTATAAGGAGGTCGGCCGGCCGCTGTCGCTCAAATCGCAAGAGATGCACATGAAGTTCGCCCGCCTGAGCCTGGAATACGAAAAGGAGGAATTGGCGCAGCTCGAAAAGATGTACAAGGCCGACGACCTCACCGAAGAGACGGAAACGCTCGTCCTCAAGCGGCAGCGCGACGCCGTCGAGCGCGGCGAATGGTCGCTGAAAAACATGGAAATTCAGAACGAGAAGTTCTTGAAGACCGAGCTTCCCCGCCAGGATCAGCAAATGGACGAGAATCACCATCGCCGCACGCTGCAATGGAACAAGGAGCGGGTCGAACTGCCTCGCAATTTGAACAAGGCGCGGCTGGAATTGGAAAAGGCCAAAATTCAAGCCGCCCGCGCGGAAGAGAAGCTGCATAAGATGCTGGCCGACCGGGAGGCGATGGTCGTGAAGGCCCCGGCCGACGGCACGGTCTATTACGGCCGCTGCAAGAGCGGAAAATTCGGCGAGGCGCCGGTCTTTGCCGAATCGCTGCGCCGCCACGGGAACCTCCAGCCGAACCAGGTGTTCATGACGGTGGTCGAAGCCGGGCCGCTTTTCGTTCGCGCTTCGGTGGCCGAAGAGCAATTGCACAAAGTTTCCAATGGCGTCGAAGGCACGGCCGCGCCGACCGCCAATCCCGACTTGAAGTGGGACGCCGAGGTGGAAGAAGTGAGTGCGGTGCCGACCTCGCCGGGCAGCTTCGACGCGCGGCTGAGCGTCTCGCCCGATAAACCCGCCAAGCAAGTCGTGGCCGGCATGACCTGCAAAATCAAGCTTACCCCCTACGAGAAATCCGACGCCGTGGTCGTTCCGCCGAAGACGGTGTTCTCCGATCCGCTGGACGAAGAGGAAAAATTCGTCTATCTGCTCGACAAGAACAACAAGGCCGAAAAACACCCCGTCAAAATCGGCAAGCAAACCGACAAGCAAGTCGAAATCCGCAAGGGCCTGAAGGAAGGCGACAAGATTCTGCTCGAAGCGCCGAAGGAAGAGTAACTAGTGGCTAGTGGCAAGTGGTTAGTGGCCGGTATTTGCTGATCTCGGAGAGTTGACGTGTGATAATGAGTACACTAATCTCCATACCGCCCGCTGCCTACCGCTTACCGCCTACTGCCTACCGCCTACTGCCTACCAATCACTAACCACTGTCCACTGTCCACTGTCCACTGACCACTCCCATGCTCATGCTGCGACGCCTACTCCTGATGTTGCCGATCTTCATCGTCTGCACGGGGTCGATGGCCGACGAACCGAAAGCGCCGGTGAAGACCTCGCCCTTGGCCGAGCAGGGACCGCGGCCGAAACCGGTCCCCGCGCCGTCGTCGGCGGAGATCGACGCCTCGCTCAAGCGGGGGATCGAGTTTTTGCTGGCGCATCAGAACAAGAATGGCTCTTGGGGTTCGATCGATATTTTCCGCCCCGGCGAAATCTACGCCCCGGTGCCCGGCTCGCATCATGCGTTTCGCGCCGCGGTGACGGCGATGGATATTTCGGCGTTGATCGAAACCGGCCAAAAAGATCCCCGCGTCGTCGAGTCGCTTGATCGCGCCGAAGCGTGGCTTTTCGAGAATTTGCCGCACGTCCGCCGCGCTACCCCCGACTGCTTTTACAACGTCTGGACGCATATTTATTCTCTGCAAGCACTGGCGAAGATGCTCGGCCGCAAGCCGGACGACGCCCGCCGCGCCGAGAAAATCCGCGCGCAGATTCGCCAGCAACTCGACCTATTGGATCGCTATGAAGTCGTCGATGGCGGCTGGGCGTATTACGATTTCGACGTGCACTCCAAAAAACCCGCCGGCTCCTCGATCAGTTTCGTTACCGCCGCGGTGCTGGTCGCTTTTAAGGAAGTGCAAGATATCGGCGAGCAACCGCCGCGGAAGTTGATCGACCGCGGCATCGCTTCGATTCTCCGCCAGCGCCGGCCCGATTACACTTACTGTTACGGCGAGTATCTCAAATACATGAACCATCCGGTGAATCAGCCCGGCGGCAGCCTCGGCCGTTCACAGGCGTGCAACTACGCGATGCGCATCTGGGGCGACAAGACCGTCTCCGACGCGATCGTGAAAAACTGGCTCGATCGCCTCTACGCCCGCAACGGCTGGCTCGATATCGGCCGCAAGCGGCCCATCCCGCACGAATCGTGGTTCGCGGTGGCTGGCTACTTTTTCTATTTCGGCCATTATTACGGCGCGCGGTGCATCGAGCTTCTGCCCGAAAGCGAGCGCGGTCCGTATCAAGACCAAATGGCCCATATCCTGCTTGCCCTGCAAGAAAAAGACGGCTCCTGGTGGGATTATCCCATGTACAATTATCATCAAGCCTACGGCACCGCCTACGCGCTCATGTCTCTGAACCGTTGCCAAAGAGCGGCCGCGGGGATAGAACCGAAAAAAGATTGATGGCATCCGGTCCCGAAGGACGGCCCATCCCAGTTCCCGATAGTTCCGATTTCGAAGTTCCGCTTCTCGGCCGCAATAAAGTTCTCGTGGCAAAGATGACCATATCGCATTCTTCGCCGCGGAGAAATAAATCTCTCGGCGCGCCTTTCAAGCAATTCATCGATCATCCCAATACGCCGCGATAAACTTTCGCCACGCCGCGGGCCATGCTCTCATCGGAAAAGTATTGCCCTTGCCGCTCGATTGCGTTGAGACGCAGCGACTGCCAATCGGTCCGGCCGTCGATGACTGCGGTAATCTTTCGGGCCATATCGTCGGCATCGCCGGGGATGGTCAACAGCCCGTCCCGGCCGTCGCGGATGGCTTCGGGCACGCCTTCCACGGCCGAAGCCACGACCGGCACGCCCGCCGCCATCGCTTCCAAAATCACCATCGGCAAGCCTTCGCCGAAGAGGCTGGGCAACGCAAACAGATCGAGCGTCAACAATTCCGAAGTTACGTCGCAAGTGAAGCCGGTCCATTCGATGATCTCGTTCAATCCCAATCGCACGGCTCGTTCGCGGATCGCCCGCTGGTACTCCGGCGTCTCGAACGCGCCGACGGCCTTCAATCGAATCGGACAACCGTTTCGGCGCAGAATCGCCAACGCATCGAGGAGCACTTCCAGCCCTTTTCGCGGCCGGAAGAGCGCGACCGTGCCCAGCGTCCACCGACCGCGCGGCGCGGCGCGGAAGGGCAATTCATAGAGCGCGGACACGCCGTTATGCACGACGCCGATTCGCTCGGAAGGATAGCCGCGCCGAATCATCTCGCCGGCCAAACTCTCCGAAACGGCGATCAGCCGCGCCGCTTTGCGCAAACAAAGCCGTTCGAGGAAGGCATTCGCGCGGTCCGACCAGCGCCCCGTGCCGTTCCGCGACGTAGGGCTATGCACATGATATACGAACGGCACGCCCGCCAACCTGGCCGCCAACGCCCCGACCAGCGCCGTCCGCACGGTATGCCCGTGAATCAGCCGATAGCCGTCGCGGCGGACGATCCGGGCGATCTCACGCGCCGGCCGCAGGTCGAACTTGCTCCGCATCCGCGCATCGAAAAGCGGCGTTTCCCGCGACTGCCGCAATTCGCCGAACCGCGCAAGCTTCACGCAGGCAAAACCGACCTCGAAGCCGAATTGCGGCAGACGACCCGCCAGCAAATCCTGCACTCGTTCCGCTCCCGCGTAATGCTCGCCGTTGATCACGTGCAGCACACCGACGGTTTTCGATGCCGGCGATTGGCGATCGTCGCTTTCGGTCAAGAGATCGGCGATCTGAGTATTCGATTGAGTTGCGGCCATGTTGAAAATATCCCCTACCCGTTCCCACGCGGAGCGTGGGAACGAGGAAATCCCTATCCCCTGCCCCCTCAATACGCGTTTCTTCCCAAAATCACTTCCAGCGGCGTTTGCAGCAGCACCTTGATATCCATCCACAGCGACCATTCGCGGATGTAGCGAAGGTCGAATTCGATGCGTTTTTCCATCTTTTCCGGCGTGTCGGTTTCGCCGCGCCAGCCGTTGACTTGCGCCAATCCCGTGATGCCCGGCTTGACCTTGTGCCGCAGCATATAGCCCTCCACCCGGGTGCGGAATTGCTCGTTGTGGGCGTTGGCGTGGGGCCGCGGACCGACCAGCGACATGTCGCCCCGCAGCACGTTGAATAATTGCGGCAATTCGTCCAGCGAAGTCTTCCGCAAAAACACGCCCACGCGGGTTACGCGCGAATCGTTCTTCACGGCTTGCACTACGGCCGGTCCATCCTCGCAGACCGTCATCGAGCGAAATTTCCACACGCGGATTTCCCGGCCGTCCAAACCGTAGCGCCGCTGGCGGAAAAACACCGGGCCGGACGAACTCAACTTGATCGCCAGCGCGATCGCGAGCATCGGAACGCCCAACAGCAGCAAGAGCAGAAAACTTCCCAGGATATCCACCAACCGCTTGGCCACGCCGTCGATGCCGTAAAACGGCGTCTCGAATACGCTCACCACCGGCAGGCCGAGGATGTCGCTCCAACGCGAGTGCAGCAGTTGGAAGACGAAGAAATCGGGCACCACATAGACCGAGGCCGTGGTGTCGCTCAGGCGGTGCAGCACCCCGCGGATCCGCTCTTCGGCCCGCATCGGAAAGGTGATGTAGATGATATCCACGCGGCCGTCTTTCGCCTGGGCGAGCAGCTCGTCCAAATCGCCGATGCGGTCGCCCAACTCCGCCGGAATCGAGGGATTGCGCGCGTCGCCGCGATCGTCGAAGAAGCCGGCGAACTTCAAGCCCATTTCGGGCAGCTTTTCGATGTTTTTCGCCAGTTGAAAACCCAATTCCGTTACGCCCACCACCGCGAAATGCCGCCGATTGTAGCCCATCGCGCGCAACGTGCGCTGCAAGCCGCGGATGCCCATGCGGCAGCCGATCATCAAACTCGGCGTGCCGAAGAACCAGATCAGCAACATTTTGCGGGAATAATCGCCGGTCAATTTTTGAAAAAAGTAGCCGCAGGCCAAGAGCAACAAGAGCGCCATTCCCCAAGCAAGCAGGGCGGAGATCAGTTCCCGCCGTTTCGAGACGCCCCGCCAACGCCGGTAGATGCCGCCCAGTTCCGCAACCATGCCATAGAGAATGATGCCGGCCGCCCCCGCGAGCCAATAGTAATAAGGCGTACCTTTCCAGGTGGAAAATAACGAAGCGATATACAAGCCCAACACGATGCACGCGGTATCGGTAAACCGATACAAAAATCCCGTCAGAGACCAGTGTTGCTGGATGGATTGAATGCCTTGAGGCATGGTGGGAAGGGAATGGTTGTGTGATTCGATCCAATTCAAGTTTTATTATTACATCCCCCGAAAGGATGGATATCCTCATCCATGCGGAGTTCGCATCAGACAAATATACGTTGCTTGGAACAACAAGGAATTTTGGGGAAAGCATTCCACGCGCCCTTCAACGATATTCAACATTATCTTTGCATCTTTGCGTTTTGGCGCGAAATGAACTCTGAGCGACAGGATTTGAGCCTGTAATCTTCGGGTCCGGGGCCGAAATCAAGTTCATCCTCGCCGGGACGGGAGTGTATCTTACGAGAAGACATTTTTTCGGCATCATTCACAAGAGGGGGGTGTCTTCACCTAGAGTAGCGATTTCGAGCGCGGAAGTAGAAAATCCGGCTTGGAAAGCCAATTGCCTGCCAGCCCGGAAATTAGCAAACGGACCGATCCAATAATTTGCGGTTTGACAGGCGATTCGCCCATTCCAATTCGTTTCCGCACATAAGTTCTATAAAAGGTTCTATTTCAGAACTGCCGGCCTCCCTCGCTTGACTCCCACTACCCATGCCCTAGAATAAGGGGACATGCCGTCCATGATTCCGCGGAGCTTGCGTTTACCGAGAGGAGTTGCGTTCATGAGCGAATACCGACGATTGGATGTCAGCGAAGTCGGCGATGTCACCGTGATCCGCTTTCGGGATCATAAAATCGTGGAGGATATCAACATCCAGGAATTGGCGCAGGAAATGTTCCAATTGATCGAAAAAGACCGCCGCGGAAAGATTTTGCTCAATTTCTCTTCCGTGAATTTTCTCTCGAGCGCCGCGCTGGGCAAGCTCATCACCCTGGACAAAAAAGTCAAAGCCGGCGGCGGAACGCTCAAACTTTCGAATATCAAGCCGGAAATATTCGAGGTATTCGCCATCACCAAGCTGAATCGCCTGTTCGATATCAAAGAGGAAGAAGCCGACGCCCTGGCCGCATTTTAGCAGATCATGACCGCGTCCGATCCTGCCTGGACTTGGAAATGCGAACGCGTGATTCCCAGCGACGCCCATCTGGGGAGGCATGTGCTGGATGAATTGCTGCACGAACTCGAAGCCCGGCATTGGAGCCGCCGCGATATCTTCTGCATTCATTTGGCGGTGCATGAAGCCCTTGTAAACGCCATCGTTCACGGGAATTGCGGAGATCGAGAAAAAACCGTTCACGTTGCCGCGCAGATTTCTCCCAAGTGTTTTCGCGTGGAAATTACCGACCAAGGGCCGGGCTTCGATCCGCAATCGCTGCCGGACCCCACCGATTGCACCCATTTGGAATGCTCGGGCGGGCGCGGCGTTCTTCTGATGAGGGCCTTTATGTCTCGCGTCAGCTACCCCTCTCCCGGCAACCGCGTGATCCTCGAAAAGGACCGCAGCTAGTGCCCATCTACCTCCGCCAAGTTGGAAAAATCTCTTCTTTGATTTGAAAAATAATGACTATGCCGATAAAGCATGTTTTAACAAAGAAATGATCCGTAAAAAATCGTGAATCAACTATCCCCCAGGGAACCCACTTGCCAATAAAAACGTGGCATATTAGAGTGGAGTACAGTGATCCCCGATAGCTCAGTTGGTAGAGCGAGCGGCTGTTAACCGCTAAGTCCAAGGTTCGAGTCCTTGTCGGGGAGCTTTTATTTCGGATTGGCAAACAATTCGATTCTCAGTTCACACGGAGCCCCGTTGCCACCATCAATAGGGATTCCGTTTTCATTTATTGAGGGAGGAGTATCCAGCGGTCGGACCTCCGGGAATAGGCGGATGGCGTATTTACCTAGCTTGCCATCGGCGTCGTTGAAGCTGATCTCGACAACTTCGATGAGGTGCCGCAGGATAGTCCGCCGCTCTTCTTCGGTTGATCGCCACTTGCGCCCAATGAGGGCGCGCGGTGTTTCACTTCCTTCGGGACGCGGTGGCCGATCAGCTTGCCGGGCAGCCGCCTCTCCTGCCAGCGTCCGCCGATTCTCAATCCCGCCTTCCTTCCTCCCACGAGATGCCTTCCGCTCATTTCGCGCTCACGCGATACCGATTTCAAAGGAAAACCGTGAACGGTTACGTGTCTTCGCCCTTTTGGACTTTCGCGATTGCCCAATCTTCATGCTCTTGACGGTCGGAATAAGAAAATGTCGCGAGGCCGACCAACGGGAGGACTACAGGGTAAAACGCAAGCTTTCCACGACATTACTTGCCTGAGTATCAATAAAGTGTCTTTGCCCAGACTGCCCCGCGCGGCAGGGGATAAATCAAGCCGCTCGCATCCATTCAAATGTTTGCCCGCAATAAACGCAAACGATCGATTCGTGCATGTTTCGTAAATACCAGCACTTCGACTCGCCGGTCGAGGCCCGCGCGTCTTTCATGCCGCCGCCTTCAAGGACGATTCGTGCCAACGCCCCCCGGTTAAACCGGGGGTTTTCTCGTATAATAAATGTTCTATAATCGGTAATTCACGCGTCACTCGAGAAATGATGCCGCTTTCGAAAACCAACCGCTCTTTACCCGCGAACCCCCACGAGACTTTCGCCATGCCCACCGCCGACCAACTTTACGACGAAGCCGTCAATCTGCAACAATCGGGAAATCTGGAGGAAGCCATCGCTAAACTGGAGGCGTTGGTGGTCGAACATCCCGATTATTGCTTGGCGCACGCGGGCTTGAGCGCGTTTTACAGCAAACAAGGGCGGCATGCCGAATCGGTCGAACACGCCCAAAAGGTGTGCGATTTGGATCCCGACGATCCGTTCAGCTACATGGCCATGAGCCTCGTCTGCCAGCGCGCGGGGATGATTCCCGAAGCCGAGCAAGCGATGGCCCTCTCGATGCGCAAACAGTGGGAAAGCCGGCAGAAGGCGGAGTAACCGTTTTCATTATTTTCTGTCGCGGATTTATGCGCAGGGTGGGTCAAGCGTTAGCGCCGACCCACCGAAATTTGGAGAATCCTCTTCATTTGGCCGGATTTCGGGAACGGGAAGAAAGCGGTTTTCTGACACATTCGCATCATTATCGGGACGGCATTTCGCGGTCGAGTAGGAGAGGGGCCGTGAGGCCGCCTCTCCCCTCATCAAACCGGACGGGCGGATCTCCCGCATCCGGCTTACCCAGTAGTATTCAGCGCGAGGCATTCACGGGAGGATGGGGGTCCGAGAGAAAATGCAGGCCGAGGCGCTGCAAGTGGGTTTTCAGACTCTCACCCGCCGGTATTTTATAGCGGCGTTGACTGCGGCGGCGCAGATGTCGCCACAGCCGCATCAGCAAGTAACCATCTAGTCGATACGCTACGCGGTGCGGATAGCCATGACGAAAATACGCCCACCAGCCCCGCAAAAGGAGATTCAGCCGCCACACCAAATTCGGCAGCGGCAGCCATCCCATTGCGGGCCGGTTTGTTCGCGGATTTTGTCCCGCAGGCGCTGTTCCGCCTTCGCCGACGGTTCCACGTGCAGGTAGCGATGCGCGCGACCGAATCGGTCGCGTGCGTACCGAAACGTGAATCCCAGGAAATGCAGTTCGGCGTCCGCTTGTTGCATCCGCACCACGCCGGTCTTCTGGCGGTTGATCGTCAGCCGGAAACGGCCCTCCAAGGTCGATTCGATCCAATCGACGATCCGCGTTCCCACATGGCGGGCCAGCACCACGAAATCGTCCGCATAACGCACGATTTCGTGATCCTGTGTAATACTTGCGAGGAAGCCGATCGGGCATTGGCGCTGGTGCAAGGCTGGGGCGTCGAAAACGAACTGACGTTGCATCCGACCAAGACCAAGATCGTGGACGTACGCACCGAGAGTTTCGATTTTCTGGGCTACCGCTTTCGCGGCGACTTGCGTCTGCCGCGTGGGAAGAGCCTCGACAAATTCAAGGATGCAATACGCGAAAAGACGAAGCGGACGAATGGGCAAAGCCTGCCCGTCATCTGTTCCCAACTGAATGGGCAGCTTCGCGGATGGTTCATCTACTTTCGACATTGTCGCAAATCCTTGTTTCGCCAACTGGACGGCTGGATTCGCGGTCGCCTGCGCGGTATCCTGCGCAGGCGTAGCGGACGGACCGGACGGGGGCGAGGCTTGGACCATCATCGGTGGCCTAACGGCTTCTTCGAGGGAATGGGGTTGTACAGCCTGTGTGCCGCCCATACCCATTTCGTTCAATCCTCCCTGAGGTAACACCATTAACCGGAGAGCCGGATGCGAGAAACCCGCCGGTCCGGTTCGGAGGGAGGGGAGGCCGAAACCAATCGGCCTTCCCTACCCCTATCATAAAAGGTGCGCCTCGGTTGCGGCTACGCCGCGTAACTGTTCAATAACTAATGGCGAGAGTGATGGTAAGGTATGCAAAAACACGAGGAATTTCAACTTTTGTAATGTAATCTCTCGCATTCACCCAGGGATTATTGCGCAGTTACTATACCGCGCTATGAGTAACAACGTGCGGCAGCACGTTCGCTGGTTTCTGTCATGTTTTTCTGCCAGCGGCTTCTCGCCTGTTTTTAACTTGTTACAATGAAAGCAGATACAATCACGTCCCCGTAGCTCAATTGGATAGAGCGTCGGCCTCCGGAGCCGAAGGTTACAGGTTCAAATCCTGTCGGGGATACTCAAGCAGCGTAAGGACTTACGACGATTGACGTTTTTCCTTCTGCACGGTAAAATGCACGGAATCAAAAGGCTCCTCGCCCGCGGCAACGGGCGGGGAGCTTCGAGCAACCTTGCGGTCAGCCCGAGACGTTTTCCAAGTTTCGAAAGGCACACTGACCGGAGGGTTCTATCATGGCGCGTTCGCCAAAAGCGTGGTTTCGTAAACAGACTGGTTGCTGGATGGTCACTTTGGGGGGGCAAGCAGCATAAGCTCGCCGAAGGCCGAGAAAACAAAAAACTGGCCAAAAAAAAGTTCCACGAGCTTTCCTTGCTCGTCGCGGAAGCTCCCGAGTCCAGCGAAGTCCGCGTCGCGTCGCTCTGCGATGCCTATCTCCAGTGGTCCGAGCGGCATCAATCCCCGGAAACCTATCGGGGTTACGCTTTCTACTTGCAAAAATTCTCCGAATTTTGCGGATTCCTCCGCGTGGAGGATTTGCGCCCGTACCACGTCACGAAGTGGATTGATGGAGAGAAAAAGTGGGGCGTAACCACGCAGTTCAACGCCGTCCGCGACGTTCATCGGGTATTTAATTGGGCTGTTCAGCAGCAATTGCTCCCCAAAAGCCCAATTCAAGGCATGCCTCGCCTCAAGCCCAAGTCGCGCAAAACTTATGCCTCTGAAGAGGAATACCGCGCTCTGCGCCGCGCGGCGGCAACGCCGTTCAAACTGGTGCTCCTCGCGCTGCGGCAAACGGGAGCTCGCCCCGGTGAGGTTCGAAATCTTAAATGGGATCAAGTCCACGATGATCGTTGGATTCTCACCGAACACAAGACCGCTGCAAAAACCGATAAGCCGCGCGTCATCCATTTGTCCCGGCTCATGCAGCGCATCATGCAGATTCTGCGACGCAGCTCGCAATCCAAGTTTGTTTTCGTCAACTGTCACGGCAAGCCGTGGACAACGAATGCAATCCGCCTGCAAATGGAACGCTTGTGCAAAAAGCTGGGCCTGCGGAATATTTGCGCCTATGAACTCCGCCACGCCTTCGCAACGCACGCAATTTTGAATGGCGTAGGAATTGCCACGGTGATGGGGCATCGTGATACGACGATGGTTAGCCGCGTGTATGGCCATTTGGCGCCCCAAACCGATTACCTTGCGGCCGCTGTGCAGAAAGCCGCCCGAATCGCAGCCGACGGTAAAACGAAACGCCCTATCTGCGACGGAAAACCGAACACCGCGACCGACCGCCGTGGATGACGGATCGGCGTGCCCGAACACTACTCCCTCCCCGCTGAAATGGAGAATCGTGCCCAAAACTGCCAATATTAATAAGGGATCGTTCATCCGGCCTCCTCGGTGGTCGCCGGGCGGATTCCTTTTGCCTCCCAGGCGCGCAGAAGGCGGTCATGATCTAGTTTTTTGAACGTGGAAGCAGTTTTTTTCGGTTTTGGATGGGATTTTCTTGTAGTGCGGCAGGAGTTGATATAGTCAAAAAGATCGCTGCGTTGGATTCGGTAAGTTCCACCGTTCGGACCGAATTCGTAAGCGGTCAAAGAACCATTGTGGATTGCTGCAAGTACCGAGCCGTAGCTGACGGCTAGAATGGCAGCGGCCTGTTTGACCGGCAAAAATTCGCTACCGTCACCGGCGGAACTCTCGCTTAGAAGCGTTGGATCGAAAGAGGAAAGGGAAGCAGGTGTATTAGAATTTTCTGACCGTCACGTTTTTTGGGGGCCACCCCGTCGGTATCCGCCGAGGGAGGCGGAGATCAACAAGTTTTCCAACCAATTGTTATGATAACGATGTTTGTTCAGGCGTTCCGCAGGACTGTTCCAGCCATCGTGGTCGGAAGCCACGGTGGGATGCCATGGCGCGAAGTTCCAAAGCAAGGCCCAGGCGCGGCTATGCCGTTCGCTGGTTTCCCGAGAGCCATGTAAATGTTGTCCATCGAAAAAATAGCGGTTCATTCCGCGCATGATTCGGTCGAGCATATTGCTCGTGCGATGGCCTTGGGGATGGTCGTAGGCCAGCGACCACCGATCGCGTTTGTCGCAGAGGTCCACGACACTTTCCAAAACGACGCCGGACAAATGGCTTACCGCCCAACTACGCAGCGCGCGGAGATGCTGCGAAAAACTGCGGCGGTTGGGAGCGCGATAGGCGTCCCACACGCGCGCGCCGATCTCCTGGAACATCTCCTGGAGATGTTTGGCGCGGTCGCGGATTTTCAGCCAGCCGTGCAGAAAACATTGCAAGATGACGATCAGCGGGAACAAACCCCGCCAAGCGGCTTGCGTACCTCGCCAACCGTCGGTGTTGACGGTCTCGGGAACATAGTTCGGGTCGATGTTTTGGGCTTCCGCCTTAAAGACCGAGTACGCGGCTTGCAAGTCGTCCGTGCCGGCGGTTTCCGCCACGGCGGCGCCCAAACAGCAACCGCCGCCCACCGTGGTGGCAATATACTGTTTTTTACCGCCGCACGTTTGATGATGCTCATCGGCCAGGAGGTGCGGCGGCAGTTTTCCTCGGCGAACGGTCGTGCCTGCTACGCTGAAACGCCCCAAGCCGACTTCCAAACGATACCAAAACATCGGATTGCGGCCGAAGGCGTGCGTCAAGGCCCAGTAGGGCACACCGAACTTCCGAAAAAACAGCGGCATTTCGACGTCTTCCGTG
>JADLEL010000223.1 GCA_020846145.1 Pirellulales bacterium | reverse complement strand
CCGCCTTCGCCTTCAGCCCCGCCTCGATCACCCTCCGCTTCGCTCCCATGTTTACCTCCAAATCTTGGACCAAATAGTACATCTATCGCATCAATTTTCGTGGTCCAGTTTTTGGGGTCCATTATAAACATCAACGAGCTACGGGAACACATCATCTGCCATTTGACGAGTATCGTTGGCCGATTGCCTGCCCCTGACGTAGCAATCGGTGCTATCACGAAAACAGACCACCCAGAGTTCGACAACATGCAGGTAATTGTGGGTAATCAACTCTTGGAACAAGAAGATCGATCCCGCCGTGTTGATGAGAAAGTCGCCGAGGTACTGGACGAAACGTATCGGCGTCTCTTCCGTGTGTACGAAAGCGTGTCGAGCTACGTCAAGGTACTTGAGTGGTCACACGAGCTACCCAAAGAAGAAAAGCTGACACTTGCCAGCAATGCAAACCACGAGTTTTGGGACTACTTTCTTCTCAACCGAATTTACATCCCACCACGGCTGTATGAACAAATTCGGACGATGGCTGGAAAGCTTACAGATATTGCGAACGGTTTCACTAGTGTTCGGCGGAGAGAAGAGCGTGGTCTTGTCGATGGGGTTGAGAACGGGTGGACAACTGCCTTCAAGGCTATGGAGAATGAGGCAGGACCGCTCTTCAAGTCGCTAGTGAGACAAATCCAAGAACGGTTGGGGATTCAAGACACGGAAGAAACCGACACCACAAAGCAATCTGGGGGTGACACAATCGGCTAGAGTCCATTATTTTTCTAGTGATCTTGCCGAAGACGCAGGCGTGAACACCCCCCATGACCCGCCACCGCCGCCCCTCCTTCAACACCCTTTCCACGGCAGAGACTGGGAGGACGGCAAGTGATCGGAGTTGGGCAACCGATTCGGAAGGGCCTGGGAAGAACCAGTAGAACCGATTAGATTAAAAACACAAACACAGTTGGCGTTAAGAATTGTTCTTGTTGAATCATGGAACAGCAGCCAAATACTATCCGAAGTTGGGACTATCTTGCCTGGGGAGTGGTATTAACGCTCTGGGCGATGTTATGCGTTTACTGTTCGATTGAGGAGTGGCAAATCAGTCGCAGATTCCGACATTCATCTACTGCGGTAGGAATTGTCACATCGGCTCAGCCGGGGTGGAAGTCACGGGACGATGGCGAGTCACCATACATCGAGTACCGCTTTAAGACTAGCAATGGCATCGAGTACACCGGAGCTTCTTCACACGAATTCTTTCCAGAGGGTGAGACAGCGGAAGTTGAGTATCTGCCGTCCGACCCTTACTTTAATCGCATCAAAGGTACTAATGCAACTAGAGCAAATATCGTCCAATACTTATTCTTTGCCGGTCTAATGTTCTTCTTTGCAGGCTGGCTTTTTCTTTTGGGATATAGCGACAAGACTGCACGGTATGTGGGTGACAAAGAAATCGCACCTAACAACAGTACGTTTGCTCGTTTTCCACAAATCATTCTAAGTGCGGTGTCGGCGTACCTGTTATACGATGCGGCGTTTGAGGTATACCCCTATGCCTTTTACCAAATTCTAAGGTGGATTGTGTGTTGCACTGCAATTTTATTCGCAGTAGATGCCCACCGATGGAAAAAAACATGGGCACTTTGGACATTTGCTGTCATGGCGATCCTTTTCAATCCTATCGTCCCGATTCACTTGACACGGGATTCATGGTCAGTCATTGACCGAATTGCCGCTGTTGTCATTCTTGTTGGGGCATTTACCGTGAAACCGATTCGAGATGATCCAGCAGATTCAGGTGCAATAATGAGCTAGTGCCGCAAATCACAATTGATGGGACACCAGAGAGATTTCTTCCCTATTTTCACCAGTTTCAACCGGATTTCAGGGGCCAAAGCAGTCTCCTGGGGCGAATTGTGGTGGACCTGCATAATCGACTGTTTCGCACAATACAAAATGGGTAATCTGCCTATGAAATTCGCTCGTTAATCTGGGAAGGTTTAGCTTCTCATGGGCGATCAATTGCGATTTGCGGCACTAGATTCCCCAGGGCGTTGCCCCGGTCTGGGCGAACGGTTGGGCCTTTGGCCCAAAACGTAAGGAATAAGGGGTATAAAACAAGCAAAAAGAGCTGCGTCCCCTTTTTTTATGATGAACATTCCCACGCTACGCCGCTATCTCGACGATTTCAGCGCCGCCGCGGCGTGGCTGCGGGGGTTGGGGTTGGCCGATTTGCGGCGGGGGCACGGGAATCTGCTGGGGATGGCCGAGGCGGGGGTGCCGCTGGATTTGCTGGCGGCGATGGCCGCGCAATTGGAAAAAAATATGCCGGCCTGCGCCGATCCCGACATGGCGCTCACGAATCTCGAGCGCTTCGTGCGGGCGGCGCGGAATCCGCTCTCGATGGGGACGCTTTTCGAGCGCGATCCGGAGGCGCTGCCCACGCTGCTGCAGATCATGTCCGCCAGCCAGCATTTGAGCGAAGTGTTGGTGAACGATCCCGAAGGCTTCGACCTGCTGCGGCTGACCGAAGGCGCGCCGTCGGCCCGGCGGATGCTGGTCGATGACATCGCGGCCGAGATTGCCGCGTTGGACCACGATCCGGCGGTGCTCCGCGCGCTGCGGCGCTTCAAGCGCCGCGAGACGCTGCGGATTGCCTACGGGGACATCCTCCGCGAGCAGCCGCTCAAGGTCGTGGCCCTGCAAATATCCTATCTGGCCGACGCCCTGCTGGAAGCGGCCTTGCGGGCGGCGGGGCGAAAACTGGGCGCGCAGCGGGGTACGCCGATGGCCCCCGACGGCAAGCCCGCCCGCTTCACCGTCCTCGGCATGGGCAAGCTCGGCGGATGGGAACTGAACTATTCGAGCGACATCGACCTGATCTACCTTTACGACTACGACGGCAAGACGGACGGCAGCCGTTCGATCTCGAACCGCGAGTTCTTCGAGCAGCTTGCGCGGGAGATGAATCGGTTCATCGCCGAGCGGACCGAGTTGGGGAGCGTTTACCGGGTGGATTTGCGGCTGCGGCCGGAAGGGGAGCGGGGGCCGATGGTCGTGAGTTTGGAAAGCGCGATGCGATATTACGATCTTCGCGGGCGGACGTGGGAGCGGCAGGCGTTCATCAAGGCCCGGCCGGTCGCCGGCTCGCTGGAGTTGGGACGCGAGTTTCTCGAAGCGCTGACGCCGTGGATTTACCGCCGCTACTTGACCGCCGCCGACATCGCGGGGATCAAGGCGCTGAAGCGCCGCATCGAGCAGCAAACGCATCGCGCCGGGGCCGACGACCGCGAGGTGAAGACCGGGCACGGCGGCATCCGCGACATCGAATTCGTGATCCAGTTCCTGCAACTCTTAAACGGCGGCGCGCTGCCGGAGGTCCGCACGGGCAATACGCTCGAAGCCCTGGCGCGGCTCGAACGGGCCGGCTGCCTGACGAACCTCGAACGGACGCTCTTGGAGGAGAACTACGGCTTTTTGCGGAAGGTCGAGCACCGCTTGCAGATCATGTTCGATTTGCAGACGCATCTGCTGCCGAAGGACGAGGCCGAGCTGCGCAAACTCGCGCTGCGGATGAGCTATGCCGACGCGCCCGGCAGTTCGGCCCTGGGGGCTTTTTTGGCCGATTACCGCAACAAAACGCAACTCAACCGCAAGATTCTCGACCACCTGCTGCACGACGCTTTCCGCGACGAAGGGGGCACGGCGGCGGAAGTGGATTTGGTGCTCGATCCGGACCCGCAGGAGGACCGCATCGCGGAAGTGCTGGGAAAATATCCCTTCCGCGACTTGAAGCAAGCCTACCGGCATTTAATGGCCTTGAGCGAAGAGAAGCTCCGCTTCCTCTCGACGCGGCGTTGTCGGCACTTTTTGGCGGCCATCGCGCCGCAACTGCTTTCGGCCATCGCCGCCACGGCCGATCCCGACGCGACGCTGGTGAACCTCGGCACGGTGAGCGAATCGCTGGGGGGCAAGGGCGTGCTCTGGGAGCTTTTCAGCTTCAATCCGCCGAGCTTGCGGATGTACGTCGAGCTGTGCGCGTACAGTCCTTATCTGTCGAGCATTTTGACGGGGAATCCCGGCATGATCGACAGCCTGATGGACAGCCTCGTGCTCGACAAGCTGCCCGACCGGGAATGGCTCGAAAACACGCTCGCCGAACTCTGCCGCGCGGCGGAAGACATCGAGCGGATTCTGCACAGCTTCAAGAACGATCAGCAGCTTTGCGTGGGGGTGCGCGACATTCTGGGCAAGGAGGACGTGCAGGCGACGACCGGCGCGCTCGGCGACATCGCGGAGGTGTGCCTGGGGGAAATCGCCGCGCGCGAATACGCGAAACTGGCGGCGCGGTTCGGCATCCCCCGCGCCGGCAAAGAGGACGAGAAGCGGGCGGGCCGGCCTTGCGAATGGGTGATTCTGGGGATGGGGAAATTCGGCGGGCGGGAGATGAACTATCGCAGCGACCTCGATCTGATCTTCCTCTACGAAGCCGACGGGCACACCGCCCCGCCCGCCGGGATGCCCGCCCGGCAAACGACCACCAACCAGCACTTTTTCAGCGAACTCGGCCAGCGGATCATCAAAATCGCGAGTCATCTCGGCGCTTACGGGCGGCTCTACGAGGTCGATGCCCGGCTGCGGCCCACGGGAAAAAGCGGCACGCTGGCCACGACTTTCGCGGAGTTGGCGCGTTACTTCGCCGAAGGCAGCGGGCAGTTGTGGGAGCGGCAGGCGCTCTGCAAATCGCGGGTGGTATTCGGTTCGCCGCGCGGCGCGCGGCTGGCGAAATCGGCGGCGGCCAAGGCCGCCTTCGGCCGCCGCTGGCGGCGGCAAGACGCCGAGGAAATCCGCCGCATGCGCAAGCGGATGGAAGACGCCGCCGCGGCGGGCGACATGAAGCGCGGGCCGGGCGGCATCGTGGATGTCGAATTTCTCGTGCAAATGCTGCAACTCCGCCACGCCCGCACGAATCCCCAACTGCGCCAACCGAACACGCTCAAAGCGTTGCGGGCATTTTTTGCCGCGGGCGTGCTCGATGCCGACGATTACGAAATTTTCGACGCCGGCTACCGGCTGCTGCGCAGCATCGAAGGCCGCCTGCGGCTGATGAACTCGACCGCCCGCGACCAGATCCCCCAAGACCCCACCGAACTCGCCAAGCTCAGTCATCTGCTGCACTACCCCAGCAGCGACGGCCTGCTGATGGACTACGAAAACGCCACGCGGCAAATCCGGCAGCGGTTCGATCGGCTTTTCGACGAGGCAAGCGGGAAAACGGCGGCGAGGGAAGATTAGCAAACGCGCGGAAGATTGACTGCCTCCTCCGCCGGCCAATCTCTTTTGGTTCGCAAGATCATTGCTCTTCGGTAATTGCGTTACGAGATTCCCGAAACGCCGCACTAATGGTCTTGCAAATACTATTTGACAGGTTCATGTTGGGGCGATAGTTGTACTGTCGCCCCAGGGATGGCAGCACAACCGCCATCCCAACAACCTGTGATTTTCCGGTTGTCGAACCACTCGCGGGCAATCATCCTTGCTGCACGAGACCGGCCCCGGAAATGAAGAAGCCCGCTGCTCAAGAAAGCGGGCTTCTTACTAGAAAAACTCACGTGGGGAGAGGCGGTACGTCAACCTCGGTTGCGTGCCGTTCTCGCATTTTATTAGGAACCGACTCTCGAACCCGGCGTATCGGCCCTCCCATACGCTGCGCACTTCACACTAACCGGCATTTTAATCGATAAATATATATTTTGTCAAGCTTTTTCCGCGAATTTTTTATGTTTTTTTCCCGGAATTTGGAGTTGCCGTGCCGCGGGCTTCGACGATTGGCAGTGCAGTGTCTCAGAATTATCGTACGCGACTTTGCCCCTCCTGGGGCATTTTTCGAGACAACCGAAAAGTCCGTAAATCCTCGTTCCCACGATCTGGCGTGGGAACGCAATTCCGCTTTTGCTCCCGCGTCGCAGTGGCGTTAGGCGTTGCCCGACAATAAGTTGCCGGAATCGTAGTAGGCACACTCCGTGTGCCGTCCGCGAATTACGGCACACGGAGTGTGCCTACTACATAGGAATTCGGTAGTTTATTGTCGGGCATCGCCTTAACCAAT
>JADLEL010000222.1 GCA_020846145.1 Pirellulales bacterium | reverse complement strand
GGCCGAAAATATGGACCTGTCCCCTTCCCGCGGCGCGAGGGGGACAGTCCCATTTTCGCGGCGATTAAGCTCTTTTACAATACATAATCTTTTACGCCGCGAAAATCGGGACAGTCCCCTGTGAACGATTACGCGATCGGTTTCACCTTTGCTTAACGAAATACAAACTGCACAAATAGATGCGTCTTGAATTATTATCGAAATATATTCCTTAGGCAAGAGCAAGGGAACTATCGATCGTGCTGCTTCCGTTTCGCGCTTAGGGACGCCGATGACGATAGATCGATCGAGCGAGTGCGGAATCTCGGTGCTTTGCGCCGGAAGGACACACGCCCAGCAACTCGTCGAGCAAAACTTGGGCGTCGGCGGCGGAGTTGTGGAGGCGGATGAGCCAGAGGGACTGGAATTGGCCGGTGGAATCGAACAGATCGCTCGGGAAGCAGGCGAGGATGCCGGAGGCGATGCGGAGATTCAGGTCGGCGTTGGGCGTCTCGGCCGAGGTTTCGCGGAGAAAGCTTGCCCGAAGCGAGGCGAGAATCAGCGGCCAGACGATGCGGCGGCCGGGGTGGGCACCCTGGTCGCGGAAATCACGGGCGAAATCCCGCGCCCGCGCGGGATCGAAGGCGAATTCGCTCACGTCGCCCGCGCCGACCAGATAGCCGACGAGCATGTCGGTCCATTGTTCGCTCAGATTGTAGAGCCGATTGAGCTTGGCCGCCGCCTTGAGTTCGAGGCCCGGCGTATTCAGCAGCAGCGTGAGCACGCGATGCCGCGCTTCGAGGTGTCCGAGCAGCACGCTGCGGGCGATCGGTTCGGCTTCGCCGAGCTTATGCCGCCGGTCGTGGGCGCAGAGTACGGCGGCCCAAACGCGGGTGAGCATTTCACCGGAGATGATTTCTTCCATGACGCCGCGGATTCGCGGCCAATTGAATTGCCGCCATTTCGGATCGCCGGAGAGCGTGGCGAAATTCCGCAGCCCGCGGCACCAGCGGTCGAGCCGGACCTTCGAGGCCGTCCAATACTGTTCGAGGCCGCTTTCGGAAATATGATCCGCGCCGTTGACCAATGCCGGTCCCCGGGCGGAGATGATCGCGGCTAATTCTACCAGTTCGTAAGAGTGCATCGTGTTGAGCCGCGGCCGGCATGAAGTCGCATTGAGGGGGAGAATGCAAAGCTGGAAAAGGATTGGAAATTGACGATTTCAAATTTCAATTCGAACGAAATAGTGCATCGCCTGAATAAACGGGAGCAAACCGGATGCCGTTGGGATCGGCCGGTTGCCGACGGAAGCGAATAGCCGTATCTCGTTGCCGGAATTGGACTTACGAGCAGCGCGCCGGCGCGGCGCGGCGAACGCCGGGAGTGGCTGTTGCATTTCGGCAACGTCGTTTGTTTCGGGGAAGAGTCGAGAGCAGAATAAAAAAACCGCGTAATTTTTTCAAGCATTTCCCCAAATTCAGCTCGCCCAAAACAATATGCGGGGCTACTTGGCATTTAACAACATGCTCTAAGCCGTGAAAGGTTGGCCGATTTGAGGGATATGCCTTCCACTGTCGTCACTCCAGGGCTTGGAATGTTCGACCGACTTCGCCCGGGAGCTTGCGGTCCCGGCTCCACGACACTGCCCCTCCGGGGCAAAATAATCGTTCCTTGAGCAAAACATGGGCTAGGAAAGAGAGGCTTTGAGGGAGCGGGTTCGGATTTCATGCCCCGCCATCAGGTGGGTAATCGAAAAAAAATTATCGAAAACCGGGAGAAAATCCGATTTTCAACCGTTGACAGACCGAGAGGAGTATTTAACAATTCGACTCGGATGAAGCCGAAAACCGCGCGAAGCGCCGTCCGTGCTTCGCTTCCATTCATCAAAGGGATTTTCATGACTTTCGAGATCAGCCCAACCCGTGCCTGGACGCCGGAAGAAACATCGATCGAAGAAGCGCTTCGGTCCGGCTTATGCATTGCCGAGGCGGAAGAGGAAGACGCCGACGAATTCGACGACGACGATTTTGACGACGATTTCGACGACGACTTCGAAGAAGATTTCGACGACGACTTCGAGGAGGAATTCGACGACGAAGATCTCGATGAGGATGAAGAAGACGAAGATATCGACGACGAGTTCGAGGACGATGCCTGAACGATTATACCGTGAACGGCCATAAATGAGACAAAAGACTTTTACGGGATAGATTTGTCGCGCCAAGGACTGCGCGGGGGATAAACCGCGACCAATGGTCGCGGCTTTGCAAATTGGCGATGTCGCACGGGAACGATTCGTCGCGCCAAGGACCGCGCAGAGTTTACCGCCGCCGTCCGAAACGAAAATGGCCGGCGTCCAACCCCCGCCGCCCATGCACGAATTAGCTCATCAAATCGAACAGGCGGTCGAAGTGGTTCGCGCGCATTGGGCCGGCGCTCCCCATGCCGGCGTGATTTTGGGCACGGGTTTGGGAAGCGTTGCCGGGCAGATCGAGATCGAAGCGAAACTCGACTATGCGGAAATTCCGCATTTCCCCCGCTCCACGGCCATCGGCCACGCCGGTCAACTCGTCTGCGGCAAATTGCAGGGCCTGCCGGTGGTCGCCATGGAAGGCCGCTTCCACGCCTACGAAGGCTATGGCTACCGGCAAATTACGTTTCCCGTCCGCGTGATGCGCGCCTTGGGGGCGGGTATGCTGCTGGTCTCGAACGCCTGCGGCGGATTGAATCCGCATTACGCCCTGGGCGATATCGTGGTCATTGAGGACCACATCAATCTCATGAGCGGGAATCCGCTCATCGGTCCCAACGACGACGCGCTCGGCCCGCGCTTTCCCGACATGTGCCAACCGTACGATCGGGCGCTGATCGACCGCGCGTTGGAAATCGCGCGGCGCGGGAATTTCGCCGCGCACGAGGGCGTCTATGCCGCGGTAACCGGCCCGAACCTGGAAACCCGGGCCGAATACCGGTTCTTGCGCGCCGTCGGCGCCGACGTGGTGGGCATGTCCACCGTGCCCGAAGTGCTCGTGGCCGTTCATGCCGGCATGCGCGTGCTGGGCCTCTCGGTCGTTACCGATCGATGCCTGCCCGATGCCCTGAAACCGGCAAAAATCGAGGAGATTCTCGCCGTTGCCGCCTCCGCCGAGCCGAAACTCCGGGCAATCGTGCTAGGAATTTTGGAAGCCGAATCGCGCAAATGATTTTTTCCCCTTGGATGCATGCGCAGGGCGAGTCGATCGCAGCGCGGACCCGCCCAGGACGGGAAAACGCCTGCTGCGCCTTTGCGGGCGGGGACGCCCCGGCGCGCATCGTTCTTAGCCCGCATTATTCATAAAAGCGATTTGTAGAAGCGGCATCTTGCCGCTTTTGCCAAAAATGCGGCAGGATGCCGCATCTACGATGTTGATGAATAATCCCGGTTAGCTTTTCCTCAATCCCCGATAAAACACCATCGTCGGCGAGCCGCCGAAGGCGATGGCGACCCAGGCGGCCTCGTCGATTTCCGCTTGCGAGAATCCTTCCTCGCGCGCCTTTTTGAGGTGGCTGTTCACGCAGGGCTCGCAGCGCGCAAGCACCGAGAGGGCGATGGCGACGGCCCGTTTGGTTTTGCCGTCGAGCGCGCCGGGGGCGTTGGCGGCTTGCAGAAAATCGAGGAATTTTTGCTCGATCGCGGCGACGCCGCCGTTCTCCCCGGCGGCCGGAGAATCCGATTCGTGATGATGAGCGCAGCAATCCATATTCGTCGTCTCCTTGGCTTGAGGTGATTTTTTATACTCGGTTGACGCAGCGGATAATCGCATTCGTCCTTGATAGCGAAGCGTAATCCCGCCGGAACCCGCGGAAGCGACCTTTCCGATGACGGCCGCTTCGGCCATGCCCTGGGCATGAAGCCGGGCGAGGAGTTCGGCGGCGGCGGATTCGGGCACGGCCATCAGCAGGCCGCCGGACGTTTGCGGATCGAAGCAGAGGTCGATCAGAGGCGGGGGAACGTTTTCGTCGGCGACGAGCCGCTCGCCGAACGATTCCCGGTTGCGTTCGACCGCGCCGGAAAGAATGCCGTTGCCCAGGCACTCCCAAACGCCGGGCAACAAGGGGAACTCGTTGCCGAAAAGTTCCACATCGACCTTGCTCGCGGCGGCCATCGCGCTCAAATGCCCGACGAGGCCGAAGCCGGTAACGTCGGTGCAGGCGCGAGCGCCCGATTCGAGCATCAGCTTGGCGGCGCGGTCGTTGAGCCGTGCCATCGAGCGGGCGGCGGCTTCGAGGCTCCCGGCCGGCGCGCGGCCGATTTGCGCGGCGAAGGCCACAATACCGGTGCCCAGCGGCTTGGTGAGGATCAACGCATCGCCCGGCCGCGCGCCGGCGTTGGCGGCGATTTTCGCGGGATGGATCAAGCCGGTAACGGCGAAGCCCGCCTTGAGTTCGTTGTCGTTGATGCTGTGGCCGCCGATGACCGGAACGCCGGCCTCGTTCATCTTGTCGATGCCGCCGCGGAGAATCTCCCGCATGACGCTCTCGGAGACGGCGCGGCTGGGAAACCCGACGATCGACAGCGCGGTGATCGGGCGGCCGCCCATCGCGTAGATGTCGCTCAGCGAATTGGCGGCGGCGATTTGTCCGAACGTGTAGGGATCGTCCACCGACGGCGAGAAAACGTCCACCGTTTGCACCAGCGCGAGGTCCGGGGCGATTTCGAACACGCCCGCGTCGTCGCCGGCGGGCGCGCCGATTAGTACGCGGGGATCGTCCGGAAAGGGCAGGCCGTGGAGCGCGCGCTTCAGCGTCGCGGCGTCGATCTTGGAAGCACAGCCGGCATATTCCACGAGGTCCATGAGCCGCACCGGTCCCGGCGGCGCGTCCTCCCGTTCGCCGGCGCAAGGACAGAGGTCTTTTTCCCGGAACACATCGCAAGGGCAGGGCTTTTTGGGATTGCAGATGCAATGCCCTAACTGCATCGAGCGGCCCATCACGATTTTTCGCTTTGCCAAGTCCTTCATCGTCGGCTCCGGGTGTCGAGTTGATCGAGTCGTCGGCAAATTATCGGGAGATTTTATCAGGGGATCATTCCGTGCACAAGCAAACGCGTTTCAAGCCGTCGGCGTAGGCGATCCATTCAGCGATTTCCAGGCGAGGATGGCGGCGCCGAGGGCGCAAGTGATTTGCGGCCGGGGGGCGACGGCGACCGGCTGTCCGAGGATCGACTCGAGGGCCGCCTCCATGCCGGGGACGAGGGCCACGCCGCCGGTCAAGACGATCGGGCCGTCCAAATTCCGGCCGGACATCGCCGCGACGCGGGTGGCGATCGACGCCAACACGCCGGCGGCGATATCCGCCGTGGTGATGCCGGACGCGAGCAATCCGACGATTTCCGTCTCAGCGAAGACCGCGCACATGCTGCTGATGATGGCGGGATTGCGGCTTAACGCGGCGATTTCGCCGAGCCGGTCGAGGCGCACGCCCAGTTGCGCGGCGAGCAGTTCGAGAAAGCGGCCGGTGCCCGCGGCGCAGCGGTCGTTCATCGCGAAATCGGCGACGGAGCCGTTGCCGTTGAGGCGCAGATACTTGCTGTCTTGGCCGCCGATATCGATGATCGTTCGCGCTTCGGGTACGCTATGGCGGATGCCCGCAGCCTGGCAGGTGATTTCGGTAATGGTCTTCTGGGCGAAACGGATCAGTTTGCGGCCGTAGCCGGTTCCCACCACCGGCCCGACTTGGCTAGGATCGATGCCGTTTTCGCGGATCAATCGCACGAAGAGCGCATCGGCGACGGCGTCTTGATCGATCCCCTGATCGACGACGCCCGCCGCCGCCACGCCGAGGCTGTCGGAATCGAACAGCACGACCTTGGCGGTTCTCGATCCGGCGTCAACTCCTGCGCATATCATGGTCGGTTATCTGGGGAAGTATGAAGGATGTAGGTTATGCTTTAGCATAACAAAATCGTTATGCTAAAGCATAACCTACGAGTTTCGTTCTCCATTATCATCTTCTGCGCGTTCTCGCGGTTTCGAGCAGGGCTTCCAGCCGCGTACGGAGGGTGGGACGCATGGCGTCGGCGAGGGAAGGGACTTCAATATCGATCATCGGAATATCAAGTTGTGCGCGGACCGCCTCGCCGATCGCCGCAGCCTCCCAGGCGCAGTGGCTCGCGCCGGGAATGCGCGATACGACCAGGGCCTCCGCGCCGAAGCGGCGGATGTCGGCGACGATCCGCCCGGTGCGGTCCCGGGGCGATCCGACCATAGGATCGGCCAAGGCCATCCGCGCCAACGCCTCCATCGGCGGCAAATCGGCGGGGATGGGATCCAAGGCGTGACAAAAAAGATATTCGGTCCCGCAGACGCGGCCGCCGGCGTCTTCCAGCAAGTTCATCACCCGCAAATCGGCCACGGGATTGACCCAAAAGACGCGCACGGCATCGTCGGCGAGGACGCCGATCCCCGCCCGAACGCGGCGGACGACCTCGTCGCGCAGTTCGGCCAGCACGGCAACCGTTTCATTATGATCGGAACAAAAATGAATCGCAAGCATCTCGGCGATCAGCATCTCCAGCGCCGGCATAGGGCAGGGATTTGCACAATAAGCCAACTCCCGCAATTTGCCGAGAATGCTGCGGACTTGGTTGGCGCGTTCGATGCCGGCGGAAAGCAGTTCGTCGGTAAGCGGTTCGCCCGCGTAATCCGCGAGCGCGCGGCGGATGCGCTCCAGTTCGGCTCTCACGAACGCGACTTGCGTTTCGGGGGCCGTGAAGCCGCCGGGCAATTCGACGACCGGTTCATCGCCGTCCGGACGGCGACGATGCGGTATCTCCCACCAGAGGATCGGGAAGCCGAGCGACTCCACGCGCTGGGCGATGGCCGAAAAGTCGTCGCAAGTCGCCCCTACGCTGCACGTCAGCAGGCCGGGCAGCGGAAAATGTTTTTGATTGACGAACGCGCCCAGCATCGCCCGCACGGGGCAAAAGGAGTCGTCGATGCCCAGCGAATCGGCGATCTTGAGGAGGTCCGTGCGGTTTTCCTTCATGCAGGGGAGCCACCACGCGCCGTCGGGATAGAAGGCCGCGAGGTTCGGCAGCGAATAGACCATCACCGGCACGGTGCCCAAATCCTTCATCGCGCCGACGAGCTTTTTGCCGCGGGCTTTGCAATCGCGCAGGCGGTCTTCCTCGGAGAGCAAAAAATTCCACAACCGCAGCGCGGCGGGGGAATTATCGAAGGAAAGTTTCCGCAGCCGCACGTCGCCCTGCGCGGCGTGCCGGCCGAGCGGTCCGCCGTAACTTGGTTCGTTCAAGCCCGCGGCGCGCAGCTCGGCATGACGATCGTCCCACTGGTCCAAGGTGATTTTTCGCGGTCGATCGTTCATGCCAACATTTCCAAAAAGGCTTCGAAGCGGCCTTGCATGCGATTGGGGGCGGCGACGTCGTCGGCGCCTGCATCGAGGTCCAAAACGGGCAAGGCGGTCCATCGCTTCAGACGCTGCAACTCGGCATGCCAGAGATCGCACCAGACGTAGCGGCGGAAGACGATGCCCCGAACATGCCGTGCTGCCAACTCGCGCCCCAGCCATTCGTAGAGCGCCGCGTTGGGCCGCCGGAAGGCGTCGGGAATCGCATTGAAATAGGCGTCGGCCAATGCGCGCAGCGGGTCGGCATCGATCTTTCGCGGATCGAATCCGCGGGGCATCGTCCTTTCGCCGCCTTCGGTGGCATCGAGCACGACGCGCCCGCCGGCGCGCTGGAGCACGTCGAAAAACTCGTAGTCCGCTTCCAAAAGCGGTCCGCCCAAAACGGCGAGCGGAATGCCGTCGGCCGGCGGCGCATCGGGCTTCGGCGGAGAAGCCGTTTCCAGCGGACCGCGATATTTCGCGGCGGTCTCGGCAAACTGCCGTGCGGAGAGCGTGGATTGCGCCGAAAGCAAAGCCGACCGCGCTCGATCGTAAGCGAGCATTACCCGCGCCAACTCAGCGCCGTTGGGCGGCTTTCCGCCGTGCTTTTCAAAAAAACGGCCCAACCGGCAAAGCTCCGCGAGATAGAGCGATCTGGCTTCGCCGGTTTGCCAGGTGGAAGGCACGTTGAGCAGAAAGACCGGACACCGGCCGCTGCTTTCGATGAGCGCCGACGCAAATCGCATTTGATCGCAGATCGTGGTCAGCACCAACGCGGAGGCATCGATTCCCGTCTCCGCCGCATCGACCACCGCTCCGGCATACGGGCAGACTCCTCTCGCGGCTGCGAATTCCGCACCGCCGCCCGCCGCGGGCGGTCGCAACCAAAGGGGGCGCAATCCATGGGCCGCGATCCATTCCACGGGCACGAACGGGCTGGCGTAGGCGATCGCGGTCATGACATTTGGAGTATGCCGTTTTGCCGGGAGTGTGCCACTGGCGTCTCGCCAGTGTCGCACGGGGCACGGGCAAGATGCCCGTGGCACCCAGCGATCATGATAATACGTTATCGGCGGGCGCGCACGGTTTCAAACAGCGCCTCGACGCGGACGTTGATCCGCGCGGAATCGGAGGGGGAGTAATCGGTCTCGATGCGCAAGTAGGGCAGTTTCAACTCCTCCTCGACGAAACGCTTCACGCGGTGCGATTCCACGTCGTAAGTCAAGCAGGCTTGCCAAATCAGTTCGACGACGCACTCGGGCCGGTAGTCGGCCGCCAATTGGCGCAACAGATCGATCCGCCGGTCGTTGGGAGTCATCACCGAGCAGGGAAGCGAAAAGTATTTTCCCGCCAACGCCCGCAGCGGATCGGCCGCGGTTTCGTCGATGTCCTCCGCAAGCGGCTTGAGACCGGTGCAATTCTCCATCGCCACGGCCAGTCCGCCGCAGTCTTCGATGAGATCGAGCACGCGCTCGGCGCCGTGGACCATCGGCACGCCGGTCATGAGCACGCGGACCCTGCCGTTCCGCGCGCCCTCCGATGCGATCTTTTCGCATAAGGAAGAGGCTTCTCCGCCTTGGCCGCGGAGGAGTTCGATCGCGCGTTCGTATTGCCGCAGCGCATCGGTCATGCCCCAGATGCTGCTCTTGCACGCGATAAGCTGCCGGCCGGTCAAGAGAGGATGAGCGGACTTCATCAGCGCCGCCAATTCGCGGCGCAGCGCGCGTTCGCGGTTTAATAGTTTCGCGGCTTCGCGGATTTTATCGTCGGTGATTTCGGTCCCGAAACGCTCTTCGAGGAAGGCGCGGAATTTTTCCAGTTCTGCGAGCCAATATTCCAGCGCCGCGCCGCCGTTCGCTTGATGCGGCAGTTGCAAGACGTACATCGGCCGCGATTCGGCCATCAGTTCGTACATCTTCTTCTTGCCGTCGCAGGTGGTCTCGCCGACCACCAAATCGGCCATTTCGAGAAACGGATTGCTGCCGAGGAGATGATAGCCGTAGGTCGATTTAATGAGCGGACAGAGATTGGCCGGTAAATGTTGCTCGGCGGCGGGAATGGTTTTCGCCGAGCCGCCGCACAGGCAGACCGGCACGCCGCCGGCCGCCACGATCAGCTCGCGCGGCGTGTATTCGCAGAGGATGCCCACCACGGGCTTGCCCGCCGCTTTCGCGGCCTGGGCGTATTCGAGGCAATGCCCGATCATCCCGTCGAACCAGGCGAAGGGATTTTGCGATTGCCCTTCGCCGGTCGAAGCCGTCGAACCGCAGTCCGGAACATCATCCCGATCGCCGCGGCATTTCGCCATGTTTCACCGTATGTTTTCGTTTTCACATGCAGCGTGGGAGCGAGTATAAAAGGAGTTATGCTGAAGCATAACCTACTTCTTCCGCGCGATGAATCGACCCTGGGCGATTTTTCCGGCGTGGGCAAGATCGCGCATGAAGCGCATCTCGCCGCCCAGCGATTGCATCAAGGGCAGGTCGAAGCCGATGATCCGCAGCGCGTCGTAGGTCAACTGCATGTTGAGCATGTCGAGATAAAGGTCCATGTAGGGGGCGAAGCGGCCGGTGTCTTCGGCCGAAAGGATTTTGCATCCTCGCTCGGCCAGCAGCGTGGAGTAATCGTTCAAGTCGAGAATGTTGGGAAACTTCATGAACTTGAGGAATCGCTCCGATTCATCTTCGGTCAATCCGGCAGGCCCTTCGATCCAATCGGTAAAGGCGACGATGCCCTCCGGCTTGAGCAGCCGCACCGCTTCGGCGATGAGTTGCGTCTTATCGACCACGTAGCACCAGGCGTCTTCTCCCCAGACGAAATCGGCGGCGGCGGCGGGCAGGCCGGTGCGGCAGGCATCGCCGAGGGTGAAGCCGATTTGCCCGTCGAGTCCTTCGGCCTTGCAGCGGCGGCGGCCGCGCTCGACGACCGCTTCGGTAGCATCGACGCCGTGCATTCGGGAAACGTTGCGGAAGCGGACCAGAAACCTCATCCCCGCGCCGGTGCAGCAACACAAATCGATGCCGCTCACGCCCGCCCCGATGCCGGCCCGTTCGGCCAGATCCGTCGACGAGGCAAACCCCCCGATATGGATTTGCTGGCCCATCACCAGTTCCCAGAGATCGCCCTCGGGTCCGCCGTAAACCGCTTGCACGTCGCCCAAGTTGATCCCGGAGATTTTTTTCACGAAAGTCACCGAAGGAAAGGGGGTGGTGCAGGTTGCATATTTCTTGGCAATGGTAATCCCCCATTATGATCTTTTCAATTGGAATTGTCGAGATAGCCGTTTTTCAATATCCCAGGCACAACGGAGGAGGGGGTGATGGATAGACGAAGAAAGGATGGATATATTAAGGGGCGTGGGGTGAGGGGCGTGGGACGTGAGGTGAGGGGTGAGGGGCGTGAACAGGATACGAAGTGCTCAGTACAGAGTACAGAGTACAAAGTACTGAGTACTTGGTACTCTGTACTGCATACTGCATACTGCGTACTGCATACTGCGTACTGCATACTGCATACTCCGAACTCTGTACTCCGTATTTTATACTCTGTACTGCGTACTGTGTACGATAAACTCAAAAAGGCTCGACCTTGCAACAAGTCAATATCACTCTCGGAACGGCGGGACACATCGACCATGGGAAAACCGCGCTAGTCCGCTGCCTGACCGGCTGCGAAACCGACCGGCTCAAGGAAGAGAAGGAGCGGGGCATGTCGATCGATCTCGGCTTCGCCCCCTGCAAGATCGCCGACATGCAGGTCGGCATCGTCGATGTGCCCGGCCACGAGAACTTCATCAAAACGATGGTTGCCGGCGTGAGCGGCATGGACGGCGTGATTTTCGTCGTCGCGGCCGACGACGGCGTAATGCCGCAAACCCGCGAACATTTGGAAATCCTCACGCTGTTGGGCGTGTGGCACGGCATCGTGGCCTTGACCAAAATCGACCGCGTGGAGCCGGATGCGCGACTGCAAGTCCAAGCCGATATCGCGGCCTTCCTCCGCGGGACTTTTTTGGAGAATGCGCCGATCCTCCCGCTGTCGAACATCAGCGGCGAAGGCTTCGACGGTTTTCTGGAGGCGCTTTGGGAATTGGTCAAATCGATCGAGCCGAAGCGCGTCGATGGCCTCTTTCGCCTCCCGTTGGATCGGGCCTTCTCCGTGCAAGGGTACGGCACCGTGGTGGCCGGCATTCCGATTTCCGGCTCCGCCCATGCGGGCGACGAGATGGTCCTCCTGCCGCACAATCTCACGGGCAAGCTGCGGCGGATCGAAGTCTATGGCCAAACTAGCGACGCCGTTATGGCCGGCCAATGCGCGGCGATCAACGTGGGCCACTGGGACCACCGCATCATCCGCCGGGGCGATACGCTCACCGTGCCCGGCTACTTCGCGCCGCAGGAATGGTTTCTCTGCTCGTTTAAGTTGCTGCCGCGCGAAAAACTGGTTCTCAAAAGCGGAGCGGAAGTGAAATTCCACACCGGCACGACCGAGGTCGCCGCCTCGTTCTACCCGCTTACCGGCAATTTCATGGAAAGCGGGACGACGGATTTGGTGCAACTGCGAACCAAGACGCCCATCGTGGCCGGGCCGGGCGACCCCTTCATATTGCGGACGCCTTCGCCGGTGCGGACCATTGGCGGCGGACGGATCGTCGAGGCCATCGAGCGAAGGATGAAAGGCAGCCGCCCCGGCGTGATGGAAGACCTCCGCGAGCGCGCCCAAGCCGTGCCGGACGACCGCCGCTTCGTCGAGTATTGCGTGCGGCGGTCGGAATCGCTGGCCGCCAACGAATCGGACCTCGCCCTGCGCACGAAACTCCCCCGCCTGCGCCTGCGGGAAATCCTCGCGCGTCTATCCGAAGAGAAAACAATCTTTTCTCTGGCGGGAGGTCTATTCGTGCATCGGCAAACGGCGGACGAGGCCGCGGAAAATCTCGTCGAGCAAATCCGCCGCTTCCACCTCCAGTCGCCGGAACGGCCCGGTATTCCCTGGGAGGATTTGCGCAAATCGACGCCGGCTCCCCGCGCGGTTCTCGATCATCTCGTCGCCGAATTGATTGGCGCGGGCCGACTCGTGGAACGGGGGCAATACGTGGCGTTGAGCGAACATCGCAGCACTTTTCAGGACGAAGACGCCAAGCTCCTGGAAGCCGTCGAAACGCTCTATCGCCAAGCCGGGTTTCAGCCCCCGAGCGCGGAGGATGTTGCCGATCGGGCGAACGTTTCGCCGAATAAGCTGCAAAAAATCCTCAAAATCCTGGTGGAACACGGGCGGTTGGCGCGCGTGGAAGAGGGAATGCTGTTCCATCGCGAAGCGGTGGACCGCGCCCGCGAGTTGCTCCGCGAACACTTCGGCAAGGAAGAAAGGCTGGAAAGCGTGCAGTTCAAGTACCTTCTCGACAGCACGCGAAAATACGCCATTCCGCTTTTGGATTACATGGATAAGATCGGCGTCACGCGCCGCGCGGGCAACACGCGGTATTCCGCCGAACGAAAATAGCGAACCGATCGAAGGAAACCGGACGATGGCAGACTATTCGGCATTGATCCGTCGCGTGGCCGAGGCGGTCGAGGAGACGGCCGTCGCCCGGTTTGCCCGCCCCACCGCCACCTATCGCCTGCAATTCGCGCCCGGGACGATGACCTTCGGCGCGGCGGCGGCTCTGGCGCCGTATCTGGACGCGCTGGGCGCGAGTCATTTGTACGGATCGCCCTGCCTCAAATCGCGGGAAGGCTCGAGCGGTTACGCGATCGTCGATTACGGCGAACTGAATCCGGCCCTGGGCGGTCCGCAGGCGTATCGCACGTTGGTGGACGAACTGCGCCGCCGCGGGATGGGGCAAATCCTGGACCTCGTGCCCAACCACATGAGCGCCGTCGCCGGCGAAAACCGCTGGTGGTGCGACGTGCTGGAAAACGGCCCTTCATCGCCTTACGCCCCGTACTTCGACATCGACTGGTCGCCGGTGAACGAAGCCCTGGAGGGCAAGGTCTTGCTCCCCATGCTGGGCGATCAATACGGCAAGGTCTTGGATGCGGGAGATTTGAAGCTCGAATACCGCGAGGGATCGTTTTACATTCGCTACTACGAGATGCGGCTGCCGCTGGACCCGAAATCGTACCGCCAGATATTGTCCCTGGGCATGGAGGAATTTCGCGCCGCGCTCCCCGCCGATTCCGAGGACCTGCGCGAACTCGAGAGCATCGCCACCGCGCTCGAGCATCTGCCGGAGCGAACCGATGCCTCGCCCGCGGCGATCGCCGAACGGCAACGGGAAAAAGAAGTCGCCAAGGACCGTCTGGGGAAGCTCACGGCCCGCTCGCCCGAAATCGCCGAGTTCATTCTGCGCAACGTCGAGCGATTCAACGGCGGCCCGGACGACCCGCGCGGCCTCGATCGGCTCGATGCGCTGCTGGACGCCCAAGCGTACCGGCTCTGCCATTGGAAGGCGGCCGCCGATGAAATCAATTATCGGCGGTTCTTCGACATCAACGAACTGGCGGCCGTTTGCATGGAAGACCCCAAGGTCTTCGAGGAGAGCCATCGCGCGATCTTCGAGTTGCTCGCGCGCGGCGACGCCGACGGCTTGCGGATCGACCACATCGACGGCCTCTTCGATCCCCAGGAATACCTGAACCGCTTGCAACTCGCATATCTGCGCTGCCTGGGACGCGAGGCGTTTCGGCAAATGAAAGACTCCGCCCCGCAAGCGCCGACCGAAGGTTCGCCGGCGGGCGCCGCGGAGTGGCCGGGGCCGGAGGCGAGGACCGGAATGCCCGATGGCGTCCCCCTCGCTACGTCGCTCCCCGCGGGCGATGACTCCGCTTCCCCGCCGCTCGCGCCCGAGTGGAAGGATCTCGAGCCGTCGTTCGTGCGGGAAATCGGCAACCGATTTAATCTTGAAATCCCGCTTAACGATCTTTGTTTTCCGGCGCCCGCCGAGACCGTGGAAATCGTCGTCGCCGGCGTCGATAAGAGCGAAAAAAACGTCCGCCCGCCGCTGTTCGCGGTCGTCGAAAAAATCCTCGGTCCCGAGGAACCGCTCCCCAACGCGTGGTTGGCGGCCGGCACCACGGGCTACGAATTCGCCAACGCCGTCAGCGGATTATTCATCGATCCGGCGGGCTTCGCCGAACTGCAAAAAATTTACCAGCGCTTCATCGACGACGAGACGATTTTCCGCGAAGTCGCCTATCAATCGAAATCGCTGATTTTACGGGTGGCCATGTCCAGCGATTTGCAACTGCTGGCGCACCGTTTGAACCGGCTTTCCGAACGGCACCGGCATTACCGCGATTTCACCTTGAACGAACTGCGAACGGCGCTCCGCGAGGTCATCGCGTGTTTTCCGGTTTACCGCACATACATCCGCCAGGGCGAAGTCTCGGAACAAGATCGGCAGTTCATCTGCCGGGCGGCGGCGCAAGCCAAGCGCCGCAATCCGGCGCGAAATCCCGCGCTGTTCGATTTCATCCGCGACGTGCTGCTCTTGGAGGCGCCGCCCGATCTCTCGGCGGCCGGAATCGCGGAAAGGGCGCTGTTCGTGGGGCGCTTTCAGCAAGCGGCCAGCCCCGTGATGGCCAAGGGCATCGAGGACACCGCCTTCTACCGCTATTGCCCCCTGGTCTCGCGGTGCGAAGTCGGCGGCGATCCCACGCGCGGCGCGACGTTGCCCGAAGAGTTCCACCGGCAGAACCTCGTGCGGCTGTCGCAGTGGCCGCAATCGCTGGTTTGCACCAGCACGCACGACACGAAGCGCGGCGAGGACGCGCGGGCGAGGATCGACGTGCTTTCCGAAATCCCCGCGGCGTGGCGCGCCGCGATCAATCGCTGGACGCGGCTGAACCGCCGCCACCGCCGCGAGGTCGATGGCCGCCCCGCTCCCTGCCGCAACGACGAATACCTCTTCTATCAGAACCTCGTCGGCATCTGGCCGCCGGAGCCGCCCGACGCCGAAACGCAGCGGACGCTCATCGAGCGCATGCAGCAATACATGGAGAAGGCCACCCGGGAAGCGAAACAGCACACCAGTTGGATCAATCCCGTCGCCGAGTACGACGCCGCGGTGCGGGAGTTCGCGGCCGCCGCGCTCGCGGACCATCCGAAAAACCGCTTTCTCGCCGAATTCCGCGGCTTCCACGAGCAGATCGTCGGTTGGGGGCTTCACAACGCCCTGGCGCAATTGGCTTTGAAACTCGCATCGCCGGGAGTGCCCGACATCTACCAGGGCCAGGAACTTTGGGATTTCAGTCTCGTCGATCCCGACAACCGCCGCCCGGTCGATTTCACGCTTCGGCAAAGCCTGCTCGCGCGGCTCGAAGAGGCCGTCGGCCCGGACGAAAATTCGCTGTTGTCCTTGGCGCGCGAGCTGGCCGCCAATCCCCGCGATCCGAGAGCGAAGTTGTTCGTTACCTGGCGGATGCTGCAATTCCGCCGCCGCCACGCCGACCTCTTCCGACACGGCGAGTACATTCCGCTGAGCGTCGAAGGCGCGGCGTCAAAACATTTTTTAGCTTTCGCGCGGCGCTGGGTTCCGTCGGGCGAAGATCGACCGCAAATCGCCCTCGTGGCCGCTCCTCGATTGATTGCCCAACTGATGAAGTCCGCAACCGACATCCCCCCGGCTGCGCCGCCCTTGGGTCCGGCGATCTGGCGCGATACCCGGCTCAACGTAAACGAACTCGGCGAGGTTTCCCTCGTCAACTTGTTCACGGGCCAATTCTGTGCGACGAATGAAGCGCGGTTGTCCGCCGCCGAGATTTTCGCCGACTTCCCCGTCGCCGTGTTGGTCAATTCGGAATAATCCCTATTATGAAAATGGAAACCGTTCACAGGGGACTGTCCCGATTTTTGCGGCGTAAAAGATGATGGCGCCGTAAAAATGCTTAATCGCCGCGAAAATGGGACTGTCCCCCTCGCGCCGCGGGAAGGGGACAGGTCCATGTTTTCGGCCTACCGTTTGTCCGCAAAATACGCTATCCCGCCGAAAAATGGACCAGTCCCCGACCGGGGCG
>JADLEL010000221.1 GCA_020846145.1 Pirellulales bacterium | reverse complement strand
CCGCCTTCGCCTTCAGCCCCGCCTCGATCACCCTCCGCTTCGCTCCCATGTTTACCTCCAAATCTTGGACCAAATAGTACATCTATCGCATCAATTTTCGTGGTCCAGTTTTTGGGGTCCATTATAATGTTCTTTGACAATTCGGAATTAAAAAAATCCGATAGCTTGAGGGCTTATCTCCGCCGTTTCCATGCGAAGGCGAGGAGGCCAGGGGCTCCGATGCCGAGGAGGATAAGGGGGGAGGGTTCGGGGATACTTGCTATGCGGAAACCCATGTCGAGCGCATCGTCTTGTGGGGAGCCGAAGGTACCGCGGAAAGACGCTGCCAGAGCGTAAGCGGGGAAGGTAAACGATCCACCACGCACGACATTCGACGAAACCCCAGAAACCGAGTCGATTCTCTCCCAGACATTCCCGCCCTGGTCAAAAGTACCATAGGCGCTCAAAGAGTTGGCAAATGAGCCAACTTCCGTGGTATTCATTGGATTGAGCGTGTAGCCGCCGTTTCCGGTGCCATAGGTATCTATGACGTTCGCATTGTTCCCCGGGTCGGGCGAAAGCAAGATATTGCTTGGAATTGGGTTGCTCTTTGTGGGATACAGCCAATAACCACCAACTCCCGTGCCGCCTTTGTTTGGATCGTAGTATGCAGCCTTGTACCATTCGTTCTCGTTGGGAATAAAATACAGCGATCCAGGATTACGGGTAACGGCCGTCAAGTAAGCAAAATCAGTATGGCCATTAAGGGTGTATGCACCGGTCTCCGTCGAGCCCGTTTGCAGCCAATTGCAGAATCGGGCCACATCGCCCCAAGATACCCAATTCACCGGTTGGTTCGGCAATGATGCCGTATATTTTTTCGTGTTGGAATCATAGATAATTTTCGAGCCAAAAGCTGCGTTAGAATGGATGTGAGCCATTTCGCTATTGTAAAGGCCATAGGGGTCCGAAGTCCCCGCCACGGCGTTGAGGAACTCTGTATATTGCCCTGCCGTGACCTCGTATTTGCCGATGCTGTAAGCGTGGTCCACTGAACCATAGAGGTTACCCGTGGCAGGGTCCGGGCTGTTGTTGATGTTGCCCACCGGCACCATTTCCAAGTTGGTCAAGCCCGGTCCCATGTTGAACACATCGGCCTGCGCGGCACTTGAAGCAAGAACGATGCCACAAACAACGAAAACAAAACGGAACATGATTGGACTCCAATATGTAAAGGGAAATGAAATCGGGAAAGAGCGAAAGAATCCGCACAAGATACATTCAAAAACCGAATGGCTTTCGGGATTGAACGCGCGCTGCCTCACTGGAGGGGTGAACGGAGCATGGTAGAACTTTGTTTGAGTTTAATTTGCCATTCCGAAAAAAGCAACCAATCCCCCCTAAATAATTTTTCGTCCTTTTCCACAAGACAAACCGACCTAATCCATGAACATAATTACACATATCGGGTGGCGCGAGCGGCACCGATAGCGAAGTTCTCGCCTCACGCCTGAAGGGTTGCGATTGAGACTCGACGGCGGGGCACTTTTCGACTTGCGGCGTGATCCGAATGCCGCGCTACGATTTGTCGCTCGCAACGATCCGAAAAACGCGGCAGCCGGTAAATTTCTTGCCGTTCATGTCGATCGTCTCGACTTCGATTAAATGAATGCCTTCCGCGAGGGCGGCGGGCAGCGGGGCGGACCAGATATGGGTGGAACGCCAGGGCTTGGGCAGATCGACCCAGGGATTGTCTTTCAACTGCTGATCGAGTTCGTAGGCCCGGCGATAGGCGGGGTCCTCGACGGCGGCGCGCCGCATCTCGACCCACGCGCCGCCATCGACGCGCATCTTCACGGTCGAACGCGCGGAGCTATTGAACACGTTGGCCAGAATATAGGTTTGCGCGGCCTCGGCCGCGGGCACCGTTTCGGGCGCGTGGATCTGCATCTGATAGTTTTTCCCGCGTCCGGCCGCTTTGTAGTCTTGCACGTATTGATTGCCGTCGAAGGCGATGATCGAATAGCCGTTGGGCGTGCCGTCCACCATCGTCGCGTGGGGAATTCCCCGCTCGTCGGGACTCCCGTTCCACCAACTCCCGCAGGCCGTGCCGTGGATGATGTGGTGGTGCGGCCGCGCGCCGTTCCAGCCGCCGTTTTTCTCGACGAAATGCTGCTCGTTCGAGTGCGTGTGGCCCGAAAGCGAAAGGGTGAACGGCCGGTTCTCGATCAAGCGATAGACTTTCGCGCGATCGTCGAGGTGAATGAGCGGGATGTGCATCGCGAGCACGACCAAATTCTCCTCGGGCACGCCCGCCAAATCGTTTTTGAGGAATTCGAGTTGTTTTTCGCCGAGATTTCCGCGGTAGCTCCACTCGTTTTTCTCGTTGCGGGAGCATTCGACGTCGTCCAGGACGACGAAATGCACGGGGCCGTAGTTGAAGCTGTAGCAGGACGGCCCGAAAAACCGCTCGAAGGACTCGTCGCTATGGATATCCTCTTTGGCGTCGTAATTGGTGTCGTGGTTGCCCGCGACGGCGAACCACGGAATGCCGAGCACCGAGATCGCCTCGGCTTGCGGCTCCCAGACGGATAGGTCGTCGAACGCAATGTCGCCGAGGGTGATACCGAAGGCCGCCTTCGTGCCGGCCAGTTCTTCGACGACATCGTGGGCGAGATGCTGCACGTCGCGCAAATTGCGGGTTTGCGTGTCGCCGAAGACGATTGCCCGAAACTTGTCCGGCTCGTCTTGCGGAGAGAGCGGGAAATCGATCGCTTCGGGCAGCGGGCCGGTGGGGGCCACGCCGGGGAATTCGGATTTCGGCGAGCCGTGGGGCTTGTGAAGGTAGTAGAACCGCGGCAAATTGGTTTTGCTCAGCGGCGACCGCCAGCCGCGGGGCTTGATGACGAAGATGATGGTGTCGTCATCGACCGGAATTTCGTAGCGTCCCGCCTCGTCCGTCGCCGCCACGTCGCGGCCGTTGGAAACGCGAATTCCCGCCAACGGCTTTTCGCCCTCGTCGAACTTGCCGTTGCCGTCGGCATCGTGAAAGACGCGGCCCTTGGCGAGCTTTGCGGCCGGCGGTTGCGTTTCCGCCTGCCCGCCGGAAGCCGCGAAGCCGTAGATGAACGCCGTTGCGAATGTCGTCAGGAATAAAAAAGCTCGGTTCATGAGTTGCTCCTCGGTGGTGGGAGTTACTAATGCGGAAACTGTCGATTTCGACCGGCTCGATCCTAACGGAGGCGTATCGTGGCGTCAAGAACCGAGGGATACTCATCAGGAGAACTGCAACTTTGCAAAAATCAGGAGGGAAGGCATTCCGGTCTCCCGCGAACCGCGACCACTGGTCGCGGCTTTGCAAGGCGTCCTCCCGCGAACCGCGACCACTGGTCGCGGCTTTGCAAGGGGTCCTTCCGTGAAAAAATGAGTTTGCATTATTTTCGGGACCGGTTGTCGAAAGGGAACGATCCGCATTAAAATAAGGCCGTAAGTCTCTGTAAAAGAATTACCTACCGAATTGTAACGTAGTAGGCACACTCCGTGTGCCGTAATTCACAGACGGCACACGGAGTGTGCCTACTACGATTCCGGCAACTTATTGTTTTACAGTTCCTAATCCATCCCGCTCCGCCAATTCCTAGCTCGATCATTCCCATGAGCGCATTTCTCGGCATCGACGTCGGCACCTCCGGCACGAAAACCTTGGCCATCGACGCAAAAGGTAAAATTCTCGCTGCGGCGATGGAAACCTATCCTTGTCACGCGCCCAAGCCGCTGTGGAGCGAGCAAGACCCGGAGGACTGGTGGCGGGCGACCGTCGGTTCGGTCCGCAAGGTCGTTTCGCGGGCGAAGCTCAAGCCGGCCGACGTGAAGTCGATCGGCCTCTCCGGCCAGATGCACGGCTCGGTGTTTCTCGACAAGGCGGACAAAGTCATTCGCCGCGCCATCCTCTGGAACGACCAGCGCACGGCGGCCGAATGCGCCGAAATCGAACGGCGCGCCGGCGGCCGGGCGGAGCTGATCCGCATGGTCGCCAATCCCGCGCTCACCGGCTTCACCGCCCCGAAAATCCTCTGGCTGCGGAACCACGAGCCGAGGAACTTCGACATGACGCGGAAGATTTTGCTGCCCAAGGACGACATCCGCCGCCGCTTGACCGGGGAATACGCGACCGAGGTCAGCGACGCCAGCGGCATGCTGCTCTTGGACGTGGCCAAGCGCGGCTGGTCGAAGGAACTGCTTTCGGCGCTCGAGTTGGATATCGACTTTTTTGCCAAGTGTTACGAATCGGAAGACGTTACCGGACGGCTTACGCCCGCCGCCGCGAAGCTGCTGGGCCTTTCGACCGCTTGCGTAGTGGTGGGCGGGGCCGGCGATTGCGCGGCCGGCGCGGTGGGCAACGGCATCGTCAGCCGCGGCGTGCTTTCCACGTCGATCGGCACCTCCGGCGTGATGTTCGTGCACAGCGATGAAGTGAAGATCGATCCCCAGGGCCGCGTCCACACCTTCTGCCACGCCGTGCGCGGCAAGTGGCACATCATGGGCGTGAACCTTTCGGCCGGCGGCTCGCTGCAATGGTTCCGCAACGAACTCTGCAAGACCGAACACGCCATCGCCAAAAAGATGAAGCGCGAGATTTACGATTTGCTCGCCGAGGAAGCCGCCGCCGTAAAATCCGGCAGCGAGGGGCTGTTCTTCCTGCCGTATCTTTCCGGCGAGCGCACGCCGCACGCCGATCCCCTCGCGCGCGGCTGTTTCGTGGGCCTCACGCTCGCCCATACGCGCGGGCATCTGGTCCGCGCGATCATGGAAGGCGTAACCTACTCGATGCGCGACAGCCTGGCGATCATTGAGGAGTTGGGCGTGCCGGTGAAGCAGATTCGCGCTTCGGGCGGCGGCTCGCGCAGCCCGCTCTGGCGGCGGATTCAAGCCGATGTCTTCGGCCGCAAGGTCGTTACCGTCGAGAGCGAGGAAGGCGCGGCCTACGGCGCGGCCCTGCTGGCGGCGGTGGGGGCGGGCGCGTTCAAGGACGTCCGCGAAGCCTGCGCGGCAACGGTCCGCGTCGCGAGCGAAACCGCCGCCGACCGCAAGGCCGTCAAATACTACGACCGCGCGTTTCCGATTTATCGGCAGCTCTACCGGTCGCTCCAGGAGGATTTCAAGAGTATCGCGGCGTTGGAGAAATAGGGGGCATATTCCTAGCGCGGCGTGGCCGCAACCAATGCGTACCTTTTATGTAGCCCAGGCGTTCACGCTTGGGAAGAGGATCGGCCCCAGATCTTTTCCCCGCCACCCTTGACGACCACGATCACATGCTTGTGGCGCTCCCGGCAGAAGTTGATGAAAGGGGCCTCGAAATACAGGCCATCGCCGACCACCGCATCGAAGTAGCGGGGGTAATTGGCGAAAATCCGCTCCAGCAGGCGTTTGGCGGCCGGTACTTTTCCCTCGCCGGGCCGCTGCAACTCCACGTCCAAGGGAATGGCCAAGTCCTGGCCAATCAAATGGCAGACTACGCCCCGGTGATCGTATTCGGTGACCTCTCGGTCATCCACTATCAAGGTGCGGGTGAGGCATTGGTCGCAGCAGCGTTTGCGGCTGGCGAAAAAACTCGTGCCCGTCCACGGCCGCAAAGATCCAGTCGCCGCCGCCGTTGAGCACCTTGTTGCGTTTGATGCGCAGGTGGACTTCGCGGAACGCCTCGCGCAAGAGGCCGCTGTGCATCGGGGCGTACACCCGGCCGACGCTGTCGCCGCTGGGGACGCGCGGCCCGACGAAGTTCCGCAACCGTCCGGGGAAGTGGCGTTCCTTGTCGATGCCGTTGAGACTGCCGCGGCCCGTGGCGAACATGGCGAAGGCCGTGCCGAAAATGGCGGCGGTGCGAATCGCCGGCGCGGAGCGGGAATCGGTAAGCAGGGCCGCCAGCCTGCGGAACTCGAGCACTTTATCGATATAACCGTAGAATCGTGCCATCATGGCGGTTTCTCCTTCCCTTGGCGCGCAAGGGCTTCTTTTTTCCGGGCCAGGAATGTTTCCAGGCATTGTTGCGAGATCGCATCCAGCAATCCGTCCACCTCTTGGCCGGTCTGGACCCAGCGGATGGTTCTCCTGTCTGTTGTATATTATTACAACAGATATCCCGGCGCGATGCAAGAGATTTTTGAATGCGAATTTGCCCCACGCCAGACCGGGAGCGATAAAACGGGGCCAGATGAGTGGTTACGTCAACAGAAACGACCTGCTTGCGGAACTGCTGGGGGCTGTCGAGCGTTTGGCAACTGCAAATTTGCAAATTTCTCCCTACTCCCTTTGGGAGAGAGGGCAACAAATTCGCACTTTGGAAAAATCCAAGTAAAAGCCGCAATCACTTGATGCAGAATTTATACTCCCCTCTCCAGGATGATTTCTCCCGACTCTGGGCGAGAACGTCGGAATCTGATAAGATGGTTGAGGTGAAAAAAGAATCGAGAACGCAGGAGTCGAAGCGGCGTTTTATGCCATTTTTCGCAGAATGCCGTCGCCGTTGGCTCCGGATTAAACGACTCAACCATCCGCCCTAAAAATGTGCGCATGGAAAAAGGGTTCTCGTTCGCCGCACGAGAACCCTTAAAGTTGGCTGCCCAAACACGACCTCTCGGTAAAAAACGTCTTGTTCGGAGACCCACAGCCAGAATAACACCAATCGGGTAGAACGGGTTTTCAACTTTAGTGGAGTTGCAAACAACCACATTAAAAACCACATTTTCCTTTTACATCATGCAAATGCTCAAAACCGCCAAGCTGGCTTTGGAAGACGGCACAATTTATACCGGAAATTCCTTCGGCGCGGAAGGCGAAGTCGATGGCGAGGTCTGCTTCAACACCTCGATGACCGGCTACCAGGAAATTCTCACCGATCCCAGTTATCGCGGCCAGATCGTTACCATGACTTACACGCAGATCGGCAACTACGGCATCAACGCCGAGGACGTGGAAAGCCACAAGCCGCATCTGGCCGGCTTTATCGTCCGCGAAAACAGCCGCCGCGTAAGCAATTTCCGCGCCGACGGCGATTTGTGCGAGTACCTCAGCCGCTACCACATCGTCGGGCTTGCGGGCATCGATACCCGGGCACTGGTTCGGCGGATTCGCACGCAGGGCGCGATGAAGGGCGTGCTCTCCTCGCTCGATCTCGACGACTCCAGCCTCGTGGCCAAAGCCCAGGCCAGCCCCGGCCTGGTCGGGCGCGACTTGGTCCGCGAGGTGATGCCGGAAAACGCCACCGGTTGGACCGAGCCTTTGAGCCGCTGGGCGCGGCTGAGCAACGAAGTCGCGAAAAACGTGCCCGCGAATGCGCCGCATATCGTGGCCTTGGATTACGGCATGAAGTGGAACATCGCGCGGCATCTGTTCGATCTGGGCGGCCGCGTGACGGTGCTCCCCGGCATGGCGACCGCCGAGGACGTGCTTGCCCAAAAGCCCGACGGCGTGTTCCTCTCGAACGGTCCCGGCGATCCCGAGCCGCTCGGTTACGCCATCGAAACGATCCGCGGCCTGTTGGGCAAGAAGCCGATCTTCGGCATCTGCCTGGGCCATCAACTTTTGGGGCTGGCCTGCGGCGCGAAGACTTACAAGCTCAAGTTCGGCCACCGCGGCGCGAACCAGCCGGTGATGAACCAATTGACCGGCAAGGTCGAGATCACCACGCAGAACCACGGTTTCGCCGTCGATCCGGAGTCGCTGCCGAAGGAGTTGGAAATTACGCATTTCAACCTGAACGACAACACCGTGGAAGGCATGCGCCACGCGAAAGCACCGGCGTTCAGCGTCCAATACCATCCCGAAGCCTCCGCCGGCCCGCACGACAGCGATTATCTGTTCGGGCAGTTTCGGGAGATGATCGGGTAACCTTATCGTAGAAAAACCAGTCATTCCGATATCGATCCCCAATTGATGAGATAATTGAGATGGCCGATTTACTCATTCCCAACTTGGATTCGATTACGCTCGAGCGGCTGAATGCAATGGCATTGATCCACGGTCGTCCGCTGGAAATCGAAGCCAAAGCCATTCTTCAAGAAGCGGCAAACGAAGTTAAGCCCGATGCGTGGACCGTCATGGATGGCATTCGCCAGCTTTTTGTGGAATCCGGCCGACAATTCAGCGACAGCGCCGAAATGCTTCGGGAGGATCGCGAACGATGAGAATTTTCGTGGTGGATGCAAGCGTGGGACTAAAGTGGTTTTTACCCGAGATTCATTCTCCGGCGGAATCCCCCTGGAGCAATTCCATTTGATACCTCGCCGATAATTTCATTCCCTAGGAGAAAGAGCCGTGGGCAAGCGGTATTGGTTGATTTTATTGATTTCGATGTTTGCCGTTTCCTTCGCTTGCGTTCGGGCCGCTGACGATCCCCCAAAGCCCGAAGCCGACGCTCCTCAGGCGGAAGGCAAGGCCGAGGAATCGAAGCCGGAAGAGACAAAAAAGGACGAGGCAAAAAAAGCGGCGGCGAAGAAGCAAGACGCCCTGCAGCGCGCGATGCAGAAGCTCGCCGTCGAGCGGCGGCTGGCGCAGCGCAGGAATGCGGTCGAGCGCGCCGTGCTGAAGGAGGACTGGGACAAGGCGCTGGCCGGCCTCGACCAAATCATCGACGATAAGGAGATCGAGAAAGACGACCTCATTCAGGCGATGTTCGATAAATTCATCGTTTTGGCCGAAGAAAAACGCGACGGCGCGAAGGCTTGCCGAGTGGCGAAAAAGCTCGCCGAACTCGCCAAGGACAATTCCAATATGCTCAATGAATTGTCCTGGACCATCCTCGACACCGAGAACCTGAAGAACCGCGACCTCGACGCGGCCCTCGCCCTCGCCGAACTGGCGAACCAAGCGACTCAAGGCCAATCGGGAGAAATTCTCGACACGCTCGCCCGGGCGTATTACGAAAAGGACGATTTCGACAGGGCCGTTGAAGTGCAAACCCAAGCCGTCAAGAAATTGGGAGCCGACGTCGAAACCGCCGACGACGTTCAGCAAGAAGTCCGGGCAACTCTCGAAAAATACAAGGCCCGGCAGGCCGAGAAACGGAAAGCGGGTCAAGCGCGGAAATAAGAGCCGTCGAAAGTCGGGGATCGATGGCGAGAGGAATACGGGACGAACCGATTCCGTTTTCCGGGGGAAAATCGCCTGCAGCGCGGATTGAGATTTAGGCCGGTTGAGCTTCACCCGCCGCGATCGGCGCGAGTTCCTCCGTCGGCGCTTCCGATTGGCGAACGAGAACCGTTTCGGTGCGGGAATCTCTCGCGGAAATATGCGATCGCAATCCTTCCGTTACGCCGGCCAGGAAGAAGAGCGTCGCGTTCGCCATGGGCACGATGGAAACGTCGTGGAACGCGCCGTTGATGAAATAGACGCCCAGCGCGGCGAGCATGAGGAGGCCCATCCGGCGGAATTCGAGCGGGGCGGCGGTCGAGCGCCACAGCCTCCATGCGTCGAGGCCCCAGAGGCCGCACAGCGCGAGGAACAATCCCAAGCCCAACAGGCCGGTCTCGGTCAACAGCGAAAACGCGACGTTATGCTGGACGTACGCCCGGCCCTTCTCCAAAACCAATTCGGTCGAGCGGTCCGCGAGATAATTGACGTGTTCCTTGCCGTATTGTCCGTAGCCGCAGCCGAAAAGCGGGCGGTCGAGGAACATCTTCCAGGAGATTCGCGCCAGCACCGGCCGCAGTGCCGCCGATTCGGCCGTCTTGGCGGCGTCCAGATTCTTATCGCGCTTGAACGCCATTACCCGCTCCCATTGCGTGGCGGAGACCGCGGCCGCCAGCAGCAATCCGCCCGCAAGAAGGGGCATCCGCCAACGCGCGGGGAGCGAAAGCCCGACGATCGACGCCGCGGCGAACGCCCCGCCGATCCACACGCTGCGGGTGAGCGTGAAATATAGCGCCGCGGCGAAGAGCAGGGAAACGAAAATCAGGCCCAGTCGGCCCGGCCGATTAAAGCGCGGCCAAAGCACGAGCGCCGCGGCCAGGCAGATCGCCAGCGCCATGCCGTTGCCGATGGGGTGCAAAAACGGCCCTCTTGCGCGGCCCACGAATTCGGCGCCGGCTTTCGCGGCCGTCTCGACGATGTATCGCGGAAAGACCGCCCCGTAAAGTTCGTAATGCTCGGCCAGCGCGGTCGCCGCCAGATAAACGCCGAAAATCGCCAGCGAAATGAAAAGCCGATGCACGGCGCGTTCGGAAAGCTTCGCCTGCCGCGCGATCCAATACACGGCGAACGGCGTCAGATAGAAAATAATCAGCCACGCCACCGGCTGATAGTTCGGCGTCGTAAAGTCGGCGGCGAAGGTGCTCAAGACCATCGCGCCGATCAACGCGCAAAGCACGATTTCGGGCTTGCCGAGCGGCTTGGGATCGGCCCAGCCGAACCGCCGCCAAACGAGATATTGCCCGAAGAGGATCAACAGCAGCAGGCGGTCGGCGGTCAGGGGGATCGGTCCCAGGGCAAGTTTGAAAAACTCCACGCCGAAGCACGCGCCGGCGAGCAAAACGGCCAGACAGCCCGCCAGCAACCCGCCGCGCTGCAAGAGCACGGCTCCCCAAATCAATCCGGCGATGCCCAGGACGATAGCGAGAAATTCCATGTTGATGCGGCAATATATAGCTCGAAATATCCCGTCGTAACATTACAAGCATAAGTTATGCCGGGAGATCGGGCCGATGCGATTCGCGTTTCGCCCCCGATGTTGCATTTTCGCAACGCGCCGTCAAAATCCGAACGCCGGGAAGGAAGATAACGAATACAACGGCGCCGAACGCCATGCGACGCCGATTGCCCGGATAGAAGGGGAAAATGAAGAATCAGACGCTGGAGACGGGAGTCAAGCGAAATACCCTGGCAAATTTCGTCGCGGCGGCAATGTCGTTATTTTGCAGGGCGAGACGGACTTCATCGAGCTTCTTCGCTTCTTCCACGGTTAAATAAGGAGCCCAGGATTGATCGGATTCGATCAACTCCACTTCGACTTCGGCAATCAGGGAACCTTCACGAACGAGTTTTGTATGTTTCATGACAACCGCTCATCCGTTAAATGATAATCTATTTTTTCTCGCAATGAAAGTGGTTCCGCGTTCCCCCTTCCCCCTTCCGCCTTCCCCCTTCCGCCTTTACAATCGCGGCATGAACACGATTTGCCTCGTTCTCGACCGCCTGCACTCCGGCTATTTGGGACCATACGGAAACACCTGGGTGCAAACGCCCGCGTTCAATCGGCTGGCCTGCGAATCGTTCACCTTCGACCAGATGTCGATCGACGCGCCGGACCTGGAGCGGCTTTACCGCTCGTACTGGCACGGCTGGCACGCGCTCTGCCCGCACGAGCCGCCGCCGGAACGCCGCTCGCTGATCGCCGCGCTCCGCGAGTCGGGCGTAACGGCCGCGCTTATGAGCGACGAGCGCCGGGTGCTCGAACATCCGCTGGCCGTCGATTTCGACGAGTTCATCGCGATCGATCCGCCCTGGCAGCCGCAAGTCGCCGCGGACATCGAGCAGACGCATCTGGCCAATTGCTTTGCGGAATTGATCGATTGGCTCCCCTCCGCGCGGGAGCCGTTTTTCCTCTGGTGCCATCTGGCGAGCCTGGGGACCGCGTGGGACGCCCCGCTCAATTTCCGCGAAATCTATCGCGATGAGGACGATCCCGAGTTGCCCGCCTCAGCCGAAGTGCCCGACCGCTTCTTGCCCGAAAATTTCGATCCCGACGAACTGCTGGGCGTATCGCAATCGTACGCCGGGCAGATTTCGCTCTTGGACGGCTGCCTCGACGCCTTGCTCGAAGAACTCGACTCAATCCCGGCGGGCAAGGAGACGCTGCTGGTGGTTACTTCGCCGCGCGGCTTTCCGCTGGGCGAGCATCGCCGCATCGGGCCGTGCGACCGCGCCCTCTACGGCGAGTTGCTGCACGTGCCGCTTTTCGTCCGCTTTCCCGACCGCGCGCACGCCGCCGCCCGGACCCAATCGCTCGTCGAGCCGGCAGACCTTTGGGCGTCGCTCTGGCAATACCTCAAAATCGGCGAACTGCCTCATTCGCCGACCGCGCTCTCATGGCTGCCGATCGCCGGCCAGGATCCCTCCGCCTCGCGCCACGACCGGCTCTGCATGGCGGGCGAGAAGGGGGAGCGGGCGATCCGCACCACGGCCTGGTTTCTCCGCGCGGCGGGCGAGGGGGAATTGTACGTCAAGCCGGACGACCGCTTCGAAGTCAACAACGTCGCCAACCGCTGCCTGGAGATCGTCGAAAACCTTCAAGAAGCCCGCGTGCAATACGAGCAAACCCTCCACAGCGGTTCCCTCGGCGACCTGCCGCCGCTGGAGGAAGTGCTGCTCCATGGATTGTAATGAAATGAGTCAAGTTGCGGAAACACCTCTTCTTGCCCATCTGTTCCCCCGCATCCTTCATCTTTCGGGGCGAAAAAAAACGGGATTTTTCGGCGAACGCCTGGTTTATTAAGGAAATATTTCATTTTCCGAGTTTGTTGCATCCAATCTGCCGGAATCCGCGAATCTATTTCCAGTCGGCAAGCAACTCATGCGAATGACCGAGCTTGCCACCCGGAACGTCATTTCCACCGGAAAACGTATCCGGCTCACCCTATAGAATCCCAACAAAATGGAGAAAGATCATGCGTTCCTCATTACGCACGTTAACGACGATTTCCCTCTCGGCACTCGCCGGGCTGGTGGCAATCTGCTCGCGGTCGGCGATCTGCCATGCGGAGACGGCTGAAGAATTCAAACCGATTAAGGAGGCGGAAATGCCCGCAGGCTTTCCCACCTATACCTCGGTGGGACAAATCGAGATTAAGAACTATCCCGCCTACCGCAAGGCCACGGCTTCGGGAAGTTCGGAATTCTGGACGCTCTTCCGGCACATCAAGGAAAACCGGGTGCAGATGACCGCCCCGGTGGAGATGGATTACGGCGATGCGACCGCGGCAAAGAGCAAGGAACGCTCGATGTCTTTCCTTTACGAGAATTCCGACCAGGGCACCGCGGGCAAAAAAGGCGCTGTCGAGGTCAACGACGTGCCGGCCATGACCGTGGTCAGCATCGGCTGCCGGGGAAGCCAGACTTCGGCTGCAATCGCCGTGGCCCGCGAAAAGCTGCTGAAGTTCCTCGAAGACAAGAAAGACGAATACGCCGTCGCGGGCCCGCTGCGCGTGATGGGCTACAACAGTCCATTTGTCCCCCGCGATAAGAATTTTTTCGAGGTGCAAATTCCCGTGAAGACCGTGAAGGCCGAGTGATGGACTCCGCAGACAGGGAACTTCATAGGGTATTGAAACCATCAAGCGTCTGAGGGCGAATTATCTATTACAGGATCGATCCATGAAAGGAATCGCTAACAAATCGTTTTTTTCAAGGAGACTTTGCGATGAAATCCGCATACTGGCTTGCTTTAGTTCTGGTGGTGGTGGGCGCGCTGAATTGGGGTCTAGTAGGAGTATTCCAATTCGACCTCGTGGCGGCTCTGTTCGGGCCGGCGTCGGCTCTCAGCCGATTGGTCTATGCCTTGGTCGGCTTGTCGGGGATCGTTCTAGCGGGAATTTCCGCAACGACCCTGGGAAGTCGCCGGGCCGTAGCGATGACCGCTACGAATCGCTAAGCGAGAGCGACAGGAACGGCTTTCTGTAACTTGGCTATTCGATCGAGCGTGCGAACTAGCGGCTGGGGTGGGGAGGGAATCAGTTTGGCATCCTTGCGTTCGATGCTTTTTTCTCCCCGCCCCACCGTCTATTATGAAGATGCGGCGGACAAGCCGACCAGCGCGTTTCCGCAACCGACGGCATCGAGCGCATTGGCGGCAAAGACGTCGGCTCCCAACCATTTCACCAATTGCGGGTCGTTCATCATGCCGCGGCCCCCGACGAGGATTTTTGTCGTTGCCCCCTGCGGAGTCGCCCGGATCGCAGCGATGGTATTCTGCAACGTCGGCAATTGCCCGACGAGCGAGATCGACAGCGCCACGGCGTCGGGCGAGTAGAAATCGACGGCCTCGACCAAGTCTTCGACGGGCACGCTCGCGCCGAGCAGCACCACGCGCCATCCGTCCTGCTCGAATAAGTCGGCCACTGCCTGGATGCCCAGGTCGTGCTGGTTCGAGGCCACGCCCGCGGCAAGCAGTGTTTTCCCGTTGGCCGGTTTAGGCTCCACCCGCCCATGAAGTTGGGCCATGACCCAACGTGTCGTCGCGGTGGCAAAATGTTCTTCGGCGACGTTGATTTCACCAAGATGCCACATCCGGCCCAACTCTTCTTCCGCCGGTTGAAGCACGTGCAGATACAGGTCGGCCGCGCTTTTCCCCTCGTCGGCTGCGGCAAGGATCAGTCCGCTCGCCCGACGGCGGTCGCCTTCGAGGATCGCCAAGAGGTACGCAGCCGCCAAGCGCTGTTCGGGGGTATCGGCCGATAGACGCGGCGTCATTCCCGCCGGTTCGCCGTCGAAGTCGGCCAGGGCGCGATCGAGGCATTCCATCGCGGGCGGCAGCCGTTCCAGCGGAATTTCTTCCGACAGGACGCGGCGCAGCGCCTCGAGCCTGGTCCGCAGCACGGCGGGTGGAATTCCCCGCACTTCGAGCGCCGCGCGGGTCCAACGAACTTGCTCGGCGAAAAAATCCGGCCGGTCGGCGGCGACGGCGACGGCCAGATCCTCGATGCGCGCGGTTAAAACATTGTGCCAACCGCCGAATTGCGACCGGGCTGAGGGCGCGGTAGATTCGGTGTCTAGCAGCGTCGGATCGCCCAAGGCGTACCCCGCCAGGGCGCGGGCGCCGCCGGCAAGCATTTTGGCAAGTGTGGATTCCGGGAGCATCATGGCATTATTTCCTCGTAGGCTGAGCGGGATCGTCTTCCGGCGGTTCGCCCGACGCCGTTTCGAGCAGTCGGCGGAGCCGCATCAGTCCCCGCCGCGCATGCGTTTTGACCGTTCCCAACGGCAGATTCGTGGCCGCGGCGATCTCTTGCTGCGACATTCCTCGGTCGAATGTCAGTTCCAACACCTGCCGTTGTTCGGGCTGCAATTGCGCGAAGAAGCCGCGGGTGCGCCGGGCCTCGTCGAGTGCCTCCAACCGCTCCGTTGGCGAATTCGCCAAGACGGCCGGTTCCGCGACGAAGGAGACTGTCGGCCTCTGCCGCGCCGTGCGGCGTTGCCGGTCGATCAGACGCCGACGCGCAACGGTGGCGATAAAGGCGCTTTCGGGCGATAGGGCGGCGTCGAAACGCGCCGCGTGACGCCAGAGGTCGATGAAGATATCCTGGACGGCGTCCTCGGCGTCGGCATGGTTTCCCACGAACCGCCGCGCCAGCGACCAGACCAGCCCGCGGTATTTATCCAAGCAACCGTCCACGGCCGAAGGGTCGCCCGCGGCGATGCGTTCCAGAAAGCTTGGCTCTGCGCTTATCATCTGCTCATGAGGAATGGAACGTGGGGAATCGCGTCCTCCGCCCCCCGCGGATGGAATAGTAGTTTACTAGGAGAAGGATCAGCGGTCAATTGTCGCACAAACTCGCGAACGCCGCGATTATTTTGAAACCGCCCGGTCGAAGCAAGCGAATAGAACTGAAACTTCGGGTTAATGAATACCAGCGGAACCGTGTGGTTTCGCCCCGAAGCCAAACCAAAAGGAGTGGATTATGAAAAGTTTGCTTTACGTGGCCCTATTGGGGACAATCGGTTTGATCGACGGCCGGCCGCTTTCCGCCGGCGAGAATTCCTGTGGGGCGCCGATGGCGGTCGCGTCGATGTCCGATTCCAAAGACATCGTCGATACGGCCGTAGCGGCGGGCAGTTTCAAAACGCTTGCCGCCGCGCTGAAGGCCGGAGATTTGATCGACACCCTCAAGGGCAAAGGCCCCTTCACGGTCTTCGCGCCTACCGACGCGGCTTTTGCGAAACTACCGAAGGGAGCGGTGGAAGACCTGCTGAAGCCCGAAAACAAGAAAAAGCTGGTCAAGGTTTTGACCTACCATGTCGTGCCGGGCAAGGTCGAAGCCAAGGATGTCGTTAAACTCCGCAAGGCAAAATCCGTGGAAGGCTCCGAAATCGGAATTTCGATCAAGGGCAAGCAAGTCAAAGTCGATAACGCGAATGTCGTGAAGACCGACATCGCGTGCCAGAACGGCGTGATCCACGTCATCGACGCGGTGATTCTGCCCAAGTAATTTCATGGCGGCATATTCTGGGATATCCGGCAGGATGCCTTCAGAAGAAAAAAGCTCGATCGTGGATCAGCCCCGATAGCAACCCTATCGGGGCTTTTCATGCGCCACGACCGACTCTGCATGGTCGGCGAGCGGGCGATCCGCACCTCGGCCTGATATCTCCTCGCGGCGGGCGAGGGGGGGAATTGTACGTCAAGCCCGACGACCGCATCGAAGTCAAAAACGACGCTAACCGCTGCCTCGAAATCGTCGAAGGCTTGCAGGACGCCCGCGTGCAATACGAGCAAACCAGGTCTGCTGCTCAATGGACGGGAATGAAAAGCAGGGTAGGTCAAGCGCAGCGCCGACCTAAGTTGTGCAAAATTGCCTTGTATTTGACGGGGATATTATCCGAATTGCGCTGCTCGCTCCGAAGGAGCAGCAGTTCGCCCAGCCCAGGGCAACGCCCTGGGGAAGGGGCGACCACCGAACCTCTTCGGCCCAACGGGCCAACGGTTCTCCTCGGCATGAAGGAGAATCGTTGGTCCGTTGGACCGAAAAACCATATCAGATATCCACCGTTCCCCAGGGCGTTGCCCTGGGCTGGGCGAACGTTTGCTCCTTTGGAGCGGAAAAAAAACCGGATCAATCGTTTTCACGAAAACATCCATTTTTTTGCGCAGGTCAGCGCCGCCCCACCAATTTCCTAATCTTCGCTTTTCCGGCCCATTTTTTTCGCCTTCTCGAGAATCGCGGGGCGGGCGGATTCCATCATCTCGCGCACGTCTTCGTAGCGCATCGTGCGCTCGGCGAAGGTGCGTTTTTCGACCGCGCCTAAAAATCGCTTCTCGAACTCGTCCAAATTTGAGCCGTAGATGTGAAAACTGTCGGCGAAATGGCAGTAGCGGCCGAGATGGATTTCGCGGCCCGCGAGTTCGGCGATCCGCCGGGCGATGAGCGATTGCAGCCGCACCAGCGCGAACATGTTCATGAACGCCGCTTTGTAGGCGTCGTTCGAGCGAAAGCGGACGTTCATGCTGAGCGCGGGCTTTCCGTCTTCCTCGATGATCCGGCACCAGACGCTCTGCAAGCACGCCGGATCGTAGCAGCTTTGATCTTCCCAAACCTTCCAGGTGATCGCCTGCGCCCGCCGGGTGTAGGGTGTTTCGGCCAACTGCCGGCAAAGCAGCTCGATCTGGTCGATGGGCGGGAGCGTCGGCACTTGGTAGCCGAACAGCCGCTGATGGTAGGTGTATTCCCAGCGCGTGTCGGCCGGATCGTTCGGATCGCGGACCAGATGGTCCTTGATGCCCTCGCAGACTTCCATCACGTATTCTTCGAGTTCCTCGAATCCGCCGGGAAAGTCGCGGTGGATCATCGGTTCGGCCAGCGGATTGCGGACGGTAACGACCATCGTGGCGTCCTTGCTGGGGCGGTCGTCGGGCTTGTCGTATTGCGTTTTGATGTCGCAGCCCGACCGGTACAAAGTCAGCAAAGCATTCTCCCAAGCCTGGGCGATGCCGTTTCCTTCGGCGGATAAGACGGGGATTCCGTTCATGAGTATTTCAGTTTTTCTGAGTTTTATTGCGGCGAACGAAGGAGGGTGGGACACGCGAAACGCAGTCCCGCGCTACAAAGTCTTTCGCCGCATTTTCGCTTGGGGAAGGACATACCGCAAGCCACCCCCGAACGGCTGAAATTTGCCCTAGAAACCTGCCATGGACAATCCGGCGGAAGTAGATTTCTCGATGTGCTTTTGCTCCGCGGAATGCCGAATTGAATGCAAATTGCTCCGGGAGCGAGAAAATTCCTCACTTTTCCTCTCGCCTTTGGCAAGTTGCACCGTAGAATTAGCTGAGAGCAATTTCAGCAGCCATACTCTAGAATCGCGAGGCGAGGACTCCGTGAGCATCTACAAACCGTGCGATATCCGCGGCGAGGTGGCCGAAGATTTAACGCCCGAATTGTACCACCGTTGGGGAGAAGCCCTGGGGATGCAAGTCCGAGAGGGCGAAAAATTCGTCGTCGGGGGCGATAACCGCTCTTCTACGCCCGATTACCTCGAAGCGCTTATCGACGGACTGGCCGCATCGGGCGTCGATACCGTCAACCTGGGCCAACTTCCCACGCCCATGATCTACCACGCCAAACGCCGCTTGAAGGCCGCGGCCTGCGCGATCGTTACGGCGTCGCACAATCCGGCATTCATTAACGGGCTGAAGTGGATGATCGGCGACCGCCCGCCCGTGCCTGACGAAGTCGAAGCTTTGCGCCGTGCAGCGGAAACTGCGACTTCTCGGAGCCGCCGTGCGCCCCGGCCGCCCCGTTCGATGGATATCTCGTTCGATTACGTGGCGAATCTGCAAGAGACCTGGATCGAGGCGATGGGCGCCCAACTGCATCTGGTGATCGATCCTATGCACGGCTGCTGGGCGGGCAGGAGCCGGCGGTATTTGCACGCCATTTTTCCGCAGTGTCTCTTCAGCACGATTCACGATTCGCCCGAGGACGATTTCGCCGGCCAGGCCCCCGATTGCTCCCAGTCCGCGCTGCTGCACGAATTGGGCGAGGCCATCTATCGCGAACGGGCGCACGCGGGCTTGGCCTTCGACGGCGACGGCGACCGCCTGGCAGTGGTCGATGAGCGCGGCGTGCCGCTCTCCGGCGAGGAAACGGCGTGGATACTCCTCGACAGTTTCGGCGAGAAACTGCGCGGACGTCGTTTCGTCCACGATCTGAAATTCTCCGAACGGATCGTCGAACGCGCGCGGGAACTCGGCGCGGAGCCGGTCGTCGAACGCAGCGGGCATACGTTCATTCGCGCGAAGATGGCCGAAACCGGCGCGATTTTCGGCGCGGAAGTTAGCGGGCATTACTTTTTCGAGGCGCTCGGCGGCGGCGACGACGCCTTTTACGCGGCCTGCCGGCTGATCGCCCATTTGGCCCGCGCCGAGCAGCCGTTAAGCAAGCTGCGCCGCGAGTGTCCGTCGATCTACATCACGCCCGATTTGCGGCTCTTTGTGCCCCGCGAGGCGCAGGCGGAGATTTTGGAAAGCGTGCGCGCGGCCTGGGAGTCGTTCGAGCAAAGCACCACCGACGGCGTCCGCGTCACCACGCCGGCGGGCTGGATTCTCGCCCGCCCCTCTGGCACCGAAGAGGCGCTGACCTTCCGCTTCGAATCGCTCGACTGGCAAGCCCTCGACGACCTCGTCGTGCGTTTCTCCCACACCCTGCCCGACGATCTCGGCGATGAACTCCTCGAAAATTATGCCGCGGCGATGGGAAGGGGATGAGGAGGGAGGAAGTATGAAGGATGATTTCAGGATTGCCGTTCCAGGCATCATCCCTCCATAAAGAGGGTGTTCCGGCGATCGATATCCGCAATAATACCTTAGCGGTTCGATTCACTAGTCTTTTTCACTTTTTTCAGGGAGACCGTCAAATGGCCACGTTCATCATGCAAGGCAGGTACACGCCGCAGGCGCTGCAGGAGATCAGTGCGCATCGGACCGAGGAGGCTCTAAAACTGATCAAAAAGAACAAGGGCGAGGTGCAGTTGATGTACGCCACGCTGGGCAAGAACGATTTGCTGTTCGTGCTCGATTTTCCCAGCCTCAAGGAAGCCCTAAAAACCTCGGTGGCGCTGGCCAAACTCACCGGCATCGCCTTCGCCACCGAACCCGCCCTGCCGGTCGATCAGTTCGACAAACTTACCGCGGGATTATGACTTCTTCGTTTAGCCCGGAGCCAACGGCGACGGTGGATAGGAGGCAACTGTCGATTTTTGATTCAACGCGTCGCGCATTTTTTCGGGAAATTATTTCGAGAATAAACGCGCCCTATTCCGGATATTGGCGATGGTTCCAATCTTCGCCGCCCCGCTTTCCCGGGCGGCGGACACGCGCTTGCCGGCGCGGCCCGGCCAGCTTGAGAAACCAGCCGGGGCGAAGCCGAAACGACTACAGGACCTTCTGAATCTCCGCCGCGGCCGCGATCGCTTGTCTGGCCGCGGCAATGCCGCCGCAATGCTTCAAGAGCACGAAAGCCGCTTTGATTTCCGCAATGCCCACGCCGGTCTTGGCGGACATGGCGGTCGCCGCTTTCTGGCGGCGTTTGCGCTTTCCCTTGTTGGCGGTCATCTTGCCTTTGATCGATGAGACATAGTTGGGCGAGACTTCGATTCCTTTTTTCGCCAAGCCGTCGGAGACTTCTTTGGGGGTTGCATTGGAATTGGCGCCGATAAAATCGCGCACGGCTTGAGTTTTGTTGACGGAGTTCTTTTTGGCCATGGGAGGCTCCTGGTAATGGAGGGGATTTCAAAAGAGATATTTTGCCCATATTACAATCTAATGTCAAGTGGGCGATGGCGGTTTACGACCTACGCCCAATACCTTCGGCGGACTGCACGCGGCTGATCCCGAGTCGGCCCCAATCTAAAAAACTCGTAACCGTTCACGGGGGACTGTCCCGATTTTCGCGGCGCAAAAGATGATGGCGCCGTAAAAATGCTTAGGACCGGAAAATCAATAATTGTCGTGAATGTGGCGCTCCGCAAAGGGGAACACTCATTTCCACTGATTACCACTAATATCAGTGGAGATTAGCGGATATTAGTGTTCCCTCAGATGTTTTCACTCTACGGAAAACACGACGGTTATTGAATTGCCGATCCTAAAGGTTGCCGCCACCCGCGTGCCGAAGGGGAATCACGCCCAAAACCTGGCCAAACGTTTCCGCGAGCATGGCGAAGCATACTTTCGTTTCATCACCACGCCGGGCATCGAGCCGACCAACAACTCGGCCGAACGAGCAATTCGCTTTGTGGTGATCGACCGGCGGATTACTCAGGGTACGCGGAGCAAGACCGGTCGCCGCTGGTGCGAGCGGATTTGGACGGTTATCGCCGCCTGCGCCCAGCAAGGTCGTTCGGCGTTCAGGTTTCTTTTGGATTCGATTCGTGCCCATCTCAACGGCGGTTTGTCGCCTTCGCTCCCGACTTCAGGCCCCTGACGGCATTCTTCCTCCCCCTGTTTCTTCGCTACCGTCATAGTTCCGCGGTCGCTTTCCGTAACCCCGTGAACGCTTACGGTATTTCCGTCGGGAGCGTCGAGATAGGAAAGCGTCAATGATTATCCCCCCGGCACTCAATTCGGTTCAATTACCGTTTCCGGCGGCAGTTATCAAATACAGAACAATCCGATCCGTTCCGCAACGGTCGCCGTGCAGGGGAGCGCGGCGCTCACGGCCACGTCGATCGTTTGCGACGCGCTCGTCATCGGTTCGGCCGTGCCCGCCGCATACGCCGCGGCGGCCGCGTTCGCCGAGGGGGCCGATCTCGGCTCCGCCGCCGTCCTGGCGGATATGCCGGAGGCCGTTCCGCTCGCCTCCGAAACGCTGCCGGAATCGCGCGCCGCCGAATCGGCGGCAGACGCTTTTTCCGGGCCGTCGCCGATGCTTGCAAAGTCGCCCTCTCCGCCCGATGCCGCTTTGGCCGACCCGCCGGCGCGGGCGAAAGTGCAAACCTCCACGGCGGAGGATCGCCAAATCGCCCGGCAGCTTGCGCTCAGGTCGCTGATGGTCGAAAGGCGGCAAGGCATGGCGGCCGATCCGATCGCCGCCGATCCGATTT
>JADLEL010000220.1 GCA_020846145.1 Pirellulales bacterium | reverse complement strand
CTTCCTTTCCATGAGAATCCGTTCCCCGTAACACGCCACTACGCCCAGTTTACCAGAAAATCCCCAGATTCTCCTATTGATCTTTTTGACCCCCTGACAACTCGTACAAAAGCTGGTATGCACCCCAGCCCCTACGGCACATTCGATCAAGGCGGGAATGTTTCGGAGTGGAACGATACAATAATATCGAGTTCGGCGCGTGTTATGCGCGGCGGGCAGTTCAGCTTCTTTTCGAGCTTCCTCGACTCCTCCACCCGCCAGTCCCCCTCCCCGTCGGGCATGGGCAGCTCCGCTGGCTTCCGCGTGGCAAGTGTCCCCGAGCCGGGAACTTTGTCGCTACTGGGCATCCTCGGCGTTTGCCTGGGCGGCTACGCCTGGCGGAAGAGGCGACGAGTGCGAGCATAGGGATTGCGGGTGTATTGCGATTCCAGCCTGTCATTAGATCGGATCGGATATACCTGTGCGCCGGGCAAGAGGTTAGAAACCTGTCCTACGGTCCGCCGGACAGGTCGAGAATCCAGGCATGGGGAACGCGTCTTGTCACGGCTGCCGCGGCCAGATTGAACCACTGTTTGCAGCGGTCGAGGATGGCGCTGTCTGCCGTGGCGACGATTTCCGGCGTATCGCTAAGAACGGCGTCGGGACTGGCTGCAAGCTCGATGCGCCAAGGCCAATGATTTTCGGCGGCAAGCCACTCCATGATTTTTTTCAACCGCCCGCTGTTGGAAACCGGTCGATCCAACAGCCAAACGCACTCGGATACCTCGAATTCCGCGAGCAGTTCGCCGAGGATTTTCAGCGCCGGCAGCGTTTCGGACACTTTGCGGTAGCTGCCGTGCATGCTCGCCATGTCGCGGAACGCTCCGTCTCGGGCGACGAGAATCAGCCCGCCTCCCAGCGCGGCTTCGACGGTCGTCAGCACGTTGTAGCCGTCCAGCCAAAGCGGTCGATTTCGTAAAGTTATCTCGGCCGCCTCGCGGCGCAGACGCTCATTTACTTGCCGGTCGCTCGTCGAACAGCGCGCCACGGCCGCTCTTTGCCGGGCGGCAAGTGCGTAACGGTCGCCCACCAATTTCAGCGACGAATCGGGCGCGTAGCCCTTGCTCAAGAGCCAACACAGATCGCGGGCCGCCTCGGCCAAGACCGGCCGTGCTTCGGGCCCGAACAAGCGGGCATCTTCGGGATGCGGACCGCGATGCGTTCTTATGTCGGGCAAGAATCACCTGGAAAATATCCGGGAGAGCGAAACTCCCGCCAAGCCACGAACGGAACGGGCGATTTTTTTATTGCATTATACTCCGCGCGGCCACGGGCGCGACTTTTTTCTGACGGAGTCCTCGATCTCGTTACCCACCAATTGAGGTATAATCTGATATTTCAGATACCCCTCGATAGGATAAAAGTGCTCTGTCTGTAGCATGGCATTATGCCATTAGAACCTGTTCAATATCAAGACCGCGTTTTGTTCGTTGCGGACACGGTTTGGTTGGCGATTCTGCGAGGCGGGAGCCTCGCGGACATTGCGTTCCCAGGCGGGAGCCTGGGAACGAGAAAATCACGGAATAGATGTTGGACAGGTGCTAAGGAAATGACACCGGGGAGCAAATACGATGCCAATATTTTTTCCAGTTATTACTGTTAAATAGATTGTTCCTGCGTATAATTGTGCGTATTAGTGAATCCTCATCCGGATTGATTCTCTACGACATCGACCATCTAACGGACATTCTTTTGAGCGGTGGAGGAGGACTTTATGAGCCGGAACATCTCTCGGCGAATTCGAGCGCGGAGTTCGGTGATTTATCAATCGCAATTGCGTAAGTTATCATTCGAGCCTTTGGAACAGCGCGCGCTCTTGGCAATAAACTTTCTGGGGATACCCAACTGGACGGAGCAAGGTCCCGGACCGATCCGCGACGGGCAGGTGGAAGGGATGACAGCCCAGAACAATCCCGTAGCGGGCGCGGTGGAAGCGATTGCCGCGCATCCCACGGAAGTGAACACCGTATATGTCGGCACGGCCAACGGCGGGATTTGGAAGACGACCAACGCCACGGCGGGAAGTCCCACCTGGGCGACGACGACCGGTCAATTTCCGTCGTTGTCGATCAGCGCGATCGTCTTCAGCCCGAACGACGCCGGCCACAATACTTTGTACGCGGGGACGGGCCAAAACAGCAGCGGTTACCAGGGCGGTTTTTCCGCCGGTTTGCTCAAGACCGTCGATGCGGGACAGACGTGGACGATGCTCGGCGGGAACACGTTCGAGAACCTCCGCATTCGCAACATCTTTCCGATGACGGTCGATGCCGGGACGGGATTGGAATCGATTCTGGTCGCCGCCAGCGACACCAATATGGCGGACGGCTGGGACGACGGCGGCATTTTCCGCAGCGTCAACGGGGGCGCGGCTTGGACTCATATTTCGGGCACGATGGATATCGCGGGCGACGGAATCGACAACGACGGCAACGGTCAGACCGACGAGGTGGGCGAGTTGGTACTGCCGTGGGGCAGCGCCACGAGCCTGGCAGCCAATCTGGCGACGCCCGGACAGTACTACGCCGCCGTCGCGGGGAATTTCGATTTGAACGGCGACGGCATCGACAACGACTTGAACGCTTGGGCCGATAAAGGCATCTATCGCAGCGATAATTACGGCTTGACGTGGATCGACGTTACCGGCAACCTGGCGCTGCCCGCCGACACCGACGGGCAGGACAACGACGGCGATGGGCAGATCGACGCGGCCGATCCCCACGAAGGGATGCAGGTGGCCGATCGGATCGAACTTTCGGTGAGCACGGCGACGGGGCACCCCGTCTATGCCAACGTGATTCAAAGCAAGCAGCTTAAGGGCGTATTTCGCGCCCCGAGCGGCGGGAGCAACTGGACGGCGATCAACAACTTTCCCGCGGTCAGCCAGGGCGATCTGCACACTTCGATGCTCGCCGATGCCGCCGATCCCGACGTCCTTTGGTACGCGGACGACGTGGCGGCGGCTCCTCCCTGGGTGGGCGCGGTTTTTCGCGTTACGGCCTCGACCAGCACTTGGACGCCGATGACGCTGAATCTCGGCGGCGCCGGCGCGAACGGCACGGCGCCCCACGCCGATTCGCGGGACATGGTCTTCGACGCCTCCGGCCGGATCCTCGAGGCCGACGACGGCGGCATCTATCGGCTCGAGGCGATCGACAATCCCGCGCTCAGGAAATGGGTGAGCCTCGACGGAAACCTCAAAATCAACGAGCAGAACTCCATCGGCTACGATTCCCGGAACAACATCATCATCAGCGGCAACCAGGACACTGGCGTCGCCGAGCAGCTTTCCGCCGGAAATCCGGCGTGGCGGCAGGCGTACTTAGGGATTTACGCGGGCGCGGGCACGGGCAATCCGCAGTATTACTTCCTGCAGGGCGACGGGAACTTCAGCCAGGCGGTAGATGAGAGCAACGCGGGATTCACGCTCCGCTATTCGATGGGCAACAATTTCAGCTACTTCTGGCGGCGCTCCTTCAACAACGCCAACGTGCAGCAGGACTTGGTGCCCGACGGAACCGAAGCGGCGGGTGTCGATATGGAAGCGGCGCAGATCATGCTTGCGCGGGCCGCCACGCCCACTCAACTGCTCAGCGGCCTGAACGCCGCGGACCGCGCCTTTTCCACGAACAACGGCGGGAGCAACTTCGACCGCATTCCCTTCGTGCTGAACGCCCTGGATCCGACGCGGCTTTTGATCGGCTACAACGGTTTGTATGAGAGCGGCAACGGGGGCGACATCGTTCAGGAAATCGACCCCAGTCCTAACGCCCGGTCCTTGGTAACGGCGCTCGCCTACGGCGGCGTGGAGCCGAACAACGCCACGCCCGACCCCAACGATACGATTCCCAACCGCAACGTGATTTACTATGCCCGGGGCGGCCAGATCCGGGTTCGCACGCAGGCCAACGGCGCCTTTACCGCGGCCAATCCCCCCGGTGCGAGCATGATTCTGGACATCAAAATCGATCCCCGCGACTGGCACACCGCGTATGCCGTCGATCCCTCGCACGTGTATATGACGACCAATGCCGGCCAACAATGGACGGACGTAACCGGATCGCTTCCGATCCAGAGCCTCCGCAGCCTCGAGGTGCTCGTGGTCGGCGGGCAAACGGTGGTGCTGGTCGGCGGGCAGGGGGGCTTATACCGCGCGCTCAATCCGGCGCAAGTCGGCGCGCACGTTTGGACGGAGTTCGGCGAGGGCATGCCCAACGTGCTGGTTACCGACCTGCTTTACAACGCCGCCGACAACGTGTTGATCGTCGGCACGTTCGGCCGCGGCGCGTGGAGCATCTCCAATCCCACGGCGAACCTCGCGGTCGATTCGGTACTGCAAATCAACGGCAACGCGAATGCCGACGCCGTTCGGTTGGTGCGCAATCAAAAAAATCCCTCCCTGCTGGACATCTTCGAGAACAACAACTCCTCCACGCCCACCCGCCAAGTGCAGCTCTCCCTGCTCAAGCGGATCGACTTCAACGGGCAGGGCGGCGCCGATACGCTGACCGTCGATACCACGAACGGCGTCATCGAGGTTCCGCTGGGGATTCATTACGACGGGGGAACGGAGAACGACACGCTGGTCGTGAACGGACCGGCGTTTACTTGGCACGTGAACGGCCCGGGAGATCCCGGCGACGATCTGATCAGCGCGACGCTCGACGGAGAAACACAAAATATCTTCCATGTCGAAGTGCAGACCATTACCGACCAAATGCCGCCGGACTACGATCCGCTGCGGTTGTTCCGCGAAGGGCTGCAAAACTCGGCGCAGTGGTCGCGTTTGTTGAATGCCGAGGGGCTGTTGGCGCGGAATCTGCCCGTGCTGGGCGATTCGCTGGGGCAGGCGCTCAACGGCCAATCCGTTCCGTCCATGCCCGCCGGCGACGCACAAAGCACGGCCTCGGCTTCGGTCTTTCGCGCCTTGCGACAGGAAGGCTCGCAAGTGTTGCGGCGGCTGCTGGAGGGCGAGGACGGCTTCAATCTCTCGGAGATCGGCGATTCGATCGCGTCGCTCGACGCGCTGCGGCAAAAACTCGACGACTTGGACGGCATTTCCGACAACGTCAGCTATACGGATGTCGGCGGCGTCATCCGCTTCGACGCCGAAATCCAACGCGCCTTGGCAGGCCAAGCCGATTTGAGCGTCCAGGCCCTGGAAGGCTCGATCCAAATCGGCGGCACGATGAAAGTCGGCGCCGACGTGACCATGCACTTGATCTTCGGGACCGACGACCAGGGATTCTTTATCGAGGCCGACGGCGGCGGCGATCCGCTGCTGACCGTCAAAAATATCTCCATCGCGGGCGACGTGAAGGGGGGCGGACGTTTCGGCTTCCTCGAGGTGGACCTGCTCGGCGCCACGCTGACGATCGATCCCGACGTACAACTTGTGGTTAATCTGCAAGAACCCGGCCCCGATCCCTATACCGGCATCACGGACGGCATGATTCGGCTCCACGAACTGAATTCCCTGCCGGACGGGATGGCAACGGCCACGCTGGAAGGCGATCCGGCCGCGGACGACATGACGCTGATCGGGACTTTCGAGGTGTCGGCGCTGCTGCCCGGCGATGCCCCGCCGTTCACGCTGGGGAATGCCGAGGTAACCTTCAAGTGGGCGGACGCGAGCGATCCGGCGACGCTCTCCGTAACGGCCTCGATCGGACCGGCCCAAGAGCTGATGCGCTTCCTCGATACCACAAGCTCCCAAATCGTCAACGGCTTGAACGGTCTCGCCCAATTCACCAACCAACTCGCCTCCACCGACCTGTTCGGCGTCAAACTTCCATTTGCCAACCAATCGCTGGGCGAGATTTTGGGCGGCGTCGCCCAGGAACTGCCGATTGCCGACGGCAGCATCGCCGACGTGAGCGAGGTTGCGGTCGAGGGCAACCATAAAAAGTTTACCGTTACGCTGTCCGGCGTGGACTTGCAAGAAAAGGGAGTCGCCCTGGGCGACACGGTAATTTACAAGGACGCCGGCAACGTGGATCGGCAGGGGACGGTCGATGCGCTGGATGGTGGAGTGGTGACGATCCGCTTCGACCAAGCCCTGACGCAAACGCCGCATTCCTCCGCGCCGAGTTTCCGCTTCCAACGCGCCGGCTCGCTCCAGCATCAAATCCAATCGATCCTCGGCGATCTGCAGAATCCGGCTACCTTGAACGTCCAAATCCCCACGCTCCAGAGCCTGGTTCGCAAGCTGGCCGCGCAGATCGGCGTGAACCCGGACGCGATCGGATTGACGACCTCCGGCACGGGGGCCGACCGCGTGATCGAAATCGCGCCCAGCTTCAGCCTCGACCCGATCACTTTCAGCAAATCGCTCGATTTCGGCGACGGCATCGCCGGGCTGAACTTCACGGCGTCGGGCAATTTCGATTTCTCGGTAACGCCCGCGTTCCGCCTGCCGATCGGCCTGCGCGTGGGTTCGGGCATCGATCTCGAGGACCGGTTTTACCTCAAGGCCGACGCCCCGCCGGAGATCACGCTGACCGTCGCCGCCGCGCTGAACGATCCGAATCTGACGGCGAGCATCGGTTTTCTCGACGTGCGGCTGGAAGAAGACCCGGCCGTTACGCCCAACGACGGCGTTACGCTTACGGCCACGGTCGGCGTGAATTTCACCGATCCGGGCACGAACGCCGCGGATGGGCGGATTTTAATGGAAGAATTTCTTGCGCCCAATCCGCTGGACGTATTCGACGTTACGATCGACGGCGTCTTCGACATCGACGGATTGAAGATCGCGGCCGACGTGGGAACCTCGAACGTCGGCTCGATCCTGATTTCGCTCGACGGCGAGAGCGGACCCGCCGCTGCGGGACACGTCACCACGCTCGCGCAATTGCAGAATCTCCCCGCCAACATCCAGATTACCGGCGAGGAGAATTTCATCAATTTCGACAACATCACGCCCGAAATGATTCTCAACATGCTCTCGGTGCTGTTGGACCGATTGAGCGCGCTGGGCAAGGGCGGCGTGATGGGGCAGAAAATACCGATCGTCAACAAGAGTTTGGGCGATATTATCGATCTGGGCCAGGCGTTGGCGGAAAAACTGACCGGTCTCGGCGGCCTGCAGGGCGCCCAGGTGGCCACCGCCAAACTGCTGGAAAACTGGCTGAATTCCAAACTTGCGCCGGCCACGGTCCAGGTGATCGTCAATGCCGGCGACATCCGCTTCAATTTCGGCTATAGCAAGTCCTATCAGCAACTCTTCCCGCTGAGCTTCGACCTGCAAGGGCTGGGGAGTCTGGTGACGCTGAACGCGGCGGGCAATTTGAATTTCAAGGCCGACGTGACGGCCAATATCGGATTGGGGATCAATACGACGGCGGGCGACGTGTCGATTCTCGAGCGCGTCTTTCTCGATGCGGCCGGCGCGAACGAAATTTCGGTTAGCGCGTCGGCCGACGTGGGCTACGACCTGAACGACGACGGCGACACCTCCGATCCCGGCGAAACCGGGCCGTTGACCTTCCAGGCGGGGATCATCAACGTGCCGATCACCGCGCGGAACGTCCGCGCCGAGGCGAACATTTCCCTCGGCGGCGACATCAAGGCGGGAATTAACAACGACGGCAAGCTCACGCTGCAGGAGATTGTGGACAACGTTACCGCGGGCACCTATGCGAACATCATCGGCGGGAATTTTTCCGGCGACATCCAGGCCCGCATCCCGTTGGACGGCAACAACAACGGCTCCGTGGCCAACGATCCGACGCTGCTGGAGGCGTCCGACGCCATGGTGCTGATCGCCGGCCGGATGCAAAACATCACGAACATCCAGGTGGATGCCGCGGCGATGCCCTATCACACGGGCAATTCCGGCGTGGCGGGCGGCGTGACCGGCATCGACGATCCGCTGACATCGCCCCAGTTGGACACCTTGGGCGGGGTCTTCGCAATCAATACCTACAACCTCTCCGGCCTGGCCAGTTCACTGCTGAACTTCAACGATCTCTGGTCGGGATTGGATATGCTGTTGGCCATCCTGCAAAATGCGCTCGCCAGCAAAGTCCTCCAGCAGAACCTGCCGTTCGTCGGCTCCAAGCTCAAGGACGGCGTGGATTTTCTGGTGGATATCAAGAACAAACTCAACGGCGCGTCGGGGAATACTTTCGATACCGTGCGGCAGACGCTCTTCAATCTCTTGGGTCCGGCGCCCGGCGGATTGAACCTCATGCCGGCACTCGATCCCAACTACGACGGCACGCCGGGCTATCAATACACCGATATTCCCGGGGTGAACAACGCGCCGAATGAAATCAGTTTCGACCTGCCGCTCGGCGGCACGTTGGTCAGCGCCGATCTGCCGATCGATTTCGACATCGGCATTCCGGGACTGGGGCTAAAGGTCAAACCGCCGGCGGCGATCAACATCAGCGTGCCGTGGACGTTCAACCTGGGTTTCGGATTGAGCAAAACCGAAGGTTTTTACTTTAAGACGTCGAATCCGCAAGAGTTCAGCCTCCATACGCTGATTACCATTCCGGGCTTCAATGCTCAGGGAGAACTGGGCTTTATGCAATTGATCGTCGAGGACGATGCGGCCCAACCGTCGAACTTCGATCTGACCTTCAGCGTCGATGCCCGGGACCCGGTGGGGAGCAATAACCACTTCACGCTCAACGAGATGATTTCCGGCGGCTTCGGCCTGGGCCAGGTGCTGGTGGGCAAGGCCACGGGCGGAATCCACGTCAATTTGGACGCGACCGTGAGTTTCGGCACCGCCGATTTTCCGTCGCTGAAGACCGATTTCATGCTCGATTGGAACTTCCTCAACGCCAGCACCGACACCGCCGCGCTGGATTTCGGCGGCGCGCCGAACGTGGCATTCATGAATGTGCGGCTGGACGTGGGGACCTACTTCGACGACTTCATCCGGCCGATTCTGGAGACGGTGCACGACATCCTCCACCCGATTCAGCCGATCCTCGACGTCTTTACGGAACGGCTGCCGGTTTTGAGCGATATCTCGCTGGCCCGCAATTTGCTCGACGTGGGCGACGACGCGTTGGGTCCTCCCGACGGGAAAGTAACGCTCTTGGAGTTGGCCAAGAAGTTCGGCGTCGTGGACACCACTTTTATCGAAATGGTGATCTTCCTCAACAACCTCACGTCGAACATTCCCAGCGGCGCCGGGCAGAACATCGCCATCGATTTGGGGGATTTCGATCTGGGAAACACGGATCCCCGCTCGATCGCCGGACTCTCCGGCGTGGCGCCCAACGCCACGCGGCTGGTGGCCGACACGTTGCAGCAATTGAACGACCTGACGGGCGGATTCGCCGACGACGCCTATCAATTCATTGCGGACATGGCGGGGATTCCGGGAGCCGGCGCGGGGCCGCTGTTGAGTTTCCCGCTGTTCGAGAAGCCGCTGACGGCGGTCAATCTGCTGTTCGGGCGCGACGTCGATCTGTTTCTTTTCGATCCGCCGGCCTTCACTTTTGACGTAACGGCCGAGATGTTCTTCCCGATCATCGGCCCGTTGGGCGTGCAACTGGTGGGCGAGGTGCATGCCTTCGCCGACTTTGCGTTCGGGATGGATACCCGCGGATTTCGCCAGGTGATCGACACCGGCGACTTCTCGAAGGTCTTCAACGGCTTATACGTCAGCGACCGGAAGAATGCCAACGGGACCGGAGAGGACGTGCCGGAGGCGGGCTTGATCGCCGGCATCGACGCATACGGGGCCATCGACATCGTGATCGCCTCCGCGGGAGTCGGCGGGGGCTTAAGCGCAGAAGTGTACGCCAATCTGAACGATCCCGATCCCGACGGCCCCGGGCCGCTGGAACCGGACGGCAAGGTCTATTTCGACGAATTGGTGGACAATTTTCCCACCTGCATTTTCGATTTTTCGGGGGCTTTTAAGGCCGGTTTAAGCGCCCGGCTGTCGGTGGGCGTGTGGCCTTTGAAAAAGACCTGGAAGTTCACCATTGCCGAGGTGACGCTGCTCGATTTCAATTATACTTGCGGCGATCCGCCCGCGCCGCCCGTACTGGCGACTCCGCTCGGCGGCGGTACGCTGCGGCTGAACATGGGGCCCAATGCCGGGGACCGCGGCGCGGGATACGGCGACGGGAACGACGACGAAGAATTCAACGTCAGTCAGAAATACGACGAAAACCACGTCGCCGTAGCAGGCACCGTCATCGTCCAATGGAAGCAGTACGTCCAGGAATACGCCGGCGTGAGCGATATTCTCGCCGACGGCGGCGGCGGGAACGATATCATCACCATTACCCAGGATACGCCCGTAACGGCCACGCTTTCGGGCGGCGACGGCGACGATACGATCGTCGCCGGCGGGCTGGCGGCCACGATCCACGGCGGAAACGACAACGATACCATCACGGGCAGCCCCCAAGCAGATTTTATCTACGGCGACGACGGCGACGATTTGCTGATCGGCGGAGCGGGCAATGACCGCCTCGAAGGCGGCGCGGGCGACGACGACCTCCAAGGCCAGGACGGAATCGACCAGCTTTACGGCCAAGCCGGCAACGACTCGCTCACCGGCGGCAACGACAATGACACCCTCGTCGGCGGCGCGCTCGTCGAAGCCGGCGATGACTTCGACGAACTGATCGGCGACGCGGGCAGCGACACCCTCTACGGCGGCGACGATTCCGACGTCCTGGAAGGCGGCGAAGGCAACGACTTCCTTTACGGCGAAGCGGGCGACGACTTTCTCCAGGGCGACGCGGGCATCGACACCCTCACCGGCGGCGACGGCAACGACAATCTCGCCGGCGGGGACGATAACGACATCCTCCACGGCGACGCCGATAACGACACCCTTTACGGCGACGCCGGCGACGACCAACTCTACGGCGACGCCGGCGCCGACACCCTCTACGGCGGCGCGGATATCGACACCTTAAGCGGCGGCGCCGAAAACGACTTCCTCTACGGCAATAGCGGCGACGACACGCTCCACGGCGACGCCGGCAACGACAACCTCTCCGGCGGGTCCGGCATCGATTACCTTTACGGCGACGCCGGCGACGATTGGCTCAGCGGCGGCACGAACAACGATTTTCTCCTCGGCGGCACCCAAAACGATACGCTCTACGGCGACTCCGGAAACGATCAACTCTTCGGCGAGGACGGCAGCGACACGCTCTTCGGCGGCATGGGGATCGACATCTTGCACGGCAACGCCGGCGACGATTATCTCCACGGCGGCGACCAGAACGACACCCTCTACGGCGATAGCGAAAACGACTGGCTCTACGGCGACGCGGGCGAGGATACCCTTTCCGGCAACACCGGCGACGACCGGCTCTACGGGGGGCTGGGGAACGATACCTTGTACGGCAATGAGGACAACGATTACATCGAGGGGAATGAAAATGACGACCTGATCTACGGCCAACTCGGCAACGACGTGATCTACGGCAACGCCGGCATCGATACCATCGAAGGAAACGAAGGAAACGACGAGATCCACGGCGGTTCCGGAACCGATCTCATCCACGGCAACACGGGCAACGATACGATCTTCGGCGATGATGACGCCGACCGGATCTACGGCGATGAAAACGACGACACGATCCACGGCGGCAACGCCGCCGACAAGCTCTACGGCAACGCCGGCATCGACACCATTTACGGCGACGCCGGCGACGACTACGCTGAAGGCAACGCGGGCAACGATTTCCTCTTCGGTAATACCGGCCGAGACGTGCTCTACGGCAACGACGGTCTCGATACTCTTCACGGCAACGAAGACGAAGACGTGCTCTACGGCAATCTCGGCGACGACCAGATCTTCGGCGACGAGGCCAGCGACCGGCTCTACGGCAACGAGGAGAACGACACCCTCTCCGGCGGCGACGCCGTCGATTTCCTCTACGGCGAGACCGGCAACGACACCCTCCAGGGCGACGCCGGCAACGATCAACTCGACGGCGGAGTGGGCGTCGATACGCTGCACGGCGGAACCGGCAACGATCTGCTCTTCGGCGGCGGCGGCGTGGGCGATCTGTTGTACGGCGACGAAAACGACGACCGCATCTTCGGCTCCGACGACGGCGGCGAGGATCCCGACTTCAACGACGCCGTCCGCTTCGGCGATTACATCGACGGCGGACCCGGCAACGATCAGATTTGGGCCCTCGGCGGCGCCGACGACGTCACGGGAAACAGCGGCGACGATGTGATCGACGGCGGGGTCAACGGCGATCGACTCCTCGGCGGCGAGGGAAACGATACGATTTATGCCGCTTTGGGCAACGACCAGGTTTCCGGCGAAGGCGGAAACGACCATCTCTACGGCCAGCAGGGCAACGACACCCTCTCCGGCGATGGCGGCGACGATGTCCTCGACGGCGGCACGGGCACGGACACGCTCGCCGGCGGAACGGGGAATGACGAACTCATCGGCGGCGGCGGAGTAGGCGACAACCTCGACGGCGGCGACAACGACGATATCCTCCGCGGCAGCGACGACGGCGCCGACATCCTCGTCGGCGGCTCCGGCCGCGATCGACTGCTGGGCAACGCCGGAAACGACGCCCTCTATGGCGGAACCGGCGACGATATCCTCGACGGCGGGCTGGGCGACGATGCCTTATATGGCGAGGCGGGCAGCGACGTCCTCTTAGGCAATGCCCAGCACGACACGCTCTACGGCCATAACAGCACGGGGGCCGGCGACGACAACGCGGTGGATTACCTCTACGGCGACTTCGGCACCAACGCCAACGAGCCTGGCTCCGGCCGCGATAAACTTTACGGTCAAGGCGGGAACGATTTGCTCTTCGGCGAAGGCGACGACGATTTTATCGATGCCGGGGCGGGCAGCAGCAATACCGTCGATTACGGGGCGGGCGAATCGGGCACGCCCAGCGATTTCGTCCCCCCGTCGCCTACGGCCAATCCACCGCTTTCCGCCACCGACATCGATCGGGCGACGGCCTCGCTGCCCACGGGCGTCGATTATGCCGGCCGTTGGACCGAATACGCCCTCTCGGCGACCGGCAGCGGGCTGAGCGGCGATCCGGGGCTTTCTCTCGATCCAACGATTGCGGCCGAAGTTTCGGGAAAACAATATGTTGCCTGGGCCGACTCCCGCAATGGAAACTTCGAGATCTACGCGGCTTTACACACCGGCGGCGCGTGGCAAGAGTTGACCGGCAGCGGGCATGGCAGCGCCGTCAGCGCCACCCTCGGATCTTCGCGCCGGCCGAGCATCGCGTTGGACGCCTCCGGCGCGCCGGTCGTCGCCTGGACGGAGCTTTCCGGCAGCGGCGGCAACATCTACGCCGCCCGATTCGACGCCGCGGCCAACGGCGGGCAAGGCGCTTGGGTCGCGCTGGGTACATCACTGAATGTCGGCGGCATCAGCGGCACCGGGGCGGCCGATAGCGCGCAGGTCATCCGCACGGCGGCCGGCATGGTCGTCGCCTGGCTCGATTCCTCCAGCGGCACGACGCAGGTCTATGCCCGGCAGTTCACCGGCGGCATCTGGCAACCTCTCGGCGCGAGCGGCGCGAGCGGCGGCGGAATCTCGAATTCCGCCGTCGCGCTCAGCGACTTCGCCGTGGCTACCGACGGCGTGAAAGTCGCCGTCGCCTGGAGCCAGCCGGTCGGCGGGAATCGCGAAATCTACTTGCGCGAATACAACGGCGGCGCGTGGAACGAGCTTTCGGGCAGCGCCTCGAGCAACGGTTTGAGCAATACCGCCGGGGAGAGTTGGTCTCCGGCGGCGGCCTACTCCGGCGGTTCGCTCTTTGCCGCCTGGCGCGACAACAGCAATGGCCGCTACGATATTTATGCCGTGCGATATACCGGCGGAGCTTGGGTGGCTGCCGGCGCGGGGGCCAACACGCTCGGCGGCATTTCCAACACCGCCAGCCAGGCGATGCGTCCGGGTTTGTTCGCGGCGGGCGGGCGGCTCTATCTCGGCTGGGTCGAAGATCGCGTCACGCCCGTGGTTCCGGCCGACACCGATCCGCCGCCGCCGCTTTCCGCCCTTTATGTCAGGCGTTGGAACGGTTCCGCATTTGCCGAGGAACTGCCCGGCGATGCCGCCTATCAAGGCATCAGCCCCACCGGCGGCGTGGTGCAGGCGAGCACATTTTCGATCGACGTCTCCGGCCATCCGTTCGTCGCCTGGCAGGACGCCCGAAACGGCACGCCGGAAATCTACGTCCGCGGAAATACCTTCGACGTGGGCACGACGTATTACGTCAACGATGCTTCCACCGCGGGCGACCAGTTCGCCGCCGCCGTGGGCGCGGCGGGCAATACCGGAATGACTCCCGCCAGTCCCAAGGCTTCCGTCCAGCAGGTGCTGGACTCCTATAATTTGAATCCCGGCGACGTGATCCTCGTCGATGTGGGAACCTACGGCGGCGCGGTTACGGTAGCCGCCGACGATGCCGGCGTACTGATCCTCGGCGCCGGCGGAAGGCTGGCCAACATTCAAGGGCTGGTCGCGGTCAACGTGCCGAACGTGGTTCTGCAGCGGCTTACCCTCTCCGGCGGCCTGACGGTCTCCGGCGCGGATAATTTCTCGGCCTTCGACAACCTCATTGCCGGAGCCGGATTGACGCTCAATGGCGCGACCAACGCCCGAATCGCACACGATTCGTTCCAGGCCGCAGGCACGAATATCACTCTCAGCGGCGATGCCGACGGCGTCCGCATCGAAGACGTGGACATTACAAGCGGCGACAAAGGCATCGACCTGCTCGCGGCCGGCGCCGCCACGCCGATCGTCCTCCGCGGCAACCGGAGCGCGACCACCTCCGTTGGGATGCAACTCTCCACATCGGCCCCGGCTTCCATCACCGGCAACGACTTCCAGGTCGGACCGAGCGGCACGGGACTGGTCGTTTCCACGGCATTCTCCGGCCTGGTTGAGCAGAACGCCTTCCACGGCGGCAGCGTCGGCGTCTCGTATGTCGCGGCCGCCGCGCTGAGCGCCAATCGCATTTACGGAAACACGACCGGCGTGGCCGCCACGGTCGCCGGAAGCGTCAATGGCTTCGGCTTCGTGGGCGCGACGCAGCCGAACGAGATTTTCGGCAACGTTACCGGCGTGCAACTCAGCGGCCAGATGCAGAACCAATACATCCACGACAATACGACGGGCGTAACCGGCACGGGCATCCTCGGCGGCAACGACCTGGAGCACGCCAACCGCATCGAGGCCAACGCCACCGGCGTGAGCAACTTCAACAGCCCCATCCAATTCAACCGCATCGCGGGAAACACCGTCGGCATCGAAGCCGCCAGCGGTCAACTAATCATCCATAACCTCATCTATCGCAACGCGCAGACCGCGCTGCACGTTCAAGGCAAGAACGACGTCCGCATCTTCAACAACACATTTTACGCGCCGGCGGGCGACAATATCCGCATCGAGGGCGGTTCCACCCAGGTCGAAATCCGCAACAATCTCCTCTGGGCCGAAGCGGGGTACGACATCTACGTTTCGGACAACAGCACCGGCGGCTTCTTCAGCGATTTCAACGACCTGCACGCCGGCGGCACGGGCAAATTGGTTTATTGGACCCGCGACTTCAACGACATCCTCGATTGGCAGGAGGACGTTTACCGCTACGACCTGAACTCGATCGGCTACACGGCGGTCAATCCGCTCTGGTCGGAGCCGCGGTTCATGAATCGCGGCGAGGACGATTATCGCGTCTTCGATCAAGTCGCGCGGCTGCGTTTCACCAGCCCGACGATCGACGCCGGCGACCCCCGCTCCGATCGAGGCCTGCCGCCGTATTACAACAATCTGTTGAGCAATTCCGGCTTCGAAAGCGGCATCGCCGATTGGGCGGCCACGCCCAGCGGCGGCACGCGGACCGGCAATCCGGCTCCCTGGGAAGGCGGCTCCTACTTCTTCCCGCAGTCCAACGCGGTGACCAGCGTCGAGCAGTCGGTCGATCTGTTGGCCAAGGGATATTCCGCCGCGCAGATCGACACTTCCAATATGATGGCCGTCTTCGGCGGCCGGGTGCGGAGCATGGCCGAGAATCCCGCCGACCGCGGCGAATTGACGTTGATCTATCTCGACGGCGCGAGCGCGGAATTGAAGCAGATCACCGTCAAGGCCCAAAACACCACCGACCGTTGGGAGCTGATCGGCACGCGGCAGCCCGTCCCCGCCGGAACGCGATTCATCAAGCTCCGCTTCACGGCGGTGCGCCAGACCGGCGGCGAGAACAACAGCTACCTCGACGGGGCCTTTCTCTACGTGCATTCCAACAGCGAGGCGCCCAATCTCGGCGGCTACGGCAACACCACTCACGAGTTGGCGCAAAACCTCAACCAGCACCTCGTGCTGCGCACCCCCGACTTATATAAGGACTGGGAGCGCGACAAACAGCTTACCATCCGCTGGGATTCCTTCGGCAACGTCGCCAATGCACCGGTGCGGATCGACCTCTATCAGGACGGCCCCCAAGGCCCCCAACTCGTAACCAACATCGCGGCCACCACCCCCGACACCGGCGAATTTTCCTGGATCGCCGGCAATAGCGGCATCAATTTCGGCACCTACGGCCTGCGGGTGCAGATCTCGCTGCTGGGGAATCAAACCGTGCTCGACCGCGGCGCCGAGTCTTTCACCGTTCCCGAGAACACCAATACGTTTTACGTCAACGACACCAGCACCACCAACGACGAATATACCACGGCCGTTGGCGGCAACCGCAACACCGGCAAACTCGCGAGCGCGCCCAAGCCCTATCCGAACAACGTGTTGCGGATCTATTCGCTCGGCCCGACGCAGACGCTGTACGTCGATACCGGCGACTATCCGCTGCTCTATCCGCTGTTGGTCTCGAACATCGTCGGGCTGGGCGACGACGAGGGCTTCACGTTTACCGGCCCGACGAATCTTGCCCGCACCGCGCTGCTCCATCACGCCAATCCTTACACGATGGCGCCGATCCTCGAGCTGCACGACGCCGATTTCCTCACCGTCGCGCACTTCACGCTCGATGACGGCCAATACGGCTTCTGGGCGCACGACAGCAGCACGAACCTCGCGCTAGCGTACATCACCGCGACCAACCATACGCTCGACGGCATTCGGGTGGAAAGCAACTCCGATTCGCTCGCGTTCAACCACCTCGCGGCGACGTACAACGGACGCTACGGAATCTACATCGACTCCCCGCTGGGCGCGCTGCGCAACAGTCTTGCCGCGAACAACGCCGATACGGGCATCTACCTCTATAATCCCGGCAATGTCGCCGTGGAACGCAGCGAATCGGCCTACAATAACGGCTACGGCATTTACGTTTACAACACCGCGGGCGGCACGACGGCGGTCGTCGGCGATCCCGACCTTGCACAGGCGGACGGAAACAAGGTTCACGACAACGCCCGCGACGGTATTTACGCTTACGGCGCGGTTCAAGCGGCCGGCAATAACGTTTACAACCATCTAGGCGTCAACGACGCGGGGATCAACCTGAACGGCGGCGCGCAAGCCGCGCGCAACGTCGTTCACGATAATTACTGGGGCATCAGCGGACCGACGGGCGCGCCCATCTCCGAAAACCGCGTGTATCATAATACCGCTTACGGCATCTACGCCGATTACGGAACCCAAGTTCGCTCCAACGTGATCTACAGCAATCCCGTCGGTTTACTGCTGGGCTATTACTTTTCCGGCCAGGTGGCGAACAATCTGATCTACGCCAACCTGAACCAGGGCATCCTCTCGCAGGCAAGCTATGGAAGCGGATTCGATCTCATCAACAACACCATCTACCAGACTACCGGCGATGCCGTGCGCATCGATCCCAACGTGAAAAATGCCCGGCTGCGGAACAACATCCTCTGGGCCTTAAGCGGCTACGATCTCTCGGTGGCCAGCGACAGCCAGATCGGTTTTGCCGGCGATTACAACTTGTTCCATACTTCCGGCACGGGCCAAGTCGCCCTCTGGCAGGGCGTGCCCCGGCCGACGCTGATCGCTTGGCAGAACGCGGCCTTCACCGATTCCAACAGCCTCGCGCAAGATCCGCGTTTCGTTGATCTCGACGGTGCGGACAACCTCCTCGGCTGGGCTTCCTCGGTCAACGACGGCCGCGACGACGATTTCCACGTCCAGAGCCTGTACGGGAGCTACCACGGCGGATCGTTAGCCCCGGTCGTTGGAACCGTATCCGGTCTGCCGGAGTTTCCCGCGGCTGCGCTGACGGTGGATGCCGTTCAGTCGCCGGCCATCGACCGCGGCAGTCCCGCCGACAGTTACGCGAACGAGCCGGCTCCCAGCGGCGGTTATGTCAATCTCGGCGTTTTTGGCAATACGGCGCAGGCCTCACTCAGCCCGGCGGAATACGTGCTCGTCACCAAACCCGACGGAGGCGAAGTTTGGCCCGCCAGTCAAACCTTCCCCGTCCGCTGGCGGACCAACAAAGACCCTTCGGCCTACGCGCTGCAGTTCGACGGCGCGAACGACTATGTGGATATGGGCGATCCCGCGAATAACGCCTTGGACTTGGGGGCGAACTTTACTCTGGAAGCCTGGGTGAATTTCAACGCGTTACCCAGTTATTCCATGGCCACGATCGCCGGCAAGGACCAAGGACCCGGCACGGTCAATAAATGGATTTTCGGCTACGCGAACAATTACTCCGGCATTGCCAACGCCACTTTCTTTCACATCAATGGTCCGAGCGTCGGTTCGGTGTTTCTCAACTCGAACGCCTGGACGCCGGTGACGGGTCAGTGGTATCACCTGGCCCTGGTGAAAAGCGGCAACGATTACACCTTTTATCGCGACGGCGTGGCGAACGGGACGGCGTCGAATGCCGCGGTCATTCCCGACGTGGCCGCGACCTTCCAGGTGGGCCGCGCGGAAAACGCCGCTTATCTTAACGGCGCGTTGGACGATCTCCGCCTCTGGACCACGGCCCGCTCGGCAACCGAGATCGAAACGAATCTCTCCGAGAATGTCCCCGGCAACGCCCCCGGGCTTGCCGGTTTATGGCGGTTCAACGAGGGCTTGGGAACGACGGCCGCCGACGCCACCGCCAATGCGAATTCGGGCAATCTAGGCGGTGGTGTTGCCGCCAATCGTCCCGCCTGGATCGCTTCGAATAGACCTTCCGGCCGCGTCGATATCGAATTACTCGACGGCGCAGCCGTTGCGGCAGTCCTCGCCGACGACGCGCTCAACGACGGCGAATATCTCTGGAGCATCCCCGCCTTAACGACGCCGGGAACGAATTATAAAATCCGCGTTACCCGCAGCGATAATCCTGCGCTTTTCGACGCGAGCAACTCACCCTTCACCATCACCGCGCCGATCACGGTATATTACGTCAACGATGCGGTGGTGAATCCCGGCGATTGGACCACCGCCGCCGGCAATGACGCCAACGACGGCCTCTCTCCCGCCGCGCCGAAAACCTCGATCCGCGCCATCCTCGAGGCTTACGACCTTGGGCCGGGAGATATCGTTCGCGTGGATGACGGGACGTACAATTTGGGCACGAACCTGATCGTCGCCAACAACGATGCAGGCGTTTTCATCGAGGGCTACCACGATCCCGCCTACCCGCTGCGAGCCGCCCTACTGAATCGCGGCAACACCAGCAGCGGGAGCTACGTGGTGGAGTTGCAAAACGCGGACGACGTGACGTTGGATCATTTATCGATCACCGGGGGCTATTACGGCATCTACGCCGTGAACGGATCGGATAGCGACCACGTAACCGTGAGCAACGGCCGCATCTACG
>JADLEL010000219.1 GCA_020846145.1 Pirellulales bacterium | reverse complement strand
TGGAGAGTGGAGTGTGGAGAGTGGAGCGGGGAGAGGGGAGAGGGGAGAGGGGAGAGTGGAGCGTGCGAAGTTTTGTCGCCGAGTCCACGCAGGATCAATCTATCCATCGTCTTTCCCCCTTCATCCTTCATCTTTCCGCCTTCCCCCTTCATCCTTCCCCCTTCATCCTTCCCCCTTCCGCCTTCCCCCTTCCGCCTTCCCCCTTCCGCCTTCACCCTTCCCCCTGCATCGTCAACACGATTTTCCGCCGCGGCGCTCGACTGCGATGCTCGCAAAGACAAATCCCCTGCCAGGTGCCCAACAGGAGTTGCCCATCCCGGATGGGCACGGTCAATGATGAACCGAACAGCGACGCTTTCACGTGCGCTGGCATGTCGTCCACCCCTTCCTCCCGATGATAATACGGAAAATTCTCATCGGCGAGGGTGTCCAGCACCCGGTCGAGATCGACCAGCACGCTCGGATCGGCGTTCTCGTTGATCGTCAACGACGCCGAAGTATGCTTGACGAAAATGTGCAGCAAGCCGATGCGAATTTTCGCCAATTCCGGCAAGGCCTCCAAAACGTGCCGCGAGATCGAATGGCATCCTTTCGGAAAGGAGGGCAGTTGAATTTCCTTTTGCAGCCAGGCCACGTAAACTCCCTTTCGTGTAAAGAATGAGTAGTAGGACAGGTTTCCAGCCTGTCCTTGAAGTTCCCGGACAGGTTGGAAACCTGTCCTACTTATGAATCGTGCAAAGACAGTTTACCGGATCGGATCGAGAGTTGTCATGGGGCCGAACATTCCGCAGATTTCCAATTAGGTATCATTTTAGCCGAATGGAGTAACCTATTGTGTAATGTGGAAAAAGGGGAAAGAGGAAAAATGGAAAATTGTTTTCAGCTTGTTTCTTGCCTTTTTTAGTATTAAAAAACTATTTTCCCCTTTTCCCATTTTTCCTCTTTTCCCTCCCCTTACACTTACTTCATTCCGCTAAATAGATACGAAAAAAATTTGTTTGCGTAATCACCGAAAAATGTTAAAATGCCGTACGAATGACGGACCCGACCGCCGCTGAAAACCGAACCCAATCGCTTGAAAAGTGTCATTTTTACAGAGAAGGGAGAACCTATCCGCTTTATGTTCCGTATCCAATGTAATTCATGAACCATTGGTACGGACAAGTTTTAAGATCGGTTTTTGGCTAAGAAACCGCAATTTCACTCGTGAATTCAATTTCCGTGCCAATTGCGCAAAATCAAATCGGGGTTAGCTATACCCCCCAATCGCTAAAATTGACCGAAATCCTTGGCTTCAAGCCAGTTCCATGATCGGAAAAAAATAAAAAAATATCTTGACTTTTAGATAATCATGGTGATAATTGAATACTTTAGTTCGTGGCATCATCTTGATCGTTCGGATGAACCCCCACCCGCCTTGCCCGACACCTCGGTGCCACGAAATACCATACTCGGTCCGAAAACCTAACTTTAGGGCAGATTCTGGACTGTAACCAAAGTTTTTTGAGGGAGTTTTATTTCCATGCGGAACGTGTTTGAAGCGATTTTGGAGTGCGGTCACGACGAAGATTTTGCCCCGGCGGAAACATCGGACTTTTCCGGTACCGATGCTCCCGCCGGTTCCCGCAAAAAATTGGATATCCTCGCCCAACGGATATTGCATGGCGAGCCTTTATGGCATCCGGAAGACCGCTCCGATTACAGCGGCCTGACCGGCGCCGTTCGGCCCCGCGCCTGACCGCCTCATCGAATGAAAAACCGCTAGGGGATGTTTAACAATATCCTCTAGCGGTTCGTTTTTTTGTAAGCGTTCACGCCCCGGTCGGGGACTGGTCCATTTTTCGGCGTGAAAACGTATTTTATGGACAAACGGTAGGCCGAAAAAATGGACCTGTCCCCTTCCCGCGGCGCGAGGGGGACAGTCCCATTTTCGCGGCGATTAAGCACTTTTTACGGCACCATCATCTTTTGCGCCGCGAAAATCGGGACAGTCCCCTGTGAACGGTTACGTTTTTTTCAATTTCACTTCGGCATGCGCTCTTTCTCTCCCCAATAGGGAGAGTGCGGCCTACGTTCCCGTGGGAGCAAGCCGACTTTCTCGATTCCGGCCCGGCGGCAGTTCATCGCGGACGATAGCCACCTCGGGCGGGGCTTCGATTCCTATCCGCACGCGCTCCCCAGATACCCGGATGATCGTTACGACGATCGATTCGCCGAGTCTGATTCGTTCCTGTTCGCGTCGCGAAAGCACCAACATCATTAACCTCCCTGGGAAATCAATTGACTCTTCAAAATACGTTCGCCGCTCGGTCCGTAAAACAGGACCTGATTGCGCTCGGTCTCCCAGATTGCAGTGAATCGAACCGCCCGGGGGCCTTGCAGGCAAAAATAGATCCCGCAAGGCTTTCCAGCTCGATTCAACACCTTTTCGGTTATGGGAAAAGCACCTAACTGCAGTTGAAATATGTCGCAAAGCGTGGCGTAAACGAATTCTCGGAGTTCTTTCGGATTGTCTAACGGATGATAACTATGCGTGACCATTTCAGGGCAATCGCTCCTTGCTATGCGCGGAATATGTGATATATGAGCATATTCCACAGGTTACACAGTATGAGTAGATTACCGACAATGAAAAGTATCGGCAAAATAGTCCGAGAAATTCGCCCCTGATCGGCACCTCGATTTTATGATCGCAAAGAAAAAATTCCCGCTCGATTTCTCGCAAACTTACATTCGGCAACCAGATAGGTACACTGAGCGCGCGTTGAACGGCCTTCTCGCCGAGAATAATTAAAGAAGATCGCAGACCCTAGAATCATTCATCTCGCCCCATTTTACCAGAATTTTTACCTATCCGGGATTATTCATAATCATTGTAGATGCGGCATCCTGCCGCATTTTAGGCAAAAGCGGCAAGATGCCGATTCTACAAATCGCTTTAATGAATAATGCGGGCTATTTGCCCTGCTTTCGATTCTTCTCGTATTTCTCGAAGGGCACCGACGTGAATTTCTCCGCGGCCTCCCGCGCTTGTTGGATTCGCTCGAAATCGGCGGGCACAAGTCCGGGGGCAAAAACGTGTTCGCTGCGGAGCGAAGTCTTCTGCAAGGCGTTTTTATTGACCGAAGTCAGAGTCAAATGCACTTCTTGGGGGAGTACGACGCGCCGGGCCAAGGCTTCATTGACTTGAAGTCGTGCTTGGGGCGGCCGGGAACCGGGATGGAGCATGGCATTGATGCGGGCGTACCAATCGGAAAACTCGCGATATCGAGCGGCAACTTCCGCATTTTCGGCAGCATTGGCAGTCACCCGATACGTTACCCAGGGACTCGCAAACGTCAGTTCCTTGCCGGCGGCATCGAACCGTTCTTCGAACTTCGGATCGGCAAAAAACTTGCTGAGCGGATCTTTTTGCTTGTTCGCCAACTGTTTAAGTTTTTTCGCGAACGCCTCGATTTCGCCGAAGGGAAGCACGGTTTGCTCCCTGTTCGCCATGTTCAGCAGGATAAACCGCCCGGCCGTATTATCAAAAATCGTGATTTCAGCCGGTTCGAGCATGAAATCGAAGACTACTTTTCCCTGAAAGAGCGTCAAACTGCGGCTTACCGGCTCCTTTTGGCCCTCCACGAAGACCCGATTTTCAATGCGAAAGTCCTCGGCCCGGGTGTCGCGAATACCGCAGACGAGAATTGCCATCAAATACAAACTGCATTTCAAACTAAATCGATGCATGGGAATCCTTTTTGAAGCGGATTTTTTTGTGAGCGTATCGCTGGGGAGGAAGATAACCGAATTTGGGAAATTGGACAAAGCCGAAAAACGGAATTTTCGTAACACAACCACCATAATGCGGTATTTGCCGCCCATTTCTCGATATTCCACTCATCGCAAACATTCCAAGAGAAGTAAAGTAACGAATTTCCGACTGTCGATACCTTGGAATCTGGAATCGGATTTGCTATATTCCATTCCTTGACAGGCAAGAGAGGTCCTGATAGGGTAGTGTTCTTGCGAAATAACCAATTCTTCACGGAATTTGCGGCAATACTCGGTTCCGTGAACCCGCCGATGGGGGATTAGCTCAGTTGGGAGAGCGTTTGAATGGCATTCAAAAGGTCACGAGTTCGAGCCTCGTATCCTCCACTTGGTTATGGTTTTTTGAAACGCGATTGAAAGGGAGAAGCGGAATCGGCAGCGGCGGAAGGATGCGTTCCGCTTCTTGCGAGTTCCGCTTCTTCCTTGTTTTTCTTTTTGGAGGCATCTATTCCATCCGATCTACTTTTTTTCAAAGGAGAGTAACGTGAATTGGGACCTGTATCTCCGCTTGAGCGCGCTCATGTTCATGGAATATGCGATTTGGGGCGCGTGGATGCCCGTGTTGGCCGTCCGGCTGCTGGGTCCCTTGAAGATGTCGGGCAAGCAGACGGGCTGGATTTACGCGACGCTTCCGTTGGCGTGTATCTTTGCGCCCTTGGCGTCCGGGTACATGGCCGATAAGTGGTTCAACGCGGAATGGATTATCCTTGCGGCGCATGCGATCGGGGCGGTGTTGCTTTTTATTGCAGCGAAGCAAACGAAGTTCGGGGGGCTGTTTCTAACGATGCTGTCGTACTCGATTTGCTACACGGCCTCGCTGCCCTTGGTGAATAAACTGTTGTTCATCAACTTCCCCGACGATAAAGCCACCCAAGCCCTGGTCTTTCTTTGGGCGCCGGTGGCCTGGGCGCTGATCGGATATATTCTAACGGGCGTGCGTCAAGTCCGCAAAACGGGCGGCGATGGACCCGATTGCTTATATCTCGCCGCTCTGCTTTCGATCCTGATGGTCGCCGTATGTTTATTTCAACTGCCTTCCAAGCCCGAATCGGCGGGGAATCCGATGGGCGAGGCGCTGAAAATGCTGACCAATCCGAACTATTTGGTTTTTATCCTCATTCAGTTAGTGGTTTCGGGGATGATGCAGTTTTACTTCCTCGGAACGGGCCAATTCCTGCAGGACCGGGGCGTCAAAGGCAAGAATATTTCGGCCGTGATGGGTTTTGCGCAAGCCGTTCAAGCCGCCGCTACGATGTTCTTGTTGAGCCTTTTTCTCCAGGATTTAGGATTCAAATGGACGTTCGTAATCGGCACCGCATGTTGGTCGCTGCTGTTTCTCGCTTACGCGATGGGTATTTCGTCGTTTTGGCTCGTGCTCGTTCAGGCGTTTCACGGCTTGGCTTACGTGTTCTTCATTATTGCGGGGCAGGTTTTTGGAGACGAGATGGCTCCCAAAGCAATTAACGCCTCGGCGCAATCGATCATCTTCATCGCCACCAACGGCATCGGATTATTCCTCGGCACGCAACTGGCGGGCATGGTGATGCAGCGGAATTCGATCGGCGGGAAGTTCCACTGGACGAAGATATGGGCGGTTCCCTTGGGGATCACCTTGGCGGGCGCGATCGCGTTCGCGGCGCTTTTCCATGTGCCCGACAAGGCCGAGTTCCTCGATGAGAAAGCGCCGCAGGCGAAAGCGGCCGCCAAGTCGTAAACACGTATTCCCATACGCTTCGCTCGACGAAAATTAGTAGCCGTTCACGGGGGACAGTCCCATTTTCGCGGCGATTAAGCACTTTTAGAGCACCCATCATCTTTTGCGCCGCGAAAATCGGGACAGTCCCCCGTGAACGGTTACGGCAAGGATTTTCGGCAAAGCGGTGATGCGTCGGGGGAGGGAGTTGCCGGGCGCAATCCTATAAAAATAGAGGATGGTGTGGCTTTTTTCAAGTAAAAAGTTTCTGATTGCATCGCAAGTCGTCGCGGGACAGGGAGTTGGGGCAGAAAATAAGAAATTCTTCGGGGATGGTTCAAACGTGGACAGGTTTCCAACCTGTCTTATGACGCAGGTATGGAATTTACGAGAAATCCAACGACAGGTTGGAAACCTGTCCTACGAATGAACAGGTTTTTGAACCATGCCAACCTTCGTCCAGCCTCGGGCGCAGGGTTTTGCCTGGGGGTGGTTCGGTTTTGATGAGGGGTAGCAAAGAGAGAGGGCGTCTTGCGACAAGGTTCACGGAATTGCGGATTGGCCAACTCCGTCGCGGCTTGCGTTTGGATGTCGGCGACGATTTTACGTAGCGCTACGTTGGCAATCTGAAATTCGGCAGTGCCGGATTCGCGTGCGAGTCGCTGATTCCGATGTCGGTAAAGCTGGCGGGCGCGTCGGAGCCAAGTCAACGCCCAGGGTTTCAATTCGCTCCACTCCGTGCCGACTTCAATGAAATCCCGTCGGACGTGAGCCCAGCAAAACACAGGATCACGTTGCCGAGTTTCACCTGGGCCAGGGCCTTGTATCCCGAGTAGCGAACAACCATCAGGATGGCGCAGGCGTCGGCGGTGAAGCGACCTTCGGGCACGTCGCGACTACGCGAGGGATCGAGCCGAAAAACCACGGTATCCGCGGTGAGAAAGATCCACGGCCACCAGCGATGGCCGAAGGTTTACAAGCATCATGCCCTAGCGCGGCATAGCCGCAACCAAGGATTCAGGGTTCAGGAATTCGCACACCTGAACCCAGAACCCAAAAACTTTGAGGAATTATCCTCAATCCTAAAACTAATGGCCTAAAAACTAATGGCATAAACCTATCTCGGATAATAGTTTTGGCGCAGAACGGCATGCTTTGACCTCGGTTGCCGCTATCCCCCAAGAAGGTAGCAGTCAAGCGCACCCAGAGGGACTCGAACCCCCAACCGTCGGTTCCGAAGTTACCGTATCAAACGCCTAAACTCTTACGGTGTAAGCAGTTACGTTTTCCATGATTTCCAGGATTTCCACCGTTTTTCAAGGGTTAAGTACGGATTTGGTACGGAACCCTCGGAATCATTACGAAGAATTACTTGCTGAATGAATTCGACGTGGTAGCGATCCTGGATGCCTCATGATAATATCTCTTTTGCGGTATTTCCATCCGCAATGCTTTAATGCCCATCCCGCTTGTTTTTGAGCAAAGCAATCAATTGCTTCTACTCAAAACGACAGTATCATCACGAATCATCAAGTGGTCGGGGACAGGCCAAAGCAAGCCCCCCGGCCCGTAAGCCGGGGAGCCTCCGGCGGTTTCCCGCCGGGTGCAATTTCCCATTGTATTGGGCATTCCATCACTGTCAACACGCAACGATCGTTCAACATGGACCTATCAAGCCATGCCATTTTGCTGATTCTCGCCATCGGCGGCATGGTGATTCTGGGCGTGATTTTGCAGGTCATACTGAAAGAATTGTTTGAAGATGCCCGAAAAGTATCTCGGAATAATTCAAATGTGATTCGCAGTTCTCAAATCCAAGTTCAAGCACCCAAGTTTACGCCTACTCGAAAGAATCCATCCCGTCAGCAACGGCCAGCGAAGAAGATCGTTATATGCCCCGATTGTTCGGTACCCATCGAATTGGGAAAACTCCAGCGGCACCGAGCAAAGGTTCATCAAACGGTCTGCCGTTGTGCTTTGTGCAACCAATATATCCGCCTCGATAATCTTGCAGAGCATAATCTAAAACAGCATGGTAATCCAGCAACCGATATTCTCAGACCAAAGCCAATTCCTTGCCCACATTGCCACAATAGCGTTCTTCAAAAAAATCTTCGGAAGCATCTTTCCAATATTCATCAATTCAATTTCAATACATCCCTCGGAAGACATCCCTTTTTAACGGCGATTGAGTATGAGCGGAAACGATTCTGGATTATCGACGGGTTGAATATCGTGCGGATGCGAGGCCAGGATTTGCCACGATTGGATTTTCTGCTTGCGTTGACGTATCGGATGCTTGAGGAAGGGACCGATTTTCTCTGTATATTCGACGCATCGGCTCCGCCGGCAATCCGCGACTTCCAAGGGACCGCCTATGCGAAGTTTTACGATCATTTGACTCAGTCGCATCCACGACAATTCAGTCAAGTTCCATCCGGCACCATCGCAGACGAGTTTATTTTGGACATCGCCAAGATGTTTGGACAGAACGTGATTACTAACGATCAGTACCGCGATCATTTTGAGCGACATTCTTGGCTGGAAACCGAAAGTGAACAACGACTTTTCGGCGTCGAATTGAAATACAGCCCCAAGCTTCACCGAGAGGTTCTTTTCTGGAATAGCCAAAAGATTCCCGTCCCAAGCCGGCACATAATCCGCAAGTTTTTCAAAAACTACAACGATCTGCTCAAAGAACGCGATGCAGATCGATTGCAGGGTGTCAAATCCATTCGGCGAAGCTCTTAGCGGTTCTACGATGCCGTGACCGATGAATAAACCAGATCATGCTTCGCCGAAATTCTGATTGACCGCTTTTATGTATGATAATTTGCTTGACTCTGTAGTATGGTACAGACTCTAGTATATACACAACAAGGAGATTTGGTTGTGAAATCGATCGAGAAGAGAGCATTGACGATTGGATCGGTTGCCCGCCTTGCTGGAGTGGGGGTGGAGACGGTGCGATTCTATGAACGACAAGGACTTATTGAAGAACCACCCCGGCGATTGTCCGGATACCGGGAATATAATGACGAGGTAGTGTCCCAACTAGGTTTCATTCGTCGGGCTAAGAATCTGGGGTTCACCCTCAAAGAAATCAAGGAGTTGTTCTCCTTACGGCATGATCCATCCGCATCAGCCACTGACTTGAGGCAACGGGCTGGGGCCAAGATTGCCGATATCGAGAAAAAGATTAGCAGCCTGCGGAAGATGAGAAAGGCATTGGTAAGTCTGACATCGGCTTGCCGTTGCCGTAGCATCAGCACGGAATGCCCTCTATTGCACGCCTTGGACGGGGAAGAGAGAGTAAACGAGGGAGGGCGAACATGAAATCCATGAACCTCAGCGTGAAGAAGCATCACATCATCGAACAGGTAATCAGTTGAATGGCAGTAACGGGAGTATTGCTCCAGGAGGAAATCAGATGAGAGCTACCGTGGACAAGAATCTTTGCATGGGGTGCGGCCTTTGTTCCGACATCTGTCCCGAGGTCTTTGATTTTGACGGCAGCAAGGCTATTGCCAAGGTTGGCAAGGTTCCGGCCGAGGCGGAGGCCGCCTGCCGAGATGCCGCTGAACAGTGTCCGCCCGAAGCTATCAAGATTGAAGAAGAATGAATTTTCCAATCGCCATGGCACAAAATCTAGACGAAAGGTAGATAGCATGACAATCCAAATAGACGGCGGGACAACGATTCGGGAACTTGTCGGCCGACACCCACAGACCCGGAAGGTCTTCGAGCAGTATGGCATCGACTATTGCTGCGGCGGCGGGAAATGCCTTGCCGAGGCGGCACAAGAGAGCCAAGCGGCGCTCCCTGATCTGGTTCGCGACCTCGATGCAACCCTCCTCGCAGTAGCGGCCAGGACAGCAACTGTGGAGAAGGACTGGTATGCAGCGCCACTCCATGAGTTGATCGAATACATTCTGCAGGTGCATCATGCCTACATGCACGAAGCGTTGCCGAGGGTCGGGGGGCTGGTGCGGAAGGTATTGCACGCGCACGGGGCGCATCATGGTGATATGCTTCGCCAAGTGCATGATCTGTACAACGCCCTCGCTACGGAACTTGGCATTCACTTACGGAAAGAAGAAGAGGTTCTCTTTCCGTACATCGTGGCTGCCGAGGCACATCGGGAGGGAGGCCCGGCGGGGCCTGCGGCATGTTTCGGATCGGTTGGCAATCCCATCCGCCAAATGGAAGCCGAACACGAGAGTGCGGGCGAGGTATTGGCGCAAATCCGGAAGGTGACCGGCAATTACGCCCTGCCCAATGACGCCTGCCCGACATTCCGCGCACTTTATGAAGAACTGGAGCGAATGGAGGAAGACCTTCACCAGCATATCCACCTGGAAAACAACGTCTTGTTCCCGCGGGCAATCGCTGCGGAATCGGCCTCGCCCATCGGGCTTGCCCAGATTCACGGAGGATAGACGGCATGAGTTCCTTTTCCTGTCCACACTTCGATATGGAAAGCGACAATTGCCGGCGGCTGCACACCGACTGCGTGCCGGGAAGGCCCGGTTGTGTGTTATGCCAGAACTCGGTCTTCGCCATCCCCGCCGAGCAGCGTATCCGCGAAAAGGTCGAAGCCAGGGAGCGGGAGCGAGACAAACAGAAGAGGCAGGAATAGAGAATTCTGCGAAGGAGTTCGTCCTTTTTTCAAAAATATTCGATAATCCTGTCTCCGGCTCGAAAAAACCGAGTGTCCAATACGAATATGGAAAAAAATGTCATTTGGACCGTGGGGCATTCGAACCGGCCGATGGCTGAGTTGGTCGGCCTACTTACGGACCAATCCATCTCGGTGCTGGCCGACGTGCGACGGTTCCCCGGCTCGAAGCGTCAGCCCCAATTTGCCAAGGATAGCCTCAAATCGTCGCTTCAGGTGGCTGGCATCGGCTACCAACATTTCGAAGACCTTGGTGGACGACGTAACCGCAGCCGGAATGATTCAACGAACACTGGGTGGCGCAGTGTGTCCTTCAATGCCTACGCCGACCACATGCAAACCAACGAGTTTCAGGCTGCCTTGCAGAATTTAATGACGCTAGCCGCCTCTTCGCCTACTGCCATTCTTTGTGCCGAGGCTGTCCCGTGGCGGTGCCATCGGCAGCTTATCGCCGACGCCCTGACCGCCCAGGGATGGGAGGTGCGGCACATCTTGGGAGCGAGAAGCATAAGACCACACCATTTAACGGAGTTTGCCAAGGTTGTCGAGGGACATGTGACTTACCCTGGCCAGACGTTTTTTTGACAACGCCCCAATCGACGTTTGACATGTGTGGGAGTAAAATAGGAGCCAAAGGTCGGAGACTTCTCAGCAATCCAGTACATAAAGAGGTATTTTGATGGATTCGTCTAACAAAAGCGCCAATCGGCCCATGGTCATCTCCTCTTTATGGCTGCAAGTGGCCATCCTGACATTTCTAGGTGGATTTGCGGCACTGCTTTACTTGGCTTACCGCATCCATGCGGAGCCGCCTCCGATCCCCGGGCGCGTGGTTGCCGAAGACGGGAGTATGCTCTTCACCGGCGACGACATCATGGCCGGCCAGCACATCTTTCAAAAGTATGGGCTCATGCAATATGGCACGATCTTCGGCCATGGTGCCTACTTAGGGCCGGATTTCACGGCCCAATATCTGCACGAAGCAGCCAACACGATGATTGGCTTTCACCGCAGCCAGGGACGTGACGAAGCAGAGGCCCGCGAGCTAACCCGCGACGACTTGAAGAAAAATCGTTTCGATCCGCAGTCCGACGTCCTCCAATTCACGGCTGGCCAGACTTTCGCATTTCAGGAACTTGTCAAGTTCTATACTCGTTATTTTGGCCCTCTAACGGAGCAGACCGGCTTACAACGACCGGCCATTACCGATGCCGGCGAGATCCATCAATTGACGGCCTATTTCGCTTGGTCGGCGTGGGCAGCGTCCGCAACCCGGCCCGGCGTTACCTACTCCTATACGAATAATTGGCCGCCTGAGCCGATGGCCGACAACACGCCGACTGCCGAAGCGATTCTTTGGAGCACGCTGAGCCTGATCACGCTGTTGGGCGGAACGGGATTGCTTTTTTTCGTTGTTGGACGCTGGGATCTATTGGGCTGGCATCGCGCCGATGAAGAGCGGCCCGGACAACGTTTGCGGTTTCGTCCGCCGGAGGAAGTCCGTCTCGCACCGGCCCAACGCGCCACGGCATGGTATTTCTTGGTGATTGCCGGACTGTTTCTCTTGCAGGGGATGTTGGGAGCGGCCAACGCTCACTATCACGTCGAGCCGGGCGGTTTTTACGGTTTCAACCTGAGCGACTTCCTGCCTTACAACCTGTCGCGGATGTGGCACGTTCAATTGGCGCTGTTCTTTGTCGCCGCGAGTTACCTAGCCATGGGAATTTTCTTGGCCCCCATGATCGCCCGACGCGAACCCAAGCACCAGGACAAACTCGCACTCATCCTGTTTGGCGCGTTGGTGGTGGTTGTCGTCGGCAGCCTCTTGGGCGAAGCGGCCAGCCTCAAGGGCATCATTCCTACCAGTGGCCCTTGGTTCTGGATCGGCGCTCAGGGTTGGGAATACCTTGATCTCGGGCGACTGTGGCAGATACTGCTGACTATCGGCATGTTTTTCTGGGTTGTCATTCTGGTGCGCGGCTTATGGGGCCGTTTGCCGCAAGAACACCCCGGCAACCTGCCTTGGCTTTTCCTCTATAGTGCGTTGTCCATCCCATTTTTCTATGCCATAGGAATGGCCTTCGGTAAGAATGTCAACTTCGCCGTGATGGACTTCTGGCGGTTCTGGGTGGTTCACCTCTGGGTCGAGGATTTCCTGGAACTGTTCACGACGATCATGGTGGCGTACATTTACGTTCTCCTGGGAGTGGTTCGGCCGGCCACGGCGGCCCGAGTCGTTTATCTCGACATCATCCTCTATTCCATCGGCGGCGTCATCGGCACGATGCACCATCTTTACTTCAGCGGCGCGCCTGCCATTCACATGGCGATGGGGGCTGTCTTCTCCGCCATGGAAGTCATCCCCTTGGTACTTCTGACCTTCGAGGCCTGGCGGTTCATGCGACTCGGCGCAAAGGAAGGAACCCCATCGATCTTTGGCACCACGAGCGCCGATTTCCCGCACAAATGGGCCGTAATGTTCCTCATCGCCGTCGGCTTCTGGAACTTCTTGGGAGCGGGAGTATTCGGTTTTCTCATCAATCTGCCGATCGTCAGCTATTATGAGATCGGCACGGCATTCACGGCCAATCATGCCCACGGGGCGCTGATGGGCGTTTACGGCATGCTGGCAATCGGTTTCTTCATGTTCATCGCCCGGCATTTCATTCCACCCGACCGCGGTTCCGAGCGGGCAATGAAGCTCTCGTTCTGGGGGCTAAATATCGGCCTGGGAATGATGCTGTGCGCGAACCTGATTCCACTGGGTGCGATGCAACTCTACGATGCTGTCCAGAACGGCTATTGGCACGCCAGGCAACCGGAGTTTTTCGAGCAGCCGTGGGTCCGAATCATCGAGTGGTTTCGGATGCCCGGCGACCTGATTTTCCTCTTCGTCGGTGTCCTGCCGGTAGTCTATTTGGCGATTCGCATGTTTGTTGCACGTCGGCGATACGCGAAACTTCCCGCGGAAACCACCACCGAAGAGTTCACGCAGTGGTACGAAAAACCATGAAATTGTGATCGGTCTGAACTAACAAACAAACTCAACTTCGTATAAAAACTGAGATTCCAAATATATGCCTGCTTGCTCGAACGCGCAAGACGGAGGGCGAAGGGCTTTGTGGGAAAGAGCGGGAGCACACGCTTCCGGAAGAGTCCCGCTCCGATTCCCAGATTGATCAAGCGAGCTATTCTCCAAAATCCAATAGGAAATTCTTAAACTGCCACGGGTCGTTTAAATCGATATCGGAATAATTGAAACCGTTGAAATGATTCGCATGACGGTCTAGCGGCGTCCAGTCGAATGGCATCGATATCGATTGCCCGAGATAGGGCCGTGCAATATTCAGGATGTAATCGTAGGGCAAGTCATCGGGAACGCAAACTCCCCGGTTGGGATTTTCGACGATCCACATTGCCGCCGCCACGACGGAGATTGCCACTTGCATGGTTGTGGCATTTTGATGCGGCACTGATCGTCGCGCTTCTTCGATGTTCAGATTGCAGCCCGTCCACCAGGATTTATAGGCATGCCCCATGAGCAGCGAACCGAGGATGTCGCTTCCCTCGACAATCTCATCCCTCATGATTCGCATTTTCGTTTGCATCCGGTAGTCATTTCCGCGAAGTTCGTTTAACGACGCAATCGCGGAATCGCTGGGACAATAAACGTAATAAACGGTCGGCCGATAAACCGGATAGCCGTCCTCCCACACGGTGAGATGGTCGGACATGGTGAATGCTTCTCCATGGCGAATCGCCATTCCTCGGATCGAATAATGCGGCACCCAGGAAGAAATCCACGTATTGATTCCCATACGCGCCAAGAAGATTTGATTCTTCGGTCCTTCATCATGTTTATACGCGAGCAGGGGGAGTTCCTTTTCGTGCGTGCCCCAGCCAAGTTCAACCGTCGTCGTCCCCTCTTCCCTGAACCCCTCGATACTCCATGTATTGACAAATTCATCGACTCGTTTCGGGCAATCCGTGATTTGCGTGTCGCGCTCGCTAATATGAATCACTTTAACGCCCAGTTTCATTGCCAAGCGTCCAAAATTGCGATTGTCGATGTAATGCCTGATTTCATCGGCTTCCGCCGGATCGGCTTTGCGATCTTCGAGTAATTTCTCGCCGATATCCACTAGTCCCTGCTTTGTCCAATGCGATATCAAGCCGGGATTTGCGCCATGTTCGATTACTGCCGTAGGACCGGTATTTTTCCAAGCTTCCACGGTGCGGCGAATATTCATATGCCGCCAATAGAGCGTGCGTTTCGCGAGATTGCCGTTCGAGGTTTCGGTGTCCGGATTCCACACCTCGACCGAGGTATTGATATAAAATACACCACACGTTCGGCACCGCTGCAATAGTTCGCAACTATCGATGTTCCAGGCAAGGTCTATCAAAAGATCGCCCGGAGCCAGCAATTCGTTCATAAACCATTCCAAATTATCTTCCGTAATTCGCAGGCAAATAAATCTGACGCCTTGCTCTATCCAAGGTGCAAGAATCTCGTGCTGGTTTTCGAAATCGACGATGGTAATATTCCGCAAGGGCACTCGAAGATGCTTGACAAGAATGGGCAATACGCACTGCGCCACAGAACCGTAACCCAGCATCACTATTTTTTTGTGAAAATCGATCACGTCTTCCCTCCCGCACAAAATACGGTGAAAGTTGGATTGGCCGACACGGCATCTATAAAAAGTCACACGCTTTAGCCATGGTATATTTTAATTGAAGGCATCTATTAGCTTACTGAGTTTTTCCTTTGCGTTTCCGAGCAAGAGAATCGTTTTTGGATTTTTGTAGAGAGGATTTTGGACTCCCGAATAACCGGGTTTATCATCCAGGTTGCATACAAGGATCTTTTTTGCTTCGTGTGCGGAAAGAATAGGCATTCCGGAAATCGGCGTACCCTCGACATTTATGGCGGCAGGATTCACGACATCGCATGCCCCCACGATCAACACCAAGTCGGTTTCCTGGAATTGCGAATCGATTTCGGCCAAGTCGAACAAAATATCGGGATCGGCTTCCGCTTCGGCCAGAAGCACGTGCATGTGGCCCGGCATTCGTCCCGCTATGGGATGGATCGCGAATCTGACTTTCTTGCCTCTTGCCAGAAATAGATTGGCTATTCTGACGACCTCGAATTGGGCATGGGCCAACGCCATCCCGTATCCAGGAACGATGATAACCGAGTTTGCACTTGTTGCCGCATCGACAGCTCGATCCAGGCATGTTTGCTCCACGATTTCTCGGCATTCTTCCACAATCGAAGGGTGCGGAGGTTTTGCTTGTACTGGCGAATCGTGAGGGAGCGGCGTTGTTGTTGTTGTTCTCACGTTGGGTGCAACGAGCACCTTGAACAAGTTCCGATTCATGGCCTTGCACATGACATGGGTTAGAATGGAGCCTGAGGCCGCGACGGTCGCGCCACATGCGATAAGAAGCCGGTTTTCGATGATGATTCCACAAAAGGATGCCGCAAGGCCGGCGGTCGCATTCAGAAAGGAAATCAACACGGGCATGTCGGCTCCGCCGATGCGAACAGAAAAAATGACGCCCAAAAGAATTGACAATCCGATCAATGCCAGCGAACTATAGAGCAAAGGGGTTCCGACAGAGCTTCCCGCAAGAATGCCAAACGCTACAAGCCCTATCAGATTCACTGCGAGAATCGCGTTATGTTGAGGTAAAATGGTCGGCGTTTGACGCATCTTCCCCGCCAATTTTGCGCTCGCGACCATGCTGCCGCTGAAGGTGGCGGCCCCGATGACAATTCCCAAAATGCCGGACCATTGTTCGACGAAGACAAAATCGCTCTGATTGCGCGTCAATTCCACGAAAGAGGTGAGAAAAGCGGCGATGCCGCCGGCACCGTGCTGAAAGGCGACCATCGCGGGTATTTGTATCATATTTACCCGCATCGCGATGAGCCACCCGACAACGCCACCTGCAACCAACGCGAGGCCGACGATGATCGGCTCTCGAACCGAGTGCTCGCAAAGCACGACTGCCATCGCGCACAAAAGGGCGAAGACCGCGGTGAAATTGCCCATTCTAGCGCCTCGGGAAGACCGGAATTGCCAAATTCCCAAAACGAGTATGGCAATAATCACAAAATCGACTATAAGACTCCAAAAACTGCTCATGATAGGTTTTAGTCAACTACTTATTCGTTTGCCCCCCAAGAAATAGCCGAAATATCGAGACGCACATTGACGTGTCAGGAAGAAGGCGGTTCCTTCTTGTGGAACATCTTCAACATACGGTCGGTGATGGAGAATCCGCCAACTACGTTGAATGCAGCCAAGGCAATCGCCAACGCCCCTAGTATCTTTTGGGCAACGGTGGTCTCCACCGAGAAAAGCAAAATACCTCCCAGAATCGTCACTGCGGAAATGGCATTTGTCATGGACATCAAGGGGGTGTGCAACCGTGGCGGCACCCTAGAAATCAACAGGTAGCCGATCACGAAGGATGCGGCAAAAACCGACGCCATCAAAACAAGGTTTCCCATGCTATTCTCCGTCTATTGATGTTTGCATTGATATTGAACCTGTAAAGCGATGTTTCGCCCCTTATTTCCGGCCTTCCGTTGGTCGGCCTAGGTTCATTGACTATGCAAAGGTCAATAAATCGCCGATCATTCCTTACTAGCCGATGACTTTCAATAGACCTTGGTGCAGTATCTTCCCTTGGTGCGTCACCAACGAGTGCTGCACGATTTCGTCGTTCAGGTCCGGCTGATCGAGGCCTTTTTTGAAAAGATTTTTGACGTAATACATGATGTTGTGCGCATAGAGCCAGCTTGCATGAACGGGCATCGAACCGGGGATGTTCCACAATCCGCAGATATGAACGCGATGCTTGACGCAATCGCGTCCACCCTCGGTGATGACGCAATTTCCGCCCTGATCGATCGAAACGTCGATGATTACGGAACCCGGTTTCATTTTTTGGACCATTTCCTCGGTGATCAGTACGGGGGCGATTTCGCAAGGCACCAGCGCGCTGAGTATGATGATGTCCGCTTCCTCGACGTAAGGCTCGATTTCCTTCCGTTCCTTATCGAGCCATTCCGCCGTCAACGCTTTGGCGTATCCTCCTTCCCCGATTGCAATATCCTGCGGCACTTCAAAACCGACGATCTTCGCGCCAAGGCTATCGGCCGCCTTGCGGGCATCCTCCCGGATATCCACGGCCTTGATCGATGCCCCCAGTCGTTTCGCGGCCGCTATCGCCTGCAATCCGACAACGCCGATCCCGACGATAAGGACTTTTGCCGGTTTGAGAGTTCCCATCGTCGTGCTCATCGTCGGGATGAACTTCGGGAAATGATTTGCCGCAATGAGCACGGATCGATAGCCCGTAACGGTGCTCATCGAGGTCAAAGCGTCCATATTTTGCGCCCGCGACGTGCGTGGGATTCCGTCCATCGTCAGCGCGGTGATGTTCTTGCTCGCCAGCATTTTAATCATGCCGTGATTCGGCGGCGCGGCCGGATGGAGAAAAGTAACCAGCACGCTCCCCGGCCGCATCATTTCGACCTCATGCTTTTTGGTTCGCTCATTGAGCCACGGTTGTTTCACTTTTAGTATTACGTCCGATTTGGCGAACAAAGTCTCCGCATCTCCGATGATCGTCGCTCCCGCCTGCTTGTATTCTTCGTCGGATCGCAAAGCGCCATCTCCGGCCGTCGATTCAACCAGCACCTCGAAGCCCATCTTGCGATACTCCGCCACCGTCTCGGGCAAAGCGGCGACCCTCAACTCATCGTGTAATATTTCTTTTGGAATTCCAAGACTCATATAAACCTCCCTAAGCGATGCTTTCGATTGATTTTGTTAGAGCACTGGGTCAAGATGCGTTTTGAATAACCTTCAGGCATCTTAACAACGAATCTCGCAACACGGGCGGCCAGGAAGAGTTCGCCAGCGGCTTGACTCGTCCCGCTATCTGTGATGCAGCAACACGCCGATCCTCCGGAAATTGGATGCCATCATTTGCGAAAAGACTCTCTATCGCTTCAGCGGCAAGCATCCGCATCATGTAGTATTCCCGGTCGTTTTCCATGATGCAGAGAAGTTCCGAAAGGAGGTTAGAAGAAGGCATTTTCAGATCTTTTATGGCTTTAAGAACGATCTCGCGGATTTTCCAGTTATCCTTGTAGCGGAGAATTCTCACCAATCCCGTTTGGTGCGTGTCGATTTTTCCCGTTTTCGACAATTCCGAAATCTGATCGGCAATTTTTTCCCATTCGCAAAGATTCCCGAAAATATCCCCGTCGGTGTTCATGATTGCTCTCCAATAAAGTTCAAATGTGAATAGTATGGCGATTTATCAAGTCGCCTTGATTCCCAAACATGATTTCGCATTTTTGTTTCGCAATATTCTGCATGCGTATTCGATCCCAATTCGGTCCAATAGTTCGTCTTTGCAGAGAGGTTTCGAGAAACAGTTGTAAGGAGCTAAACCGCTACGTTCGGATAATATTTCGGCGGGTGCGTCGCCAATGGCATAAACGAGAGGTTTTTTCCGCAGAGACAAGCCGTCGTTTAGCCGGGCGATCACCCCGTCGCCGCCACCCCAAGGGATGTCGAGCGCTATCACGAGAACGTCAGGCTCGATTTTCGCGAGCTTGGCTACGCACTCTAGACCGGATTCCGCCGTTATTACCAAGAATCCGTTATCCAGAAAATATTCCCGACATTCGTTGCTGCATTGCCGATCATTGTCAACGAAATACAGTATCGTATCTTTTTCAGGCGTCATGGCTTCCTCTTCATGCCTTTCAAGAAGCAAGATGAAATCCTTTTGCTCATTTTTCAAGACGCGTCTCCGAGGTTTTCTCTTGTTCTTTGGTTGTTTTCCCAACCCGCTATGATGATTTACGAGTTATCCGATAGCCATATTTTCAATATTGCATTTTTTCATGTAGTGACAATTCCGATCTTCGATGATTCGTCTTTAGCGAAAATCGCTACCCCATCCAGGGCATGCCGAGGTGAACGGCGTCTCGCTCACCTGTTGCCAAAAGGCAGAAAACGGTAAAATCCATTAGTTTCAGTCAAGCTGGCGCGAGAACAGCCGTAGCTTACCACGAAAGGTAATGGGCAGCCTTCGCTCCATAAAACCACTTCCATTTCCGTTTGTCTTTGCATGTGAAAGAAAACCATGAATAAGGAAAAAGGGAAACAACGATGCCGGGAGCGCCGAGCGAAATGTGAAGAGTTGACTTTGGCGCTAAAGATGTCGGAAGAACGCTTGGCACTGACGTCCAGCGCCGCCGGTCTTGGATTGCTCGACTGGGATTTGCTCAAAAACGAAACAAGTTGGACAACGCAACTCGAAAGGATGCTAGGGCATACCTCGGAGACTTTCGGCATAACTGCCCACGCCTATCGCGAATGGACGGACCACATTTTCGTCGAAGACTTGCCTTTGTATGAAGAACGGATGCGATCTGCAATGACGGAACGCAATCCATTCGAAATCGAGTGCCGGGTGGTTTGGCCCGACGAAACGATTCGCTGGATCAGCATACGCGGAGAGTTTTATTTCGATGACGACGGCCAAGCGACTCGCATGTTCGGAGTCGTCAATGACGTTACTCAGCAAGTTAAGGCCGAAGAGGCGATGCGAGAAAGCGAGCAGCGCTACCGTACCGTAGCGGACTTCACTTACGACTGGGAGTTATGGACGAATCCCCAAGGCCAGTTCGTTTATTGTTCGCCCTCCTGTAAACGCATGACCGGGCACGCGCCTGCGGAATTTCTCGCCGATTCGAATTTATTGCGGAGGCTGATTCATCCCGACGATCTCTCGCTTTTCGATGAGCACATGCGATGTTGCGAGAATAGGCGCGAACCGGGCGAAAGCGAGTGGCGACTCGTTCAGTACGAAGGAACGTGGAGATGGGTCGCCCATGCCTGTCAGCCGGTTTTCGATGAATTCGGCCAGTACCTCGGCGTGCGCAGCAGCACCCGCGATATTACGGACCGAAAACAGGCGGAAGAAAAACTACGGGAAAGCGAGGAACGGCTTGCCCTCGCCTTTCAAGCCACCCAAGATGGAATCTGGGACTGGAACTTGGAGACGAACTCGGCCTTCTACTCTTCCCGATGGAAACAGATGCTGGGATATGTGGAGAATGAGATTGCACCGCATGTGGATGCCTGGAAGCGACTGATCCATCCCCAAGATAAAGAGAGAGTCCGCCGATTGATCGAGAGCGTGATGCGGGGTAAGCAGGAATACGAAATCGAATTTCGCCTCCAGCATAAAGACGGCCACTATATGGATATTCTTTCTCGCGGATTTCCGATCCGCCGAGAAGCGTCCGGACCTGTTGTAAGAATCGTTGGGACTCACTTCGATCTCACCGAGCGGAAGCGAGCGGAAAATGAACTTAAAGCGATGACGGAAACCCTCGAACAACGCGTGACCGAGCGGACGCGAGTCATTCAAATGCTTCACGATGTCGCTTCAATGGTCAACCGAGCGCAAAATGTGGAACAGGCCATTCAATATTGCCTTCAGCGTCTATCGTCGGACGGCGATTGGTGCATGGGGCATGCGTTGTTGCCTGCGACCGACAACCGCGAGGAGCTAGAATCCGCATACTTCTACATCCCGAAAGACCGCAAACCTTATCGCCATTTTCGTGAAATGACGCATAATGTCCGGCTCCGACGAGGCCAAGGCTTGCCGGGGCGCGTATTCGCAAGCGGCAAACCGGAGTGGACTACGGATATTCGCCAAGAAATGACTGAACGGCGAGAGGCTGTGCCCAAAAAATCGTTGATTGGAACGGCGGTAGCGTTTCCTGTGATTGTGGGCGAAAAGGTGGTCGCCGTCCTGGAATTCATTTCCGATCAGGCCATTGCCCCAGATGAAAAGATTACCGAAACGATGATGGGTGTCGGCATCCAATTGAGTCGGATCATCGAGCGAACCGATTTCGAAGAGCATTTGTTGACGATTGCCGAAGAAATCCAGCGGGATATTGCACAAGATTTGCATGATGATGTCGGCCAGGAATTGACCGGGCTCGGCCTCAAAACTGAAACCTTGGTGGAAAAGCTTGCCTCCGCTGAACGATCAACCAAAAAACTCGTTACCGATATTGCTAACGCCGTGGAGCGCACTCGCAGCAAAGTTCGCAGATTTTCGCGAAGAATGCTGCCCCGCGAGCTTGAAGAAGGGCTGCTCGTTGTCGCCCTTAACCAACTCGCCGTTACGACGACGGCAGGCTCTCGTATTGCATGCAAATTCAAAGGCCCTCCTTCTCCTTCCGCCTTTGAAAGCCGTATTGCCATGCACTTATATCGAATCGCCCAAGAGGCTGTCGCCAACGCCGTGCGGCATAGCGGAGCTAAAAACATCCGCCTCTCTTTGGATCAAAAACACAACGAAATCTTTCTAAGGATTGAGGATGACGGCAAAGGAATGCCTTGTGACCTCGTGCGATCGGAAGGGATGGGTTTAAGGACGATGGGATACCGTGCGGGATTGATTGGCGCGATTTTGAACCTTTGTCCCCGCTCCGGCGGCGGAACTAAAGTCGAATGCCGGCTGATGACGAAAGCCAATTCTTAACCTGGAGATGCGAATCATGGCGGCGAAAGTACTGATTGTCGATGATCATCCCGCGGTCCGCGAAGGCTTGGCCGTGAGAATATCGTCGCAGCCCGACCTCGAAGTTTGCGGCCAAGCCGCCGATACGGCGGAGGCGATCAAGCTGATCGAGGCAATTCGGCCGGACGTGGTTGTTGTGGATATACAATTAAAAACCGGAAACGGTTTGGATTTGATCGGAAGGATAAAAACCTTCGATAAGTCGATACGGATTCTCGTCTGGTCGATGTATCCCGATTCTCTCTATGCCCGCCGCGCCTTAAGCGCCGGCGCGTTAGGATATATCAACAAGGAATTCACTACCGGTCGGATCGTGGAAGCCATCCGCTGCGTCCGCGATGGTAAAATTTATCTTTGTGAGGAAACTACCGATCAATTATTGGGGCAGGTGGTCGGTGGAGGTCGCAATCTCAAGGCCACGGGTGTGGAATCGCTATCGGACCGCGAGTTAGAGGTTTTCCGCTTAATCGGCCAAGGGCTATCCACTTCGCAAATCGCCGGGCGTCTCCACCGCAGCGCACACACGGTCGAAGCCCACCGCCAACATATTAAACGAAAACTGAATTTAAAGTCCGCCGCCGATCTGAACCGAGCCGCCGCACAATGGATGCTGGAGAATGGCTGACATAATTTCGAGAGTTTATCTTTCCCAGAGCGATTCAACGATACATAAGCATCATTCGGGATGTAAACCGGGCCGAAACTATACGACATTACTGTTGTTCCGCAACAACTAAAAATAATCACCTTCCGCACGGCAAATATCCATGACTCTGCGGCGATAGGCGATCCTCAAGTCTTTCCATAATTCACCCAAACCATGTCGTCCAGCATTTTCGATATCTACACCATCGGCATTGGCCCTTCGAGTTCCCACACGATGGGACCAATGCGTGCCGCCTCCCTCTTTGCACAAAAGGTGATCCAACTTGCTCCGGATGCCGTAGCATCCATACGTGTGGAATTGTTTGGATCGTTGGGTTTGACTGGAAAAGGACATGGAACCGATAAGGCGATTATTCTCGGATTGCAGAGTCGAAACATCAAACAACTCGGTACAAGGGAAATTGCACAATACGTTAATGCCGCTCGAAAAGACAGGCAATTACCCATCGGTGGTGCGTGGCTTGTTTCCTTTGATGAATCGCGAGACTTGATTTTTCATAGAGATCGCGTCATGCCTTTACATCCGAATGGGATGCGTTTTTCAGCTTTCGGCATATCGGGCAAGGAATCGCTAGTTTGCGAATACTACTCCATCGGTGGAGGCGTTGTTGTTTCAGGGGAAGCGTCAAAAACGGATTTGAAGGACGATATCGATTCGCCCTTTCCGTTTTCTTCGGCGGCGGATATTCTCCGGCATTGTCGGCGGCAACGAACGTCGATTAGTCAACTTGTTTTGGAGAATGAGAAAGTAACACGATGCGAAACGGCCATCCGCGATCAACTGATGGATATTTGGAACGTAATGCAGGATTGCGTTCAGAATGGCTGTCGGCGCGAGGGCATATTGCCCGGCGGCTTGAATGTGCAACGACGCGCGCCGCTCCTCTACCAAACGCTCCTCAGATCGCCCGAACGAACGTTGAGCGATCCTTTGTCTGTTCTGGATTGGGTAAGTCTTTACGCTTTGGCAGTTTGCGAGGAGAACGCAGCCGGTGAACGCATAGTAACCGCGCCAACCAATGGAGCCGCAGGCATCGTGCCGGCCGTTCTCCACTATTATACCCGTTTTTGCCCCTCGGCTACCGATGACGGAGTTCTTCGATTTCTTATGACGGCCGGAGCGATGGGCTTGCTTTTTCGACAAAATGCGTCGATTTCTGGCGCGGAGGTTGGATGTCAAGGTGAAGTCGGAGTTGCTTGTTCGATGGCTGCCGCTGCATTGACGGAAACTCTGGGCGGCACGGTCGAACAAGTCGAAAATGCCGCCGAAATTGCAATGGAACACAATTTGGGCCTAACTTGCGATCCCGTTATGGGTTTGGTTCAGATTCCATGTATCGAGCGTAACGCGATGGGCGCGATCAAAGCGCTTAGCGCTTCGCGGATCGCCATGCGAGGAGATGGCTTGCACCGCATTTCTCTCGACGCGGTTATTGCGACAATGCGTCGTACCGGGGCCGACATGTCGCAAAAATATAAAGAAACCTCACTAGGCGGCTTGGCCGTCAGCGTTGCGGATTGTTGATTCCACTCATCACATGCTCAATCCAAATCACGAAACAAAAATTCCAGAGCGGAATATAGTTTGCAAATGATTATTTGTTTGCAATAAACAAGAATATGATGCCTGAATGAGGATTATTGTACGGAGATCATTTTCAAGAGCGAGCGCCGCCACGCATCGAAGTTACGATGGTTAGGACAGCGCTGGATGGGCTCTTGAAAATAGAAGTTTAAGGTTTCGCTCGTCGAAATTTATTCGAGTTCTCCTAAAAGGAAATTCAGCGTCACGGGTCGTTGCGGATACTCACCGAGATACCAGCCGATTTTCTGCCAGAGCGACAAACTCCGTTTCCATTGCTGAATATCCGATCGAAGCTGCGTGACGGTAGGATTGTCTTCTTTTCCGATCTCGTGTAAGACATGGAGACACCTCTCCAGATCATTCGCGGCTAGCAAGGCCGTGGCATAGTTCGTCTTGAAGGTAATAGGAGCGTCGAATTTCAAAATATACACGCCAGAAGCTCCCGCCAAACCTTTGAACAGTTCCACGGCTTGTTCCGCTTTTCCAAGACGCAACAGGCAGACGCCCTTGGCATTGGTGAGCCAAGGCGATTTCAGCCGCGTGGAGTCGAGCAAGCCCAACGCCTGCTCTGGGCATTGCTCCTGAAGAAGCGATTTTGCTCTTTCAAGCAAATTGGCGACATCAGGTGAATGCAAGCACGTTAGCTCGCTTTCAGGGGGAAGTTTGGAGGGGGCGGGCGTGTTGGAAGTAATGTGTTTCACCATCGAATATTCTCACTTTTCAAGTAGGGGCATGTTTGATTTATTGCGATATAGTCCGAAAAGAACGATTTCAAGGACATAGACGTATCCGATCGCTAAAGTGGACGGATACCACGAGCCTGGGAGGTTGATCGTGGAATGCTTGCCCGTGCAACTACGGGCTAGAGAAGCCAGATGAGCGAATCAGGTCTGCCAGGTGCAGAAGAGGATTTCCAAAGAACGCCGTTGGCTTATTGAATTAACGTTGAAACAATGGCCGGAACGAAGAAACGATCGACTGGGGATTGGACCGTTTTTTGCGATGAAAACAAAACTAGTTTCCGTCGGACGCCATGAGCCGCCATCAGGCACCGAAGTAGTTTGGCGAACGGCCTGGGGGACTGATGGAGATTCGTTTTGCCGAAGAAGAGGCCGCTCCGATCCTTTGGCGTCAGATCGCACTGCATTCCATTCCGAAATTGTTTCATCGCATAATTCCGAAAACTGGGATAATAACGTTAAATCTGTGACCGGAGTTTCGCTGCGAACGAATTGAGGATTCCCTAAGACTCCGAATAGGACTGCGACAAAAAAGACAGCAATCCGGTCAAACCGGAAATTCCCGCAAGCGTTATGATTATTAGAGAGTACAGCCATAACGCCATCATATAAACTTGTTTTTCTTTGGTCAATACGAACGCCGATGAACACATTCGCTTCGTGAAGGGTGACGATGTTGCGCCAAAACCCTATTCCTAGCTCTTTGGGGCTAGAGCTACGTTCAAATGGCCAGAGAGAAGGATTGTTTCATCCAAAAACAAAGCTAAAATGACAGTGATGCCATTGAAAGAGAGGTGAAACAATGACCCGTGAAGCAATGAAAATCCGAGAAATGCTCACCTGCATTCACAGAAAGCTCAAGGCAGACTTGAACGGGATGGCAAAGGAAGTTATACAGCAGCCTTTTGATGCGAGCCAAAAGGACGTTTCGCCGAGCAAGGACGAGTCCACCCCTGATCTGGAACGATTGCGGGCGGAACTGGCCTTGAGAACAATGGCTTCCGGCTATGATTTATTGAACCGGATCGAAAAGGCGCTGAAACCGGACTGCGACCTGTTCTGCGGCCCAGATCGGCACGAAGACGAGACTGCCGCTCCTTACTTCGTAAACACCAGCGCGTAGCACACATGGTCTTCCGAGAGAGGCATTGGAACCAGATGGCACGACTTGGCTCATCCGGTCTCTGTGCGTCCGAACAGCAATTCGACGTAGCGACGGTCGGCCTGCCGGAAAAAGACGTAAACGTGATCGTCAGGCATCAGGACGGAATTTCCTCTAGCAGCCACCAGATCATTGCCGCGCACGATCAGCATCACGGCCGCATCAGACGGCAGGCGGATTTCAGACAGGGACGCCCCGCAGACGGCCGCCGCCGGCTCGATGAGGAAAGATGCGATCTCGCCGTTGAGTGGCCGCGCTGCGTTGATCTCCAGCACTGCGCTTGGGTTGGGCTTCTCGGGGACCGCCAGTTTCAGCCGGCGGGTCACCGCCCTGATCGTTGCGCCGGGCAGAATCGCGCTGACAACCACAATAAAGAAGACAATGTTAAACACTCGCTCCGCGCCGGGAACATGAGCAAGCACCGGGAAGGCTCCCAGGATGATTGGCACCGCTCCCCGCAAACCGATCCAGCCAATGTACCCCATATCTCGGACCGGGAAGCGCAACGGCAGTAGGCAGAGCACAACAGCCAACGGACGCGCGACAAAGGCCAGAAACAAGGCCGTGGCGAGTCCTACGCCGGCCACCGCCACAAGTTGCGAAGGGAATACCAGAAGGCCAAGCATCAAGAACAACGCGATCTGGCTCAGCCAAGCCAATGATTCGTGAACCCTCGTCAGCCCGCTCTGATAGGGCAGAGGCGAGTTGCCCAAGACCAGTGCCGTAACGTACACGCTCAAAAGCCCGCTGCCTTCGAGCACGGTTGCCGCCCCGAAAGACACGAACGCAATCGCCAGGGTCAGGGCCGGATAGAGGCCCACTGTTGGTAGACGCACACGACGCAAGAGACGAAGCCCCGCATATCCGAGCACGAGGCCGACAGCCGCACCGATAACCAATTGCAGCGGAACGCCTAACGCCAATGTCCACCGCAGGGAATCGGGCGACTTGGCCACCTGAATCATGGTGACCGTGAGGATCACAGCCATCGGATCGTTGATGCAGGACTCGACTTCCAGGGTGTTGCCGACGCGCGGCTGAAGGCTGAGGCGGCCTCCCCGCAACACCGCCAGCACGGCAGCGGCATCCGTCGAGGAAACGACGGCTCCCAGCAAGAGGGCTTCGGTCCAGTCAAGACCGATCGCCCGCCCGAAAAGCGCAAGCAGCGCCGCGGTCAACGCCACGCCGACCGTTGCCAGTATCCCCGCCGGCACGAGGATGGGCCGCACTGCCCGCCACGGCGTATTCAGGCCGCCGTCGAACAAGATCAGCACCAAATACATGGTGCCCACGCGCACCGCAAAACCATAGTCCGCAAAGACGATCCCGCCGAGCCCTTCCGATCCGCCGAGCATTCCCAGGACCAGAAACAAGAGGACGATCGGAAGGCCAAGCCGGTCTATCTGCCGGCTGAACAGAACACTGAGCGCAACCAATGAGCCGAGAGCCAGCAGAAACACCGCTGTTGCTTGGGGTTCCACCACAGCGAAAACCATAGAAATCTCCCAATTGCATGATAACCGTCCGACACATTGAAACCTCAACCTCTTGTCGGTGGTTATTATAGTGATGGCGGGCCAGTGTGGATATGCCACCACGCACAGCCGAGTTGGACTCGCCGTGCCATGTGCTTGCCAGGGAGGTCCACTAGGAGTTGATAGGGCAAGTGGCGAACTTAAGCCAAGTGAACCCTGTCCGAGTAAGAAGCGTACTCAATATAGCAGGCTGCTCCCGTCCTGCTGTTGAGAATCACAGACAGCAGCAATCTGGGAATAAAAAACGCTCCATGCCTTCGAGACTGATCCGAATGGTTGATGCCCGTGTATTATAATTGCATAGCTCCGTAGTGCTAGTAGATGACTACGGGGAGCCTCCAATTCGTGTTGCCACAACCTTGCCTTTCGTTGGCGGTTGCCTATACTTATAAGGGGTTTATTTTGCGCCTGCCCAATTAGCATTTTCTGGGAACTGAAGTCCAATGTTGTCTTTCCTGTTTGCACTTTGCCGTCGATTACATCAGCCGATGAGGCTTTCCGTGGTGTTCATGCCACTGGCCCTCGTTGCCTGCTGCGCGCTGGCGGTGCATGCGCTAGGCGGCGTTCAGCAATCCAGCGTCCAGATGACGGCAATTACCCAGCATGACGACTACCGCACAAGCTTGCTTTCGACTGCCGGTTTGAAAGCCGTCAGCGCGTCAACTGATACCGTTGACCGGCCGATCAATTGCGTCTATAAGGCCGCATGGCCTGTGGGCAAGTCTCAACTAACTCGCCGAATCGCCGAACGATGGTCTCCGGGTTTCTCAGTCAGCCTTCGAGCCTTCTCGTTCGAGCCGTCGCTTGTTGCCGAGCCGACAATGCTCATGGTGTTCGATGCTTCTTCGCCCGAATATCTGACGCTGCGGCAATTGCGGCTGTAATAACGATTCTCTAGCCAAACTTCGCACATATAGTGCGAGGCGTTTTTTCAGCCGTTGGCGGTCTTGCGGAGAAAGAACGCACGCGTTTCCCGACGCGCATTACGTCCTTCGACTTTTCACGAACAAATGAATTGGATTAGATCAGAAATCCCTTTCCTAGGAGAAAGACAATGAACTATTATCTGGACAAGGAAACCTTCCTCAAGCTGCTTCTGACTCTACGAGCCCAATTACGGGGCGACGTGAACCTCCTGCTGGACACGGCGTTGGACGTTGCGATCAGCGATCCGTTATCCAAGCCCGCTGGCATCTGTCGCACATGCCGTGCCACTTGGCGGACCTCGGTGGCGGGCAGCGTGCGGGACTATATCGAGCGACTAATCGACCGCAAGGAGGCACTCCTGTACCATGTCGAAAATGCACTGGAGCGTCTCGATAACGGCTCCTACGGCATTTGCCAGAGTTGTGAAACCCACATCCCCGCGGAGTGGCTATTTTCCGTGCCTTACACCTCGCTTTGCGCCGATTGCCATTCGAAACAGGCGGCGGCGTGAGGATGATGGGACGAGAACCTTTTTCAAGGAGGAGATGACATGATCGCATCGGTGCAACGGATACGGAGCCACGCAGACGACTCGCAGAATGTCGCCAAGTCCGTGCGGAGTTCCCTAGAACAGAGCGCTTACCATGTTCTCAGAACGGTATCGTTCTCCTACGAACATGGCGTGCTCTTGCTCCGGGGGCAATTGCCCACCTACTTCCATAAACAACTTGCGCAAGAGGCGGTGCGCCGAATTAATGGCGTGACGCGGATCGTCAATCAGATCGAAGTGACGAGTGAACCTTCCCTGAATATTTCCTTCTGGCTCAGACCTATAGAAAATCATATAAATCAACCAATCAAGGAGACTGTAAAATGACTTCCACCATCACCATTACCCATGAGGATCGTCGGCGACTGGGAACCATGCTGCAATCGGCCCAAACATTGGGCATCGAACGACAAGAGTACCTGCATGCTCTGGAGGCTGATTTGGAACGCGCCAGAGGAGCGGAACCGAACGAGGTGCCGCCTGAACTGGTGACGATGAACTCCACCGTGGAACTCCGCGGCCTGGATACCGGGGAGATCGAGACCTGCACCATCGTCTATCCGGAGCGTGCCGATGTCGCCCTGGAGCGGATCTCCGTGCTCGCTCCGATCGGCCGGGCGCTACTCGGCTCCCGCGTCGGCGAAATCATCGAAGTGAAAGTGCCCGCTGGCTGGCGGCACATCCGGGTGGAGGCCATCCGCTACCAGCCTGAGAGCGCCGGAGACTATCACCTGTAGCGAAAGCATAAGGCCCGATCTTTAATCAAGATTACGCGTCTATGCTAATACGTCAACGCAAAATTGATCATTTCCGCCAAATAAGGTTGTGTCGATAGCTGTAGGGGCAATTGGGTGCAGTCCGTACTCACCATATTAACGCAGCTTGGCAATTTAGCGTTGGTGTACTATTCACTTGTAATCCATACTGCCAATAAAAGTCGATGTCGTGGCATGTAGTTACTACGGCAGCGCTAACTCAGTCTTTGTGTTAGAACAGGAAGTATGACTGGCATAATAGGCAGGCCAGACAAATGCCGCATTTACTCATTTTAACATCCAGCATCAAGTTAGCGCTGTCGTATTACTATCAACCTCATAAATGACAAGATCATGCCATAAAGTACCTTCTGACACGACAACTCCCACCATAGCCCGGCAAATCGGCTCTTTTCCCCTTTCAAAATCCTTTTCTTTGCATGACAGAAGATTTTGCGATACAAGATCGGCATGGCAAACACCGATCTTGTTCCCCGAAAATATTCTCTTCCGTCATTGATTACTCCCGAACAAGCCGAGAGCCTTGTTGCATGGTTCAATCTGTACATGCAATTTGAAGCCGCCGCCGGCTCGGCAAATACCGCCCAGGCGAAACGGCGGGACATCAACGCATTTCTCGATTTCTTCACAAATGCTATCGGTTCTGATCATGCCGACCATTGGACGCGATCCATGACGGTCGGTTTTCTCCGGCACTTGGAAAAACAGCAGCGAAAATCACCAACGACCATCAACCGGGCACTTGCCACACTCCGGCACTGCGCCAATTGGATTCATTCTCACCGCCCGTTTCTGGCCGGCAATCCCTGTGAACGGGTCAGCGACTTGCGCACCGAGGCACCGGAGTGGAAGGGACTTCGGGACATCGACATCACCCGTTTGAAAACTGCCGCCGAACAATTCTTGCACCTGAAAAAACGCAAAAACCAAAACCCGATCCGGGATTACGTCATTTTTCTCGTATTGCTACATACGGGATTGCGGATTTCCGAGTTGCTTGCCCTTGAAATGGATCAGTATCACGGCAAGCATTTTACGAACGTCCGCCGCAAAGGAAAAGGCGTCACCCGCAAGGTTTTTCTGGCTCAGGAGGCCCGAGAAGCCCTTGAATGCTATGTGTCGAAGTATCGTGGCCGGCTGCCCGGTCCGCTGTTTTGTTCGCGTTCGGGTGTTCGCCTTGCCCGGCAAAACGTGGATCAGTCGTTGAAGTTGCTTGCGGATCAGGCCAATGCCCGATTGCCCAAAGACCAGCGGATTCATCTTTCCGCCCATTTGCTGCGCCATACGATGCTTCGCAAAACCGCCGAGAAATACGGCGTTCAATACGCGATGGAATTGGCCGGGCATTCCTCCAGCCGCTATATATGGAGATACGTGCAACCTTCGCAAGAGGAAAAAGAAGCTGCCTTGGAAGAACTGTTTGAGTAGCTTGTATAGCAGTCAGCATTTTCTCTCTCATTACACCCAGCGGATTCCGTATTGAATCCGCTCTAGGATTGGCCGCTACCACATTCGATAAGCCCCGGACTCGGCACCAACAACGGCAGGGTGTTTTGTTATCAATGCGAAGGATGTTCCCATCGTTATGTCCGATCCATGATGGGATGAAGGAAATTCTTGATGCTTGCCGGCTTCATGGCCGCCGTCCACGCCATCATCCTTGGGGCCTGGAGGCCTTCGGCCCGCTGGGGCGAGCCCCAAGGATGACAGCGCCGACGACGGCAGGTCGAATGAAGTGGATGGTGAAGCCGGATTGTACGCTATAAATCCCCTTATATAAGGGGAATCCGTCTCGACATTTCAACAAATTGAGGATTTCCCCTCTATCTTGTTGTATTTACCCCTGCACTGGTTCTCAAGATGAGGAGCATTAAGTACAATTTCATTTGTGTAAACCATACAAGGAGTTGTGCTGATGGCCTTGAGAAGACTATTGGTGACCTGGATTGGTCATGCCGATCTAACGGCAATGGCCGGCGAACTGCCTGAAAAGGAACGTTCGCGGGTTCTCGATGCCTTGAAAACCAAGATCGACTCCAGCCGGCATGGCGGTCCCATACGGACGCTTCTCACGAAGGAAACGTTTGATGAAATCCATCTTTTGAGCAACTACCAGCCTTTTCTTGCTGAGTGGTTTGTGAAATGGATTGGAGGGAAATCGGAGATTCATCAGGTCAAGATTACTAATCCCACGGATTACGCCAGCATCTTTCGAGCGACTGACACTGTTCTGGCCTCAATCGTAAAAGGGCCGGGTCGTGAAGATGCGGAGTTATGTATTCACCTCAGTCCCGGTTCGCCAGCAATGGTTGCAATTTGGGTATTGCTCGGAAAAAGCCGCTATCCTGCCACTTTCTTTCAGACACACGATGGTCAATCCTGGAAAACTGAAATACCCTTTGATCTCGCGTTTGATTTCGTTCCCGAACTTTTACAATCCGCTGACTTGAGTTTTCAGCATCTTGCCGCGCGGAGTCCCCAAGAAATCGTTGGTTTCAGTCGGATCATCGGAAATAGCAAGGCCATTCGATTAGCGGTAGGCCGGGCTCAAAAAGCCGCTATCCGCGACGTGCCGGTGTTGATTATGGGAGAAACGGGAACCGGGAAGGAACTCTTCGCCCGAGCGATTCACGATGCAAGCCCTCGAAAAAACGGGCCGTTTATCCCCATCAATTGTGCCGCAATTCCTCACGACCTGCTGGAATCCGAATTGTTCGGCCATAAGAAAGGAGCGTTTACCGGAGCAACTTCGGATCACATCGGTGCCTTTGAACAAGCCAATGGGGGTACGCTCTTTCTGGATGAGATTGGTGAATGCGTCCCCGCGATGCAGTCTAAATTGTTGAGAGTTTTGCAGCCGCCGCCAGGAGAAGGCCCGTGCTATCGACTTTTTCGTCCGATTGGAGATTCCGCCGATCGATCCAGTGACGTTCGTTTGATTGCCGCCACCAACAAGGATTTGATTCAAGCGGTCGAGGATCACCGTTTTCGGGAAGACCTCTACTATCGCTTGGCAGTAATCACGTTGAACCTCCCCCCCTTACGCGAACGAAAATCCGACATCCCTCTCCTTTTGGAGGCTTTTATTCGCCAAATCAACGCTGATTTCAAGGTTCAGGAACCGGGGTACAAGGACAAATGCATTTCTGACGCCACAAATGTATTTGTGCGGCGTTATCCTTGGCCGGGGAATGTACGGCAACTTTTCAATGTCCTGGTTCAGGCTGCGGTGATGAGCGGCAACGACGTGATCGAACCCGTTGATTTGGAATCGGCACTAGGTGGAACAGTTTCCAATTCCATACTTGATCCCCTGGATCAGCCATTGGGAAACGGCTTCAAGCTCGAAAAACACCTAGAAAACATTCAAAGGCATTATTTGCGACGAGCAATGGAAGAGGCCGAAGGAACAAAATCGAAAGCCGCTCAATTACTGGGAATTGCCAATTATCAAACTCTGGATGCTCAGTTGAAACGGCTTGATGTGAAACTTAACGACAGTGACAAATAACGGATTCCTGTCCGTTTTCCCCATTTCCAACTTTTGGCATAGCAGTTGCGTAGATAAGCGTTCCGTATGAGCGAACGCGATTTTTTACTCCGCCAAATAGTTCAGGGATGGTTTTTGCCGAATCGCCAAAACGATTCGGTGGGAGGTTTTGTGGTGCAATCCCTGAATTTTGAATTTCTGCGCCCCGATTGGACGGAACTTGCATCCTTGGCAGGTTTTGCCGAGCAATATGCTCATACCGATCCGGTCAGCGCCTTGGTCAAACTTCGCACTTTCGCCGAAGAACTTACCATTTTTGTCTATGCGAAGCTAAGTCTCCCGAAGCCCGTTCAGCCCACGCAGATGGAGCTTCTGGATCAGGCGTGTTTCACCGATTCAGTTCCGCGTGTGGTCGTGAACGTCCTTCATGCCATCCGTATCCAAGGCAACAAGGCGGTTCACGGTGCTCAAGGCCAAACCAACAGCGTTCTCTGGCTTCTCAAGGAATCACACCGGCTGGGGCAGTGGTTATATCTGACTTTCTCGGGAAAAGATGCTGGCTCTATTCCTGAGTATCAAGAACCGACACCTGAAAAAGTCTGCGGCAAATCCAAATCGGAATTGAAGCAGGAGAAAGTTGCTATTCTCAAGCGTCTAGCCTCTCAAGAAGCACAAATGCAGAAGCTTCTTGAAGACTTGGCGAAAGCCCGCGAGGCGGCAGTTCAGGCCAAGGCTTCCGAGGAAGAATTGCGGGCAATGCTCAATGCCGCAAAATATCCCGCGAATGTTCTCGCATTCAACGAAGAAGAAACGCGGCTCCTTCTCATCGACACGCAATTGGCCGATGCCGGTTGGCAAATTGCGCCCGCGAAACAATCCACCGAGGAAGTCGGTAAAGAGGTTCCCGTCCAAAACCAGCCGACGGATAGCGGCCAGGGCTTTGCCGACTATGTGCTATACGACTCTAATCTTAAGCCATTGGCAGTTATCGAAGCAAAGAAAACTTCCATAGATCCCGAAGCAGGCCGCACCCAGGCCAAATGCTATGCCGATGGCCTTGAGACGGAACATGGTCAGCGCCCCGTCATCTTTTACACCAATGGCTTTGATATCTGGATTTGGGATGATGCTTTTGGCTACCCACCCCGGAAGATTTACGGTTATTTCTCCAAAGACAGCCTTCGCTACTTAATTCACAAGCGATCCAAGCAAGAGACACTTTCCACAATCATTCCCGACAAGGAGATTGCCGGGCGATTATATCAAAACGAAGCAATCACCCGAGTTTTAGAGCAGTTCCGAAACCGCCGCCGCAAAGCCCTCTTGGTCCAAGCGACGGGAACGGGAAAAACCCGTGTCGCCATTTCAATCTGCGAAGCCCTTAGCCGAGCCGGCTGGGCAAAACGGATTCTATTTCTTTGCGACCGCAGGGAACTCAGAAAACAAGCAAATAACGCCTTCAAGAAATATATGAAGGATGAGCCTCGCGTCTATGTGAATTCGCAAACGTACAAAGAACGCGAAAACCGTATCTATCTCGCCACCTATCCGGCGATGATGAAGTGTTTCGAAACATTCGATGCCGGATTCTTCGATCTCATTATCGCCGACGAGTCCCACCGCAGCATTTATAACCGCTATCGTGACTTATTTCTGTATTTCGATGCTTTGCAGGTTGGCCTGACCGCAACGCCCCGAAAGGACATGATTCATCACAATACTTACAAAATGTTTGATTGCGGCGATAGTGATCCCACTTCGTATTATAGCTATGAACAGGCCGTTTCCGATGGATTCCTTGCGCCCTTTGAAGTCCAGACTTTTACCACGCCATTCCTTCGCGAAGGCATTAAATACAAGCAAATGACCCCGGAACAGCAGCGAAGGCTTGAAGAAGACGAAATCGAACCCGAGGCAATCCAGTATGAACAGCAACAAGTCGATAAATTCGTTTTCAACAAACCCACCAACCGCTTGATCCTGAAGAACTTGATGGAAAACGGCATCAAAATAGAGGACGGGAGCCGGCTGGGGAAATCGATCATTTTCGCCCGCAATCACAACCATGCCATTTTGTTGCAGTCGCTTTTCGATGAAATGTACCCGCAGTATGGCGGCAACTTCTGTCGAGTGATCGACAATTACGATCCGCGAGCCGAGGAACTGATCGACGACTTGAAGGGAGAGGGCAAGAATCCCGAACTCACCATCGGCATCTCCGTCGATATGCTCGATACCGGCATCGATATCCCGGAAATCGTCAACCTTGTGTTTGCCAAACCTGTCTATTCCTACATTAAGTTCTGGCAGATGATCGGACGAGGCACCCGCCTTTGCGAAAACCTTTTCGGCCCCGGCAAAAACAAGAAGAAGTTCCTGATTTTCGACCACTGGGGCAATTTTGAATATTTCGACGAGCATTACAAAGAAGCCGAGACCAATTCCACTAGCAAGTCTATCCAACAGGTTCTTTTCGAGGACCGCATTCGTTTGGCGGAAGCGGCCCAAGCAAGTCAAAATGTCCCATCCTTCGATTTGGCATGTAATCTGCTACTGAAGGACGTTCGAGATTTGCCCGACTCGGCGATTTCCATACGCGATAAATGGCGGGAAGTCAAAACCGTTCAGCAGGACGGCATGATCAAGCAATTCGACGCGGCGACCAAAAGCCTTTTGCAAACGGTCATCGCTCCGCTCATGCAGTGGCGGAATATTTCAGGCCGAGTGCCGGCTTATGAATTTGACATGCTTTGTTGCCGACTGCAAACCGCCATCCTCAAGGGGGCTTCCCGCCTGGAGGATCTCCGCGACGAGATGGTGGAGCGAGTGTCGAAACTGCAAATCAACCTCAATCCGGTCAAGGAGAAAATCGCCGCCATCGATCGCGTGAAAAGCGGAGCCTTTTGGACGGCCCCCACCGCGGAAGCCATCGAGGAAATCCGCCAGGATCTTCGCGGCATTATTCACTATCATGGTGGAGCCGGCGGTGGAACGCCGATCCCGCCCAAGGTCTTAGACATTGCCGAAGAGGAGAGCCTTATCGAGCGAAAGCAGTATCATCCGAAGCTTGCCGGGTTGGAGTTGATTGAATACCGGAATCGGGTCCAAAAAGTGCTTAATGACCTGATCGATTCCACACCCCCCTTGCAAAAAATCAAGGCCGGCCAGCCGGTCAGCACCGAGGAACTCGATAAGATTACGGCTTTGGTCCTTGCTCAAGAGCCGGACCTCGATTTGACCGACCTTTTGGAATATTATCCCGAAACAGCCGGCAACTTGGCGACGGCCATCCGCAGTATCATCGGCCTTGATGCTGATGCCGTCAACGCGAAATTCACCGCTTTCGCTCAACAGTATAAACTGAATTCCACCCAACTCCGATTCCTCGACTTGCTGAAAAACCACATCCGTAATTTTGGTATCATTGAGTTGGATCGGCTTTACGAGCAGCCGTTCACGGCGCTCGATAAAGACGGACTCGATGGTGTTTTCCCCGACGAAACTCAGGCCGAGGAGCTTATCGCCCTTGTCGAATCGTTTTCCAATACCGCCGGCGAGACGGCGAACTAAACCATATTCCTAAAAGCGGGCTGCAATCAGACCGTATTCCCTAATCAACTACCCTTCACATATCCGTACTTCACTCCAGGGATTGGACCAACAGCATGATTACCGGCAAATTGAGGCAGGACGTGGACAGACTTTGGGAAGAATTTTGGACCGGCGGAATCACGAATCCGCTCACCGTCATCGAACAGATTTCCTTCCTGATGTTCTCCCGGATGCTCGACATCCGCGAAAACATCAACGAGCGAAAGGCGAAACGCCTCAAAGGCAAGTCGCAAGTCAAAATGATTTTCGGCCCCAAGGAGCAGGAACTCCGTTGGAACCAGTTCAAACTGAAGCCAGCCGCCGAGATGCTGGATATTGTCCGCAACAAAGTTTTCCCCCACTTCCGCACCGTGGGCAATTCCGGCTCGACCTTTAGCGAATACATGGCCGACGCCCAATGCCTCATCCAAAAGCCAAGCCTCTTGGTTTCCGCCGTGGGCATGGTTGACAAGCTCCCTATCGAAGACAGCGACAGCAAGGGCGATCTTTACGAATACTTGCTCGGCAAGCTCACTACCGCCGGCATCAACGGACAGTTCCGCACTCCCCGGCACATCATCAAGATGATGGTCGAACTTATTGCCCCCAAGCCCACCGACATCATCGGCGATCCCGCTTGCGGCACGGGCGGATTCTTGGCGGGCGCTTTGGAATACATCTATCGGACAAACACGTCCAAAGCCGGCCTCATCGTTCATGAAGACGAGGATGGCAACAAGAACACTACCTACTCAGCCGACAAGCTCAATCCCGACGAACTCCGGCATGTTCAATCCAATATGTTCTATGGATTCGATTTCGACGCCACCATGCTCCGCATCGCGTCGATGAATCTGATCCTCCACGGGCTGGAAAATCCCAACATCCATTATTGCGATACGCTAGCGAACGCCATGCCCGAAAAGTTCCCCAAACTGGCCCAGAATTATTTCGACGTGATTCTCGCCAATCCACCTTTCAAGGGCAGTCTCGATTTCGGCGATGTGCATTCTTCGCTCACCGGTAAGGTGAAAACCAAGAAAACGGAACTCTTGTTTCTCATCCTCATGCTGCGGATGCTCAAAACCGGCGGGCGTTGCGCCGTGATCGTGCCCGACGGTGTTTTATTCGGCTCCTCGAATGCCCACCGAAGTCTTCGGCAGTTGCTTGTGGACGACAACCAGCTTGAAGCGGTCATTTCACTTCCCGCCGGCGTCTTCAAACCCTATGCGGGCGTTTCGACCGCCGTGCTTGTTTTCGCCAAGGGCGGCAAGACCGACAAGGTTTTCTATTATGACGTGGAACGCGACGGCTTCAGCCTCGACGACAAGCGAACTCCCCTCCCTGAAAAGGATAAAGACGGCCGTCCCAACAGCGATCTGCCCGATGCAGTGGAAAAATGGCAAGTTTTCGCCGCCGGACGCAATAAAAAGCAATTTGATGATCGAACGACCCGAGCATTTTTCGTTACCCGTGATGAAATCGCCGCCCAAGAATATGACCTTTCCATCGGGCGATACAAAGAACACGTTTACGAAGAAGCTAAACACGATCCGCCCAAAGTAATTCTTAGCCGACTCAAAGATCTCGAAAAAGAAATTGCCTCCGATATTTGCAAGTTGGAGGGAATCCTGAAATGATGGTGACACAAATACCTAAGGAGCAACTTCGAGATGTTCTCTCCCTTGCAGATAGCGGAACCTGGGGCGAAGATGCTAACGAAACTACCGGCTCGCCAGTTCTCCGTAGTACCAATATACAAGATAGCACTATGATCCTTGATGAGCCAGCGTGGCGGCTCATTCCAAGGAATGATGTTGAACGTCGTCTTTTAAAAACTGGCGATATACTTGTTACAAAGTCGAGTGGTAGTGCCGCCCATATTGGCAAATGTGCACCTTTTGTTGATCCAGGTAACGGACACAGTTATTACTTTTCAAATTTCATGCTTCGTCTTCGTACCGATAGTCGCAAGGCCGATTGGCGGTGGCTCTATTATTGGCTTACATCCGATGAGGGCAAGTCTGAACTACAGCGATGCAACAGCACAACAAGTGGCCTACGTAATTTGAATCTAAATCTCTATCTATCACAAAAAATTCCTCTTCCGCCGCTACATGAGCAGAAGCGGATAGCAGCGATTTTGGACCATGTCGACGCCATCCGCCGCAAGCGCCGGCAGACGGTGAAAATATCGGCCGATCTGGTTCCCAGTCTATTCTACGATCTATTCGGTGATTTGAACTGCAATTCTCGCGGTTGGCCCGTGATGGAGTTCAGCCAAGTGTGCGATTCGCGCCTTGGGAAGATGCTGGATGCCAAACAACAGACCGGAATGCACTCGCGCCCCTACATGCGAAATATCAACGTTCAATGGGGCAAGATTGATCTTTCAAGCGTTTGGCAGATGGATTTTGATGACCAGCATCGAGAAGAATTTCGGCTTGAGCCGGGCGACGTGTTGATCTGTGAAGGTGGGGCTGGTGTCGGACAAACGGCCATTTGGCGAGGCGAGCTATCGGAGTGCTATTTTCAGAAGTCACTTCATCGAGTACGTCCACGCCCAGATATAGCCGTTCCCGAATACATTTCGAACCTCATTTGGGCATTGATGAAAGGCGGTTCGATCCTTCAGCATATCTCACAAGCTACAATTCCCCATCTAACGGGAATCAAGCTCAAATCCCTGCGCATTCCAGTGCCCCCTTTGCCATTGCAGCACCGGTTCGCCAAGGCCGTGACACAACATAGCCAGCTTCAAGAGCGGTTGCGTGCCATATCGGACGAGTCCAATAGGCTTTTCGATTCGCTCATCCAACGAGCCTTTTGTGGAGAACTCTGATGCCGATACAGGGCCAACAAAAACTGGGCAATACGAGCACGGACATCGTGACAAGCCTGACCAAGGGCATAACTGGAGCGGTACCGCTAGTCGGTTCACTCATTTCTGAAATCGTTGGCAATATCATTCCGAACCAACGTGTCGATCGCATTGTTCGGTTCGTGGAACTATTGGATGAGCGTCTCGGCAGGGTAGAGCGAACAGTGCTTAACGCACGATTGCTCCAGCCGGAGGTTATCGACCTGTTGGAAGACGCTTTCACGCAGGCTGCCCGAGCGACCTCTCAGGACCGACTGGAGCACATCGCCAGTGTTGTCGCCAACGGCATTTCGGCCGAAGAATTGAACCAAGCCCAAACCAAGCGGATGCTCTGGCTGCTTGGGCAACTCAACGACGCGGAAATTGTCATCCTTCGCAGTAGATTGGCACTGACCCGCGAAGACATCGACTTGGACGCCGATTTCAGGAACAAGCATCAAGAACTGCTGGCTCCCGACGCTACGCACATGGGATCGTCTGAGCATGAGTTTGAAGAAGCTGCCCTGAAAAGGAGCTATCGGGCTCATTTGCAGGACTTGGGTCTTGTCCGTGCCCGTTTCAAAACGCCACGCCGTGGAGAACTTCCAGAATTCGACGGCGACACAGGCATGTTGAAGGCTGGCGGCACGGAAATCACGCGACTCGGCAAAATGCTGCTTCGTCACCTTGACCTGATTCCAGATTGGTACAAGCACTAAGTAAGGTAGGACGAGAAAATCACAAACTGCGCTATTCGATCAGAAATTTTTTTGTAATCGCAGTTCGATATGACTGTCATTATGGCAGAACACCATTCCGCAGAAGCCCGCAAATTGAGTGGGTATGGCTAGATAGGCAAAGCTACACACTGCTTCATAGAACGATCGGGTAGAAAACACGATTGGCACAGCACTTGCACAAGAAAGCGAACATTCCAGGCAGCGCCAACTGCCTGGAATGCAAAAACAGCCTCCACGGACAACAGAAACCGTCCACCGGAGGGTCGGACTGGTTCCCGTGGGACTGACCTTAGTCTCTCAATGCTATTCATGGGATCGGCTGATGTCAAGAGGTTTCTTTGGCCTCATTTGGAGGAATACTCATGAAGTATTTCGTCAAAAACGACAAGGTCCACAAGTACCCGGTCCCGTCTTCATGTAATGTGAAGCACACCGGCGAGAAGCTCCACGATTCTCCGCCCGCCGGCTACGAGAAGTGCGACCACTGTTTCACGAATCTCCCGCGATAAGTGAAACTCTCCCAACACCCGGACGACTTTCGACCGGGTGTTGGCCTTTAAGGTCGAGGATTGTCTTCTGGCCTTCGTCCCGCACGCAAGTTACCGGAGTACTCAATGACCCCACAAATATTTCCGCAAGCTGAATATCGTAAACTGTATGGAAATTTAATTGTCACCAACCGCCGCCGAGAAAAGCGAGAATTGAGCGATTTCGCTTGCCTAAGTAAAAATGCGAAACGCCGAAATACTGAACCGATACCCGACAAAGACAACATTCGCCCCGCATTCGCACATGATGCTGACCGCGTTATCCATTGTCGGGCATACGCCCGCTATATCGACAAAACACAGGTATTCTTTCTCATCGAAAATGACCATATTACCCATCGGGTGCTGCACGTTCAAATCGTTTCCAAAATCTCGCGAACCTTATCCAGAGTGTTACGATTGAACGAAGATCTGACAGAAGCCATTGCGCTGGCCCATGATCTTGGCCACACCCCCTTTGGGCATGCCGGCGAGGAGTTTCTCGCAGAATTAATGCGAGATAAAGGCGCAGGCACATTCGTTCATAATGCCCAATCGGCACGAGTTCTTGAAACGTTGGAGAACGGCGGCAATGGATTGAATCTGACGCTTCAGGTGCTTGACGGCGTCCTTGGCCACAACGGTGAACTGCTTCAACAGGAGTTGCGTCCCGTCGATGCTTTGACTTGGGAACTATATGATGCAAATCGGCATCGTTGTTTCATGGTACCGAAGGCGGACAGGGGAGTATATCCCTCCACTTTGGAAGGTTGCATAGTTCGTGTAGCGGACGTTATTTCGTACATCGGTCGCGACATTGAGGATGCAATCGAAGTTGAACTGATCAAACGGGAAGACCTTCCGCAAGACGCGACAGTTGTGCTTGGCGCTACCAATCGAGAAGTCATCGATAATCTAGTTATGGACATCATACATAACAGCGTTGATCGTGGTGCCGTTTGTTTTAGCGAGGAAATTTTCGTAGCGATGAAAAAGCTAATGGCTTTTAACTATGAACGCATCTACCACGCGCCACAAATTCAGGAAGAAAAACGCCGGCTTCGGAATGTTTTCCGGGAATTGTTTGATGCCTTCCTGGAAGATTTAGCGCAAGGCCGCGACGAATCACCGATCGCCACTCATATCAAAAATCATGTCAATTCGTATGAGCAAGGATACTGCCACGCTCGTATTGTTGCCGATTTCATCGCCGGCATGACCGACGATTACTTGGTCAATCAGTACCGAGAGCGTTTTGTTCCACAAAGTCTTGGCTACAGGCTAACAGGATCTAGACCAAAAACAAGCTTGGGAATTATTAAGATTTAATAAATTAACCGCAGGAGCCGGAAGGAATAAATATAATGCCGAACGTAAACGATTTCTTGCGAGAAGCCGTAAAGGATATGCCAGAAAGCTTTGTTGACAAAGAACTTGCTCTGAAATTTCTTGAAATTCCTGCAAATGCAAACCCGGAAATATTTCAACTAAAAGAGACACAAGCTCTTAGACTTCTGGAATCTGTCGCGAATTTTTGCGAATGCCAAGACACCTGGGACACTTTGGTAAAAAAACGACTTGTCTCAGCCGAAAAGGCAATGCGATATTTGTTGCCTGCCCATCGAGACCACATTCTTCACTCGGCACATCTATATCTCTTGGGTTTATCTTTGTACTTTAGAATGTTGCGACCTGATGGTGCCCTGCTCACGGTGATCGCAGACACCCATTGGCGTGACGTACAGTCTCTTTTTAGCTCGACACAACTGTCATATTCTTGCTTTCCTAGTCTTCTGTTTCAAGGTGAACCACTCGCTCAAGCACAGGCACGACTTCCAAAAGTGTTTCCTGTGCCAACAGATGAAATAAATAGATTATTGACGAATTGTCCTGCATGCTCGCCGTCAGATCGTGCCACCAATGCTGCATATGGATTAAATAGCATTATGGCACGATGCTTCCCATGCTGTAGGCCAGGTCCACATATTGTCAAAGCCGTTACCGAAATGGCCAATGCAGTTAATGATCTCGATACGGGCAGCCTTTGCGTATGCGACCATTATCCCCATACAATAGACGACGTAGATGCTATCTTCTTGCGACGATGGGGACTGGCATCAATCCTGCATGATTCTGCTTATCCCTTGGAACTTGCTTCAAAACAAATCGAGGATTATGTCGGAGAAGCAATTGGCCAGCTTGGTTGTTCAATTTCTCCATGCAAGGCATCTTTTGGAATCTCATTGAACTGTCTGTGTGATTTTGTGACTCTTCCACTCATTCAGAATGTCTGTTCCGAACGTTTCAATAACGAAATGTTCGTAGACAATTCCATAAAGTTGTTGGCCACAAATATTTGCCACAAACTTCATGTTCAATACTCACCGGATACATTATCGCGGATCATGACTGCATGGCTTGAATCTGGATTACATGCGGGCAAGGTGGATCATGGCGTCTTTTCCGCTTTATTGATGTTGCGACGCATTAACCACGAAATTGTTAATCGACTTGAGGATCGTCGGCTCCACCGAGAGCTTGTATATGACAATCCAAATCGCCGGGTCACAGAACATCACGCTGCTTCGGCAGTTGAATATTTCTACATTGAGTGTGTGGACGCCGCTGCCGCGGTCTATTTACATAATTCGCTTAAATATATCGATTTCTTTAGCAAGGATGGTGTTGATTATCGAGATCATCCGATAGCATGGATGCTTTTCTTATGTGATCAACTTCAAGAGTGGTTGCGCCCCTCAGGTGATCCAACCGAAGATCGAATGAAGTTGTTCAAAGATGCGGCCAAGTATAGCCTAATCCTCGATGGCCAAAAACTAGTCTTTCAATATCCAGGAGATTCCGACAAAGTCGCAGCAGACCTGCGCAAACATCTTCGTCTTTTCGGAGAAGATTTTATTGTTCATGGAAAATAACTATATCTCAAGGAGTAAAGCTAATGGCCCTATCATTTGATCCTTGCAATGTGCAACCCGCTGATATTCTTTTCTACCGTTCCAACACTTGGATCGGCAAAGCGATCCGTAAATTGGACAGTGCCGAAGTCAGCCATGCCGGCTTGCACTTGGGCAATGGAATTATCGGCGAGGCCCTTATGAAAGAGGGGCTTACGCAACAAAATGTGGAAACGAGCATCCAAGGCTGCGAATGGGTAAGAGCTTTCCGCATGAAAAACGAACCGGCGAGTATGCAGCCGGTTTTGGATCGGGCGAATTTTTATCTTGCCAATAAGGAACGCTATGCCTTCGGGCAGATTTTGCTTTTGGCCATGATTTGCATGACCAGGAAGCTGGACCTCGAAAATCCGCTTGCCCGCCGACTTGTAAAATGGGTGACCGATAAGTCGGCGGCTTTCGTCCGTTGGGCGCAAGACAACGGCAAGCAGCCGATGATCTGTTCGGAATTCGTTTACCGATCTTACGATGAAGCAGTGTCGGGCGATACCGATCCCTACACCATTGAAATCACTCTCCCGTGGTCGGAAGCCATCCGGCCTCGACTTTTGGGCTGGAGACGCCGCGACCAAAAAGGCGAAACTGCCTCTCACGTCCACCCCGACAGCCTTTTAGGCCGACTCGCTTCCCAACCGGACGGATTGAATAAAACGCTTCAATCGAAAAAAGTCTTTGCCGCCGCTCCCGAATCGCTTCCCAGCGACGATGAACTCGACCGGCTGATCGAAACCTATCTGGATGAACAATCCGGTACGCGCCTTAAAGCCGCCGCTCCTCCCCAGGCATTCGGCGTAGACATTTCCGACGACAGCCTATTGGCATCGGTTGCTTCTTTTGCCGAGGATTTGCATGCAGCCACCGACGCCGGCAAAAAACTCTGCCTTGCTACGCCTTCCCCCAATCCCGCAACCACTCTTCAAGAAGTTGCCGCCGATTTTGTCACGCCCGGTGATCTTTTCAGGTCCAAAAGTCTTACTACAATAGGGGAATTACGACCCTGACCCCAGCCGGAAAGGTTGTGGCAAAGCCATGATCACGAGCATTTCCATTGAAAACTTCAAAGGCATCGGCGACCGGATCACCGTGCCCATCCGCCCCATCACGCTGCTTTTCGGCCCCAATAGCGCCGGCAAAAGCAGCGTGATGCACGCTATCCATTACGCCCGTGAAGTTTTGGAACGGCATAATCTTGACGCCGACCAGACTCTCACTGGCGGCGATTATGTGGATCTTGGTGGATACAGAAATTTTATCCATGATCGGATTACCAAGAAACCTGTTGTTTTGGAATTCGATCTCGATTTTACCTCTTCCGCGTCATTCGACTTGCCTGATTACACTCCAGACCGATTTGACATTATCGAATGGGATGGTGGCGCAGATGGCTGGACCGATAATCCGCCTGAAGGCATGAGCCGATGGATATCTTCGGCAACCGTCTCCATTTCAATCGCGTGGAGTCAGCAGGACGAAGTTGCATATGTTTCTGATTACACGATCATACTTAACGATGAAAAATTCTGTTCAATTACTTGCGATCCGGGGCGAAAGTGGATTTATCTGACGGACGTTAATTTTCTGCATCCAGTTTTGGTTAATGCAACCCAAGAGATGACCGGGACAGGCGAAATCGGAGATGCATCCGACAAGGAAATCTCCTCGTTTCTCCTAGATTGCTACTACACAGTATTGGAACAGGGGTTCTTAACATCGGGACAAAGCCCTGACCACCGGCGGATTGCTCTCACTGGACAGCGGGATGCCTTGCCAAGATGGTCGCGCCCCTTGGCAATATCTTTGATTCGGCCTGGCACTCGCAAGGATGCTTGGAAAAATCCTGACCACTATGCTATCCGCAGATCGGAATTATCGCCTGAAGCCGAACAATTGATCTCTGTGTTGAGCCAACTGATAGTTGGCCCTGGTGAAGTGCTGTTGAATGAATTGAAACACTTCAGATATCTAGGGCCGCTTCGGGATGCTCCAGCCCGTGCGTATAGCCTTCCCCGTTTTCCGTCACCATCGCGATGGGCAAACGGTTTAGCTGCATGGGACATGCTTCATATTGCTCCCCGTAGCTTTGTCAACCACGTAAGCGATTGGCTTTCATCCGATAATCGACTCAATACGGGTTACGGCCTTAACGTCAAAAATATCCGTGAACTCGACATGGAAAGCCCGCTTGCTTTTGCACTGACTACGGATCGGGCTTTTGATGATATTGAAGAGATGCATGAGGCATTGAAGCAATGTGACTCAGGAACTCGAATTGTATTGGTTGACCAAAATACTCCTCTTGAAGTCCTTCCACAGGATGTTGGCATTGGAATATCACAGCTTATACCTGTCGTAGTGTTGGCATTAGATGAGTCGCCCGGCTTGTGTGCTGTCGAGCAGCCAGAGCTTCACCTTCACCCCGGAATTCAAGTCAGCATCGGCGAGTTATTTATTTTCCGCGCTTCACAAAAAACGGTTTGGCCGATCTTGGTCGAGACTCATAGTGAGCACATGCTTTTGCGGCTATTGCGTCGAATCCGCGAAACTCATGATAATGAGCTTCCTCCCGGTCATCCCGGCTTGAGCAAGGAGCAAGTGTCGGTTGTTTGTTTGGAAAAGGAAGGTGGCAGTGTACGTGCCTATCCATTGAGAATCGATGATACTGGTGAATTCGTTGATCGTTGGCCTAAAGGCTTCTTTGAGGAGCGGGCGGAGGAGCTTTTCTGATGTTATACGAATTCGCCGTGGCTCCAGATGCAGTATCTCGCTGGGAACCATTTCGTTATTTGACTGAAAAGTTTGGTGCAGAGCACGGACGACTGATTTCCCGCCTGCCGAAACGATGGGAGGATGCCGTCCTATCGGCTTGTACGGACTGTGGTCCAGTCGAAAAGCTGAGGATCACGGAACGGCTTGCTCATATGAAAGCCAGGCTTACTCGTTTGGCACGACCCTACGATCATGGTCACACATGGTTGAAAAATGCTGAAGACGAATATAGCCGAAAGCCATTCAGGGCGATAATCGCAGCCAAGAATTTGAATCGCAAGGATTTTGTTTTAGAAATCGCCGAACTGGAGGAGAATACGAATTGTTGGTACGTTCCACGGGAGTTGTGCGTTCCGCGAACCTCGAATGATATGGCTAATTGCGTAAAAGGATTGTTCGCCCATAGCAATGAAATTCTATTTGTCGATCCTCATTTTGCCCCGGAACATGAAAGATATCGGGCTACTCTCAGTATGTTTCTGAGGGTTGCTCATTCTAATGGAAAATCTTTCCGTCGTATCGAGTATCATTTGAAAAAAACAAGCACATTCGATTTTTTCTCGCAAGAATGCAATACGAAATTGTCCCACCGCCTGCCGCAAGGTGTTGAAATAACCTTCATTCGATGGAAAGAATTGGCCTGTAGCGAGGAATTACACCCACGTTATGTCCTTTCAGAACTTGGAGGCGTTCGGTTTGAAAGAGGTCTTGATTGCGGCGAGCCAAAGCAGACGACGGATGTTAGTTTACTCTCGGAGGCACTTCATAAAAGTCGTTGGGATAATTACCAGAAGCAAACCGCCGCTTTTGCTTTTGAAGATGAAGTATCAATTACTGGCACGATGCCTTGAAACCTGAAAAATATCTGTTTTTTCGACATTCCAGGCAAATTGGTTGAATTTTCAGCACGGTTGCGGTTTAGCTAAAGCGGAATGCCGCTGAAATATCCTTCATTATTGCTCTTGTGTTTACGAAAATTACGTATATTATTACAGATTATGCGTAAATCAAGCCCCATTGATCCGCTGATCTCGAAAACCATGCAAGGCTTGCTGGCCGCGATGGTCATGCAACCGGAGCGAGCATGGTATTTAAGTGATTTGGCGAAGCATTTGGGCGTTCGCCCTTCCAGCCTGCAAAACTCCTTGGCTGCGCTGGTCAAAGCCGACATCCTTACCCGCCGGAAAGAGGGCAATCGAGTCTATTACCAAGCCGATCCCGTTTGCCCCTTCTTTCCCGAATTGCAGGGACTCATTGCGAAAACCGTCGGCTTGGTTGATGTATTACGGAAACCGCTAGAAAAATTCCATAAACGGATTGCCGTGGCGTTCGTTTTTGGATCGATTGCCCGTGCGGCGGAACGGTCGGCAAGCGACGTGGATTTGATCGTCGTTGGCGATCTGGGGCTTGAGGATATCTCCCCCGCGCTGATGAAAGCCGAAGCCCAACTGAACCGGCCCGTGAATGTCAGTGTCTATTCGCCAGCAGAATTTATAAAGAAACTTGCGGCCAAGAACCATTTTCTCACCTCCATTCTCTCGAAAGAAAAGGTTTTTATTTTCGGTGGCAACCACGACTTGGAAAAAATTGCTGGAAACGCACCGCGTTGAGACACACGTTACCAGCAAGCAGGAAATCGACGACTTGCGCAGTGCGGTAGCCCGCAATCTGCGGGACTCCGCCATTGACGCGCTATCGGCGGACAATCGCTTCGGATTGGCCTACGAAGCGGCGTTGCTGCTTTCCAAAATGGTGTTGGCTTGCGCCGGCTATCGCGTAAAAGGGCAAGGCTCGCATCAAACCTCTTTTCTCGCTCTACCACTTGTTTTAGGGGATTCCAGCAAGAAGACCTCATCCTATTTCGACCGCTGCCGACGAAAACGCAACGCCATCAGCTACGATACCGCCAATGTCGTGACCGACACGGAAGTGAAAGAGATTCTTGCCAAGGCAAAGGGTTTTCAGCAAACCGTTGAGACCTGGATCGCAAAAACACACCCGGAAGTTCTTTCGAGTGCTTCCAAGAGAAAGAAGTCATCATAAGCGTTCCTCTTCCGTAGTATTCTTGCGCCGGCATCCGTCGATAAGCCCCTCGGAATCGGCACCAACAACAGCAGGATCTTTCTTTCGGATGCAAGTTCGCCGCGAGTTAATTTCTGCGGGCATTGCATGAGAGGATGACTGTAAGCCTCTAGTCTCGCCGGCTGCATGGCCGTCCTCGTCGCCATCATCTTCGGGGCCAAGGGCCTGACGGCCTGACGGGGCGAGCCCCGAAGATGACAACGCCGACGACGGCAGGACGAATGCAGCCTGGAGCCGGCGCATCAAATCGATCCATAATATGGCGAGAAACTTTCGCTATTCTTCTTTCGGGTGGAAAGGCTGTAGAAAAATGCCGCTTGGGTACTTTTCAGCATCATGGCAATAACCCATAATGGCGGTTTTCTCATGCATTATCTTTCAGAATCCACCTTTCGCAGTTAGAGAAATGTCCACCCGCAAATTGCCGAATTCCTCCGTCGTGTCAATCCTACTGGCCACTTTGTCGCTTTTGTCGGCGGGCTTTGCCGAACCGTCGTTCGAAGAACTCTGCCTGCAAGGCAGAAAGCAGTTGGATGCCGGGAAGTATCCCGAGGCGGAAGCCACATATTCCCAAGCCATCGCATCGACTCCCGACGACAGCTTGTCGTACATCGGCAGGGCTTTTGCCCGTCGCGGGCAAAAGAACTTCGCCGGCGTGATTGAGGATTGTACGAAGGCCATCAAGCTCGACCCGCAAAAAGCCCCGCCCTATGCCGAAAGAGCAGCGGCCTATTTTGAACTCAAACAATACGCCGAGGCGATCAAGGATTACCTTGAGGCTTTGAATCGAAACCGAAAAGAACCACTTACGTTTTTGGGGCGGGCGAAGGTATATCAAGCCCTCAAAGAATATGACCGGGCGATTGCGGATTATTCGCAATCCATCTCGATGGACGGAAAAAATGTCCATGCTTGGATTGGCCTTTCGCGTGCGGCTTTCGAGCAAGGCAATATCGACCAAGCCTTGGCCGGGGTGAACGGTTGCATTGAATTGGAGCCGACACACGCCCCGCATTATTATTGGAAAGCCTTGATTCTCTACGACCGAAGGGATTTCAAGGGTGTAATCGATGAAACAACCACGGCGTTAAAGCACGATTCCAAATTTGCCGCCGCTTGGGGGCTTCGCGGCGTTGCCCATCACAAACAAGATGAGCGCAAAGAGGCGCTTGCCGATTTGGATGAGGCCGTTCAACTGGCTCAGATGGACCCAGGGGCATTTCTTTGGCGGGGACAAGTCTATTACGACCAGCAGGAATACAAAAAAGCCATCGATGATTTTTCGGAAGCTATCAATCTGGACGACAAATATGTCGCGGCCTATCGGGAGCGAGCGAAATCTTACGAGAAAATCGCCGGCGATGAGAAAACGGAAGAGAAGCGGCGCAAGGATTCGCAAACCCTAGCGGCAGCCGATCGGAAGAAGATTGCCGAATTGGCGGCGGAGGCACAAGCCAAGGAGGAAGCCGCCGAAGAATCCCGTTTGTTGGCGATCCGAAACCGGAATCGGCTCCCCGGCGGCGCGGACAAACGCTTGAACTCGGCCACGCTGGTTCCCGAGAAACAGGTTGCCGCCGCTCAGCTTATGGCCGACGAAGCCCGAGGCAGGGCGGAACATGAACGCTTGCCCGCCGTTGCACTGCAACAGATCGCCGAAAAGATCGATGCGAAGACCATTGTGCCCCAGCTTTCCGAGTCCGCTCAGAAATCCATCCATGACGCCCAATCGACTTTCGATAGCGGAAGTTACGAATTTGCAACCTTGAGCTACCGCAGCGCGAAATCCCAGTACGAAAAAGTGTTGACCGAATTCGAGAAGATTGCCGCCGAGAAACCATCGCTCTGGTTGGATGCCGCCAAAACGCGGTTGAATTCTGTCACCGATTCGAGCCAGAAACTCGATCTGTATATGCTGTTGGCGGAATTGAACCATGAATTGAACGATGCAACCGGCTATCGAGAAGCTATCAAGAACGCAAATTCGGCTGCAAAATCCATCGGCATGGCCAATCCTGAAAACGGAATCGGTGCCCTGTTACCCCTGGCCGAACTTCAGGTCCAATGTGGCGACAAAGAAGAAGCTAAACCAGCGGTCGAGTTGGCGGCGCGCTTTTGCGAAGGGATCACAAACCATGCAAATCGGGCGATTCGCTACGCCCGATGCGCAGGACATTATTCTCGTATGGGAGACCAAGCGGCTTCCACTACCATGCTGAAAAAGGCAATGGACTGCATTTCTCGAATCGATAGGCAGTATTCGGCTCCCGAGATCTTGCGGAAAACGCTCCCCTATACCGTCCGCTGTTTTGCCCATTCCGAATCGGGCGATTGGCAAGCGGCTTGGAAGGACGTTTTGGACTTGGAAGCCGATTATGCGCCGGAAGAACGTTCAAAAAAGTGTGAACGATATGTTATGGAATATGCACGCGCGACGCTTACCGCCGCTAAATACGGAAGTGATACCAAAGCTGGCCGGGAAATCTTCGAGCAAGCATATGCCGCCACATGCGCAAACGCGAGCTACATTCATACCGGTCCGGACTATTTACCGGCTGTCTCACGATATTTATTAGTGCGAGCCGATATCGATGCGGGCTGCTACTATAGAGCATGTTTGGGCACCCGCTTTGTTATTGGCGAAAGCGACCGCATGGGCTTGTATGCTCGAATTGCGAGAGAATTCTGCAAAACCAAGCAGTATGATCAACTGCGAACCTTACTTGATTCCTTGAATGAAAACGAGATTGGTCCCCCGATGTTTTGCTGGACCGCGTATGCCGATACGGCCTCTTCGGATAAATCGCTGGCTCAACTAAAAATGTGGACTACCGATTTACCCGATCCCACCCGACAAGCCGCTGCCCTTATGGGGATCGTATGGGGATTGAAACTCCACACGCCAAAACCATCGACAGAACTTCCCGCTCTACCACAAAACGATTCTTCCAACGATAGGGCAAAGGAAAGCCCTTCCGCCACCACTTCCAAAATCACCACATTCTCGGCAAATCAGCCTCTTCCCAAACTCTCTGTGGTTTGCGAGATATTGCGTGGTAATCGTGATAATCCCCACACCCGCGAGAGTTTCAAGAAACACATCAATTCAACCCCCGAATGGTGGTTGGAACAGGCGATCGCCTTGACGGAGGCCGTCGGCAATCCGCGAACTCAGGCGTATCTCTGGATGCGAATTGCGGAAGTGCAGGAAGAGAACGGCAAGAAAGCCGATGCTCACAAGGCCATGCAGCGCGCCCACCAGGGCGTCTATGATTTTCTCCTTGGCAAAGGCCAGGGCAAGAATGCGTCGGCACCCAACTACCAATCGCGGCAAGGTTTCGTGCCGGACCAAAGAGATTTCAATCAGATGACAACCGCCATCGACATCCTTTTGGATCTCGAAACATTTCATCATCTTCGCGGCGAGAAGCAGGAATCCGTCGATACATTGCTGGATGCCTTGAGCCTTGCGGCATTGCTGCCGCGCACGGCCAAAAACTACCGCTACTTCGAAGCGTGGTCGCCCCAGCTTTGGACGGCTCAGATCGCCGGACGGCTGCGCTTGCGTGGACGCGCCGACATCGCCGAACGGATTCTTATACCCAACTATTGGAATCTCAATCGCCCTGCTCCTTCACGGGCGCAGTCGTATTTTCTCGCTTGCATAAAATCCGAGGATACCCGGCTTATCCTTCAACAATCGGAGACCACCCAACGCGAAGGACGCGGGAGTCTCGATTTTACTTGGGCAGCCGGCGGTTACGCCCAATTGGCAATCCTTGCCGGTCGGCAAGGAAACGCCGACCAGTTCCAAACCTACGCGATGAAAGCCGGCGGGCTTGTCACGCAATCCAGCAATCGCGCCCCGCCTGCCGTTTATGCGGATCTGGCCCGAGGGGCCGCCTGCATCGGCGATTTCGACCTTGCCCGCGAATTCGTGAAAAAGTCCCAAGTCTTCGGCCTGGAAAAAGACCAGACGGTCATGGAAATCGTTTTGGAAATGGTCCGGCACAAAAAGGCCGGCAATGCCCGGCAAATGCTGGCGGGCATCGAAGATGATGTCGCAAAACTTCGCGCATCCTATGCCGTGACGAGGGCCGAGGCAGCCCAAGCTGATTTCGATTTCACGAACCTTGTCGAATCGTTCGGGGAACGCGGGGGGCTGGCCGAACAAGCCGCCGCTCTGGCCGGCGTAGCCAGCGTCATGCTTCAAAGGCCGAAACCCGCCACCGAATAATTATGCAACACTTCCGAATCATTTCACCATAATATCGTGTAGATCGTAAGCGCCGCGATTCTGCAAGGAGAGATCGCGGAAGTGGTTGGCGTTTTGGTGGGGTAGTGTGCGCCGTGGCGGGAAAAGACGAAGACCAGGAGAGTTTTGCGGAGTTGTTTATCGCTTCGCAGATTATCAGCCATGCCTTGGGAGTCGTTTCCCGCCGCAGCGATCCGCTCTTTCGGCACTTCGCCTTGAAGAAGTTGTTTGCCCTTGCCGAGGAATTCAAGCAACTTGCCGCCGGCAAACTCGTTTTTACCTCCACCGAGTCCTGGAGGGAGGCTTACGAATGGATTCTGGCTTGCGATTCCGTCAAGCATTATCGTTCGGTAGCTTGGGTGCGGACCGAGGACTACTGGCAGGACATCCCCGGACGCCGCAGTATGCAGCGGAATTTCGACTTGCGTCAAAAAGGCTTGTCCATCGAACGCATCCTAATCCTGCCGGATTTCTACTGGCCCGCCGGCAGCCCCTTGCCGTCCAATAACCTATGCGGTTGGATCGAAGAACAACACCGCCAGGGGATCACCCTCATGCTCCTTCGGGAAACGGACCTTGACGGGGAGCCGGACCTGATCGCCGATTTTGGCATCTACGGCGATCGGGCATGGGGTTTGTGGGAACTGGACGACCAGTGCCGGACCGTGCGTTATACGCTCGATTTCGCCCCACAATCGTATCGGCAAGCGTTGGAACGCTGGAAGCGGTTGTTATTCTATTCGATTCCCTACGCCGATCTTCTTTCACCCAATCCTTCCCGCCGGCATTCGTAGCGGGATATCGCTTTCCGCTACGCCGCTCATTTCTGATTTTCCATATTCCCGATGCTTGACATGGGAAATATTGCCGATACAATGATCTGTACACATGGCCACACGCCTTTATCTGGACACCGCACGACTTGGCCGCATGTGCCCCGAGGCTCAAGCGGCTGACATCGACTTCGCCCGGTTTGCCGGCGAAGAGGGGTGTTCGCTGTACTTCGAGCAGTTTTTGCAATCGGGCTACATGGCCTTGCCCCCTTCGCTTGCCCGGCAATATTTGAGCCTCTCCTTTTGGGCAGGCATCTCCGCCTTCAAAAACGACTTACGTTCTGTTTTGGCCTTGCCGGCAGCCAGAAATGTGTTTGTCGCCAATCGCTCCGCTCAATTGGTTCGCTTGGCCGCACGGGCCTTATGCCGACGTTGCGATAACATCCTGGTTTCCGACTTGGAGTGGCCGGCTTACCTCCAGATTCTATCCGCCGAATGCCAGCGGCATCAGCGGACGATAACGGCCGTACCGATCCGTCACGCCGTTTTCCGTGAAAAAATCTCGAAAGCGGCTTTAACCGACCGATTGGCTTCCTGTTATCGTAATCATAATTGCGACGGGTTATTTCTCAGTGCCGTTACGTTTCAAGGCATCCGCCTGCCGGTTGCGGAATTGGTTGCCGAATTGGGCGATGAAGAAAAACCGCGATTCACGGTGGTTGACGGCGCTCAGGCCCTCAATCATATTCCGCTCGGCTTGGCGAGCGGGTATTGCGATCTCTTCCTTGCCGGTTGCCATAAATGGCTTCGCGCCTATCATCCGATGGGGCTGGCCTGTTGCTGCCGACCGTCCTCCGAACCGTTCATCGAGTCGCTATCGCAAGAAATGTTCTCCGAAGGGGATTTGGACGACCCACTCTTCGATTTTACCAACCAGTTGGAACAAGAACGCCCCAAGTCGTTTTCGGAAACGGTCAATTTGGCACCGCTTTTCACCGCTGCCGCCGCCGTTCGCCGCATGGCGACGGCACAGCGCCCGAAAAGCGAAGAACTTCTAGGCCAACGCGAAAACGTTCAACGAGCCGTTGATCGATCCGCCGGCACGGGCTGGAAACCGGCCACACCGGTCGAATCCCTGCAAACCGGCATTCTTCTTCTCGAATCCGTAGCGGACGTCCCGCAAGCCGTTCCGGTGGATGCCTTGCGGCAAAGATTCCTTTCTCAGGGGATCGCCCTGACGGCTTACGAAAACGGGCTTGTGCGGACTTCTTTTCCCGTGCAACCGCTCGGGTCTGCCGAGACGGCTCTTTTCCGCTCGGCATTGAGCTTCTGCATTTAAGTCATTACCCGTGAGCGGGAAATCCGACGGCAATTCACGGCTTTAACGCCGCAAAAAGAATTTCCGAGTTGCCCGGTGCAACATTCTCGCTTGCCGGTCCCATAACTCTAGGCAAAGACAGTTCCTTGAAAACTTGGTCGGGGAAGAAGCAAATGTATTCGGTCCTTGATTGGAGACTGACTCCAATCGAGGACCGGTGGTGCAACACAAGGTTCTTTTAGGTTTTTCTTTACACAAGGTTTATAGAAAGGAGCGAGACATGCAAAATCTCAACCGGGCAAGCCGGGAACTGTTTCGGCGCACCCCCGATGAAACGTATCCGTCGTTGGAGGCCCTCGTTGACCATTGCCGATGGCAGCGGGAAGAATCTCTCGACAATTGGATCTCCCCTTCGGGGCTTTGGGCCAGGCCGATGGGATCGGACGGCCTATTGCTCGCTAATGGCGAGGACAAAGTCTTCACGATGAACGATTGGAGCTTCGGCCAACTTTGCCGACTCTCCGGCGTCACCAAGGAGACCGTGAACCGGCTTTCGCCGGACACGGCGTCGCGGGTTTTCGCCGAAACGATGCCGCGCGGCAACAAGCCGCTTCAGATTTTCGCAACGGGCGAACAAGCCCGTTCGATTCACGGAGCCAGCTACACCCGGCTACATAACGCCGAGTTGCTGGATCTCGTGCTGGAGTGCGCCGACGGCTTCACGGCCCCGCCGGCGGGCTTCAACGGCGGAACGGGTCTCTATTGCGGGGAACAGGATATGTTCTGTTTCCTCATCGATCCGACCGGCTGGACGGAGATCGGCGGCGAGAACTTCGCGCCGGGATTCTTCCTTTGGAATTCGGAGGTGGGCCGGCGTTCCTTGGGCATCGAGACGTTTTGGTTTCAGCAGATTTGCGGAAATCATATCGTGTGGGATGCCGTCGAGGTGTTGGAGTTCACGCGAAAGCACACGGCGAACGTCCGCGATGCACTCGGCGATATTCGCCGGATCATCGAAGCCTTGGTCCTCAAAAGGGACGCAAGGCGGGACGTGTTCGCCCGCGTGATCCAGAATGCGATGAAGATGGAGGTCGGCCAGGATGCGGAGGACGTGAAGGCCGTATTGTCGAAAGCCGGCATCAACCGGAATTTGGCGAGAAAGGCCATCGACATGACCGTCCGCGTGGGCCGTTTCACCGTGTTCGATCTGGTGGACGCCTTGACGCGATTGTCGCGGGAATTGGCAAACGCCGGCGACCGAACCGAAGTTGATCAGCAAACCGGCAAGTTGCTGAGCATGGCCGCCTAATCGACAAGGATTCGGTTTATGGACACATGCAAAACATTTCATTCGCCCGAAGCCGCAGCGGCATTCATGCTGGGCTTCCGGCTTGCATCGAGCGGCGTGGATTGCGATGTTCGGATCGACTGCGAGGAACCGGAAACGGTACTCGTCGATTTGAACGATGCCGCCGCCGAAGGCGCATGGTTTGATGTTGTCGAGCAATTCAAGTCGGATTTCTCGGTAAATCAAGGGGTGTCCTAAAGACATCCTTTCACGTTTGGACTGTCGAGCTTGTCGCCGACGGTCGTTTGTAGCAAAGAGAGGTATGATGAGTTCCTTTTACAACAATTCAGAAATGGAGGAGACTGACATGGCGAAAAAACCCGTGCATGAAATCCGGCTTGGCCGGATTCGCGCAGCAATCTGGGAAAACGAGACGCAAAACGGCACTTTGCACAACGTGACGTTCTCGCGTCTTTACAAAGACGAGGAGGACCAGTGGGCCGATTCCGCAAGTTTTGGCCGCGACGACCTGCCGCTTTTGGCTAAGGTCGCCGACATGGTTCATACCTGGATTTTCCAGAAGGCGACAGACAAGAATGGATCTTCCGAGGAGCCAGAACGTTCCCCGAAAGGAAAGCGCGATGCCGCCAAATCCGGCCAGAAGGATAATTTCTAAGGATTTTGAGGCCAGTTTACGCACCACCGGGCCTCAACCTCTTGTTTACACGGAGGAAGATATGCGGTATGCGGACAGATGAGAAAGCGGAAAAGCAGCAAGCGGCTGCTCAGCGCACCACGGAGAACTTCATGAACAGCCGGCGGGGATCGTAGCAGAACGCCACCGGAGGAACATTCGGTTGCCGCAATCCGCTCAACAGCCCACGAACCGCTTGACCGACGAAATATATGCCACAAACCCAGGGCTATGTCACGCCGGCCACCATTTTTTTGATGCACTTTCCTGAAAGTGGATTCTCCGCTTGGGAAAAATTCAACCAATCCGTTCAATTCGCAATCTGCCCCAAGGAATTCAAGCACGTGATACACCGAGGAACCAAAGATGATCCTTTCCGTCATCCCGGAAAACCCGAGGTTGGTTTCCGTGTTTTTCGCATTGATTTAGCCGTTTTTTCAAGCTATCTTTGATTCTACGGACGGGTTTGTCGGAAGGGGCTGATCCAGGAAGCAATCCCATCCCCTTGACGATAAAACGCCGTGTTTTCCGTGGCTTCCAAAAGATTAATGCACAACTTCATTTTCATCTTACACTGATAAACTATGTATTTTGACGAAGAACCTTTTCTCAGTGCCATCGATTTTCACGTATCGGCCCCGATTGTTCCTTGGGAAGCGGATGAGTTTTACGTTCAGGAAATCACGGGCAAACTCTCCGCAATGGTAAACGACCGCGAGGGGGTCAAGGCTGGAACCATCGAATTGCTGAAAATTCAAGCGGTCGAAGTGGAAAACAACCATCTCGACTTGCTGGATGTTTGCGATGCCCATTCGGATTATTTGGTGGCGATGTACCACGCGATCTTCGATGAAGAGGGCGAAACGAAGCGGGAATTAGAAATCGAACCCTCTTGGAACGATATCTTGGTTTTGTGGAAATTCGACATCCCGGAGGAATTCCGCAAGGTCGGGGCCATCGTTCGGGCATTCGAGACGGCGATCAAGGTCTGGGGATCGACCGATTTGGTGATTGCCAGCTTCGATAAAGAGGAAAGCGATTTCATCGGCTTGGCGCTGACCGTCGATGAATGGCGGCAACTCGGCTTCCAGCGGATCGCCGGCACCCCTTTTGCCTTCCGCGACAACTGTTGCATTAATCCTTACGGCATCAAAATCGAATAACCTACTCGTTTACTCCATAGAGGTTTTCGCTGTGAACATTCTCGATATAGACCTTGACCTCTTCGTTGATCCCCGCCCTTGGCGAAAGGCGGCAGACCGATTGTCCCCAACGGAGTATCAGCCTTGGTCGATTCAGGCCGTCGAAACGTATTTGACGCAACGTTGCGGACTAAAGCGGGACTGCCCGTTGCCAGGAGCTATTGTTGCCTACCATCATGAACTTTTTGATTGCTGGAAGAAACTGACCGCCTCCGGCCAACTCGATACGCCCTTCCAACTTACGCATCTCGACTCCCATGCGGATATGGGCATGGGTGATGGTAGTTGCGGTTACATTATGGGCGATCTGCTAAATCGTGAGGCGATCGACCGCCAGAATCCACGACGCGACGGAATCACGGGGCTTCTCGAAGGCAACTACGTTTCGTTCGCGCTGGCGTGCGGTTGGATTTCTTCCGTTACTTACGTTCATCACCCGCAGTTATTTGCAAAGAATGGCAATTTGCATGACATTCCAGATTGCATGTTTCGAGGATATGATCCGCGATGTGGCGTTTTGCAGCTTAAGACGCTTCCGCCGGAGTGTCTCGATCCGCTTACTCGTCTCACGGACTTTACGCCCGTTTCGCTGGAATCGGAGATACCAATCCAATTCATCGATCGCGAGGATTTTCAGGCAAACGAATCCTTCTCATTCGTTTTTGTAGCACACTCGCCCAATTACACCCCACGAACCGCCGATCCAATTCTCGACGTGATCCGGCAGTTCATTCGGCCCGTGTCTTAGTCGTTCATAACCGCCTTTCTCGTTGTGAAGTATGAACGACAGGCCGGCGGGTTCTTTCGTCGGTCTTATTTGAATAAACGCTTCAAGATTGATGGTTGCCAATCGAGGAGGACACGGCCACCCGCCGTGGCGCTGCATTTTAACGCCGCCTCCGCCAAATCCGGCTGCGCGGCCCGCCCCGCCACTGTCAGTTCGCTACACTTCCCCATCACCGCCGGCTGAGGACAGCCGCAATGCCGGCTTCCCTCCCCTCCCAGCCAAGCACAGCGCCAGGCTCCATCCCGTCACATTTTGAATTCTTTTCTTTTGGAAATGAAGCCTGTCACAGGCTTGCTACCCTCTCCCCACCGAAGCCTCTATCGCGGCTGGTTATCGGTTTTCCCCTTGGCGGGTCTCAAAAACATTACGAGAGACCCGCCAGAGGGGAAAACAGTTCTGGTATGGTTCGTGATTAACGGCGTTCGGTGGTAATGTGCCGGGTGCCCTTTCTGGATGATAAGACAATGACGGAAAATACAAAGAAATACAACGGCTGGACCAACTACGAAACATGGGCGGTAAGCCTTTGGATCGAGAACGAACGCGGATCGAATGAATATTGGCGAGAGCAAGCCGCCGAACATCGGCGGAAGGCCCCGACAAGCCCGCAGGTACTTGACGAGTTATGGACTGTTGAGGAGGCAGCACGATTCAACTTAGCCGATCAGCTAAAAGATGAAATATCCGACGGATCGCCTTTAACGGCATCTTCACTCTATAGCGATTTGCTGGGAGCGGCATTAAGTGAAGTCAATTGGTCGGAAATTGCGGGGAATTGGCTGTCCGATATTGAGGACAATGCAGAAGAGGAAATATCATCCGATGAGGATTTTTTCGGCCCGGTAATATCCGTTTATACTCGCACTCATGCCATTGATGATGGTGTGCTAGTTGACGTTTCCGACACAGCCAAGGAAGCGGGCATCAAGTACCCTACGGCGCTTACAATTGCCGCATGGGCGGATTATGTCGAAGTACCCGAAGGAGTCGAAGACCAGGATGAACAAGGCCGATTGTGGGACATTTTGAATATGTTTCGCTTTGCGACGATGCAATCAAAAGTTGAAAGCGAACTGCAATTCACCGTATTGGTAAAAAATGACAACACTTCTCCCAAGCCTGTCACCCTCAAGGCGATTTGCGGCCCTGGAGATACGCCCGAGCCGGTGATCACGATCATGTTACCGAATGAAGACTAACAGGAAAATGGCCGGCTGTTTCGTCAGCCGGCCCATTTTCGAGTAAACGATTCGAGAATTATTGCTGCCAATCGATGATGACACGGCCTTCCGCCGTGGCGCGAGATTATTTTCGCCGCCTCCGCCGAGTTCGGCTGCGCGGCCCGCCCCGCCGCCGTCAGTTCGCTTCGCTCACCTATCTCCCCGCTAAGGACAGCCGCAACGCCGGCTTCCCTCCCCTCCCAGCCAAGCACAGTGCCAGGCTCCATTGCCGTCACATTTTATTCTTTCTGAGGAAATGAAGCCTGTCACAGGCTTGCTACCCTCTCCCCGCCGAAGCCTCTGTCGCGGCTGGCTATCGGTTTTCCCCTCGGCGGGTCTCGAACCATTTTCGAGAGACCCGCCAGAGGGGAAAACAGTTCTGGTAGGGTTCGTGATTAACGGCGCTCGGTGGCAATGTGCCGGGTGCCCTTTCTGGATGATAGGACAATGAAAGAAGAAACGAAACACGAAAATCGTTCGCAAGATGAAAAACATGACAAACCCGTGACTTTGGAAGACCTATTCGGCCCGGTGATATTTTCCTATACCCGTGCCGAGGCAATTGCTGATGGCGTCTTGATCGACGTATCGAAAATGGCCCAGGAAGCGGGAATCAAATACCCCACGGCCCTGACTGCCGCCGTGTGGGCGGAATATGTCCAAGTGCCCGAAGGAGTCCAAGCCCAGGACGAGGCAGGCCGGCTTTGGGACATTCTCAATATGTTCCGCTTTGCGGCAATGCAATCGGAACAGAGTGGTGAGCTTTTGTTTGTCTTGTTGGTGCGAAATGACAATTTCAGCCCGATGTTGGTCACATTGAAAGCGATCTGCGGCCCTGGAGACACGCTTGATCCGGTTATCACCATCATGCTTCCCCACGAAGACTAATGACAACATGGCCGGCTGGTTTGTCAGCCGGCCTCATCAAAGGCAGAAAACCATGCAACGAAGAAATTATTATAAGAACGACCCTCGATGGATCACGGCCCGGTATCCCGGACGCTGTTACTGTGGCACGGAAATCAAGCCCGGCGACGATGCCATGTACTATCCGCTCACGAAAGATATTGCTTGTGCGGATTGCGGCAGAGTGACCGAAATAGAGTTGATCGACGACGACAATAATTCCTTTATCAACAGGTAATTATCGAATCCACGGGCGGATTATCCGCCCGTGGATTCAGGAACGCTGTCCCGCTTGAGCGGATTATATCAAAGCCGTTCGAGGAAATGCCGAACGGCAAACATGGACGACAAATACAATGAACAAAAACGAACCGAACAAATACCAAACGGTGGAAACCTTCCTCGCAACTTGTTGGATCTGTTGTGAGGAATATTGGAAAGAACAAGCACGCGATATTCTCACCAAGGCCCCAAGCAGCCCGGAAGTGATCGACGGAATCTGGACCATCGAAGAGGGAGCCGTTTTCGATTTGGCAAAGCGGTTGCAAAAAGCATTCGCGGTTTGCACATCGGAGAACGAAGTTTCTTTGCATTCCCGACTTTTGCACCATGCTTTGAGTCAAGTCAATTGGGCGCAGATTGCGGCAAGCCTTTTGTGGGAAATTGATTCCGACGGCATTGATGGTTCATTCCTGGATTTGGACACTCGTACCCAGGCCATCGAAAGGGGGATTTTGATAGATGTTTCGGAGATCGCCAGCGAGGTTGGAATAACCGTGCCGACAGTCCTTACGGCGGGTGCATGGCAAAAATTCGTAAAAGTTCCCGACGACATGCCAAAACACTGCGAAAGGGATCGGCTTTGGAATTTGTTGAATATGCTGTATGCCAATATCCGCCGGAATCCCCAAGATGATTATTTCCGGTTTGATGTCCTGGTAACCAACGATCATAATCCGCCCCGCCCGCTATCCCTCAAAGCGATTTTAGGCCCCGATGATTCGGGCAATCCTGCATTTACTATCCTACTGCCTCAAGAAGATTAGGTTGGAAATCAGGCCGGCTGTCCAATCAGCCGGCCTTTCTGGAGAAGACAAATGGAAAAAAGGAACAAATACGGAAACGGCCCCCGTTGGATTAAGGCAAAATATCAATCGCGTTGCGGTTGCGGTCGAACGATCGCGCCAGGGCATCGAATCTTTTATCATCCTTCCGCCGGGCATGGCAAGCGCGTTGTTTGCGAGGATTGCGGCAAAAAAAACAAAGCCCTTTTCATACGCGACGCCATCCGGGCGATCTGCAAAGCCTTCTGAAAACACGCCGCCGGCGGGATAGCCGAAGCCGATCCTGCCGGCGTTCTCGAATATGGCCCCGGCCCAGGCCGGTCCGCCAATTCCCTCCACTACGGCGGGTTATCTCCGCCTTCGTTCGGGGTGATCTTGTTATCCTTTTGTTTTACCGGGAGTTTTTGGGGCAATCCGAACGGTTTGACGACGCGCCGCCGCAGGGGCAAAACCTCGTAAGGAAGCGTGTCGAAGCCTTTGCGTTTGCGAACCTCATTGACGATCCGCAGCAGACGGAGCATTTGACGGCGGATCGGGGCGTACGGCTCATAGGGGAAACGATAGAATTCAAGTCCAAGCCGGGCAGTTGACTGCCGTGCGGCAAGTTCCGCAAACCAAGCCTGCAATTCCTTGAATCGCTCCAGACCGATGGCAATGTGGGAATGTCCCTTCTCATCGGCCTTGCCGGAGCGTTGCTTGTTGCCCGGTCGAAAGCTGATTGAATAGCCAGCAATCTTGAGTGGCACACGCCGAATGTCCCGGATGGACTCCCCCTCTTCCTCGAAAAACCGATGCTTCCCATGCGTGGCGATCAGCACGAAGAAACGCCCCCAGCGCAGATAACGGAGGTTCGCACAGCCTAGTTGCTTGCGACGGCAGCGAGCGGCCCGGCTCAGGGACACACCATATTTTTCGATCAGCTTTGCATCGATCCGCCGGCAGTCTTTGCCGTCGGGTATCCACCCGGTCACATAGAACCAGTAACCATGCGGCAGAAAGTTGCAGGCCAGCAATTGCACGAATCCTTCAAGGCTTATCGTTTCGCATAAATACTCCATCAATCCAAGTTATGGGTGGGAGGATTTGTTTTGTGGCACAAATCCCCCGAAAAGCCCGAACCTTCAGGAATAATTTTCCAGAAACGCACCCATTCCACCGCAGTGGAAGATTGGCGGCGGTGCAAGCTGTATTCCACAGTTGCCCGCCGCCAATCCATAGGCGTTCCTTGCAAAACCACAACGTAGAAAGATGCAATTACAGAACAACTTCCCTTCAGTCACCCATGCGTTTTCCTTGCAAGAACGCCCGCCAGGGCATCCGTGCAAGGCACAAAAGAAAATCCTCTCCCGAAGCCGGTGTCAGGCATTTTCCATGCACGGTCCCAGGTATAACGAAGTATCTTGAAAAAATACTCCGCCGTGCCCAGGACCGTACAAAGCAAAAGCCCGTCCCCGGACCACCACCCAAACGGATTTTTGCGGTCATCGACGCCCTTGCATTGCTGCAATTCCGTACCATGACCGCGATAAAGAAAACCCGTCGGCGCTTTCGTCGCTGATTTTCCGCCGCCCATGCCAACGCTTTCGCGCCGGCCTATTCGGCGAAGATGCCCGGCACCACCCGAGCATTCAGACGACCGGACCACTGCCTTGCAGTCCCATCGCCGGCGTTTCCGCCGCTTCTACTTGCGCCACGCTCCCCCGCTACGGTATTTCACGGCAAGCATGTTCGGTACGTATTTCCCTTACGGAGAAATCCGCAACAACTTCCTTGCCGATGCTGTCACTTGGCCGATCAAAGCCAAGCACCGGTAACCACACCGGCCACCGCAGCGGTTCCCATGTTATCCTTGACCTTCATTCGATCGTTCACGTCGCTAGTGGAGGTTAATCCACGGGCCTGTTGCCGTATGTCCGCGCCTCCCGGCCCGGCATAGTTTCTGCCGAAAAATTCCCGCAGGGAGAATTCTCGGCAATTTCAGAGGACAGAATACAGAAGCGTCTCTCTTATCCTTCAGCAACAGGTTTTCACGGTTCGGCACCGTCTCCGATCGAATTCACTTGTAAGGGCTTTCGCCCCTTTCGCGGTTGAGCTTTTCGCCGTGAAGTATTTACCTTCAACGCCGGGCATGATCGATTTGCCCGATTCCGCTTGTCGCCAAGCTGGAAACTCCCCGCACAAGCCGAGGTTGAACGAGCAGGGTTCTTTGCAAAACCCACAGCCCGAACCCCCTGGACGGGATTTTCGACTGGAGAAAGGGAAATTCATCGGAATTCGACTTTCGACGAATTCCGATGCCTTCCCCTCCTCTGACGGTCAAGCACCCGCTTTGAGTCAAGACGGCTTCAATAAAAAACTTTATCGAAGTTTTTCCATGTCGCCCGCATTCAAAACCTTTTCGAGATTATGCCTATTGGATAGAACGCCGGGATTACTCTGAAAAAGGCATCGGGGAAACAAAGCCCGCTGTCATGTAGTTTCAGGATTACTCCGACGAGCCTCCATCGAACTGGAGGAGCCGCTCTCACGGCGAATCCAGCTCTACGGGTCAGCACCTAGCGGATGGTTAATACCGCTCCCTTAGCCTGAATGGTGTTTCAGGTTTACCGGGTGTGCCGACCGTTTGGATGGTGTTGTATGATCTTTGCCGCCGTCAGCCCGTGGCCATCTTGGCCCGGCCTATCGGCGGTAAACAGCATAGGCAACACACTTTCGTTTCACATTTTATAGCGAACCGAATTCAGGAAACTAACGTACCATTCGAGGAAATTCCAGACGGCAGGAGATGATCATTAGACACAGAAATTGGACCGGTAACCGAATGCCACCGGTCCAATGTTCGACCCGGCAAAGGAGAGCATTCGACATTCCGCCAGCATCGATCAGCGGGAATATTTGACTGAAATATCCGAGTAAAAAACCCAGTTTTTCTCGGCTTTTCCTGACCATCCACCCTGACAGCCCATTGGTCGCGGCGTTGGTCATTTTCAAACCCGTAACTCCTTATGCGATAAGAGATTTCCGATCCTTTTATTGAGGAATGTGGAAACCCTACGAACGCAGCGATACATGGGGTAAAAACACCTCGATTCGCAATCGTCGGCGAGACGATCCCGCGATCCGTTCGGATGAGGTGATTTTCCCGGTCACGAACCTTTCTTGACGATGAGTTTTTCGGTTACGAATCGTTCCAAAATGACTTGCAAATATACTTCCTCCAAAAGCGGCGATTGTTCCTTGACCGCATTGCGATAGGTCGAGGCCAGAAACGGATCGGCGGCTTGAAGGGCGTCTTTTTCGTATTGCTTCCGTTCCTCAGGCTTTAAGGCATTGATGAATTGCCGTACGGCAGAATCTCTCGTTTCCCGACTTATCCGCTTGCGATGAGAGGGTTTTGCTGGGGAGAGGTTGCCTTTCCTTGCGCCGACGATTTGATTCTCCCCAAAGCCTGCCGGGGGATCGTAGGATTCCCGCAAGGATTGGACCAGATAGCCTGCCGGGTTTTTTGGTGCATTTTTCAGGGCGTTCTTCTCCAGCCAATCGAGGATGGAAATCCGCCGTCGAATCTCTTTAATCGGATATTCTCCGGCCAGCGAATCGGCGGTCGCCGGATGGACGCCGCGCGCGAGGAGCAGACGTTTTGCCTCTTCGTTCTTTTCCTTGGGAGCATCGACGAAATTCTTCTTCGCGGCTTGCGCGAATACGACAAGCCAAACGCCTTTTCCTAGCCGACGAAACCGCTCTTGGTCATCGAGCGGTTGGAGATATCCGACCTCCACCAATTCTTCAATAGCCGGCTTGAGTTTGCGTTTGAGTTGTCCCGTATCGTAACTACGGCTCAATCCGATATGTTCGCAGGCCAATTCCCGCAGATTGAATTCCCAAGTCGGCTTGTGATAAAAACGCTTATCGAGATGCCGATACAGTCTTTTGGAAATCGGACTTTTCAGCCGACGGAACAGCGAAAGATCGATCTGTTTCAGATAACCCGCCTGAAAACTCCGAAACACGACTTCGTTCCAGACGAACAGCGAGAGCATCGGTTCTTCCCGATTGGCAAGCGACTTTTGCCGCGAATGGTAAAACAACACTTGTTCCAATAAGTGAAAATTCTCGTCCACCCAGGATTGGGATTTCTTGTCCCACCAAGCATTATGATAATAGAACGTCACGCCCAGCCACCGTTTGAGCGAAGTTTCTAAGCGTGCGTAACTTTTGCCCTCCAATCGCCAGCCCAGGATTTTCAAGAGCCTATATCGGCTGAAGAAGACTTTGCGATCCGTGAAGTCGGCCTCGCGGGTCAGTTGAATGAGTCCCAAAATCACCTCATCGTCCAGTGCCGTGGGCAGACCATAGCGGTCGGAGGCGGAAATCGTCAGTTGCCGAGGCACCCAACAGTCGCGGCTCTTGTCCCAGGTACGGTCCTCGAAACGAATCGTTTTGAGATTCTTGTCGGGGCGGGAGGCCAGGACCGCGATCGGGAATTCGGCCAGATTCATTTCATCACGGCCTTCCCAGGGAATCGTCGCCGGATCTTGCGGTTTCTTTTTCTGCCTCATTTCCCTCTATCCCAAAAATCCGCTGCTGGTTTTATTGGATGATTCTTGGTTAATAACAGAAAGTTGGTTTTCCAAACAGCCAATTCTTTCACGGCCTTAGCGCCGAAAATCTGTCCCGAATCCCAAGGGGGCCTGCCCCGTTTCCCTCCAATCGCCTGTCTCGTTTCCCGCTAGTTTCCTGTCCCGCTTCCCCATAATCGCCTGAACGCCGAGCAAACGCTATCGACGTTGGACGGCATACCATAAAGCCCGAAAGCCGGCATTACGAAAATGCCCGAAGGCGGTTAGAGAGTCATTTTCGACGTGACAGCTTTCGGGCAATATGGCAGAGTAGTTGCCATGAACATCATCGCCATTGGAAATCAGAAGGGAGGCACGGCGAAAACCACGACGGCGGCGGCTTTCGGCGTATTATTGGCGCGAGCGGGTGTGCCGACGCATTTGGTCGATATGGACCCGCAGGCCAGCCTGACAATGGCTTTCGGCCAGTCCGATCCCGAGGGGCTGTTGTATCGGGCCTTGAGCCGACGGGAGCCGTTGCCGGTGGTCGAAGTCGCCAAGAATCTCACGCTTTCGCCGAGCAGCATCGACCTATCGCGGGGGGAAACGCAATTCATTGCCGAAACGGGCCGGGAATACATCCTGCAAAGCACCTTGAATCAAACCAAACTCCCTGAGTCAACGACGGTGATTCTGGATTGCCCGCCGTCCTTGGGCGTCCTCTCGATCAATTGCCTGACGGCGGCGAATTATCTTTGCGTCGTCATCCAGCCGGGCGGATTCGAGCTTCGGACGTTGGTGCATCTGAACGAAACCGTGAGCGTCTTGAAGCAGCGAACCAATCCGCTCTTGTCGATCGTGGGGGCGGTCATCACCAATTGCCACCCGCGCCGTTCAATCACCGAGGCGGTTCACGCGGAGGTCTCCCGGCTCTACCCAGTGTTGGGGCAAGTGCGGGCCGACGCCCGCTTGCTCTACGCAACGACTTCGGGCAAAGTCTATCATCTCACTCGGTCGAAGGCTTTGGCGGATTACGTTTATGTCGTGGAAAAACTGATGGGGAAACTGCCGTGGCTGCAAAACCACTTAGCGGCGTAACCGGCGTCTTGGGGGAGTTGATTTCCGCTCCCCCCTCGACACCCGCCGTTTCCGTTCCAACGCCCCATCCGCCAGCGGATCGTTCGCCGATTCCCCAGAAGCGAAAACCCGCACCGCCTGCGTTTTCCCGACGAAGCCGGCTGGGGCGACCGGCAGGCAAAACCGGCGGCGAGACTACAACGAAAGAAAAATTCACCGTGCGGATCGACGCGGGCTTGATTGCCGCCTATCGCGATTGGTCGTGGGAGGCACGCTGCCAGGTCGGCGAGCTTGTCGAAAAGGCGTTGCGGCATTTTCTTCCACGCCGAGGCAACTGACGGCGGAATCACTCCGCCGATCGATCCGGCAAGGCATCGCGCATCAGCGTTTCCTTGGCCTCTCTAGCACGTTCCTTATCCAATAGATTCTTGTTTTGTTTGCGAAACAAGCTGTCGAGATAATCCAAGGCCGGGTCTGGTTTCGACGAAACGCCGGTGAAATAGGAAGAGGATGGAGCAATACTCTCCAAATCTTGAATGGGCAAGACTTTCACCTCCTTCAAAGAATGTTCACTCTCGGCTTTGATGATTGCCGCCTTAATCGATTTCGGCTCAACTTTCGGCCCTTCGCCGATTTTCTGCTGGAGCGCAACTAAAAGTTGGTTGTGACGCCGATAGAGCATCTTACAGTAAAGCGTCTTGACCCAAATCAGCCGGATTTCATCGTAAATATCCTGCGGCACATATACGCCGCCATCTTCTTTGCGGAGAACCTCGTTGGCGATGTTGAGGTAGTTCTTCACCATTTCGCGATACATTTCAGCCATCAGCTTACGAGGTAGCTCCTCTTTCCATTGGTTTTGAAAATACACAAGTACGCCTTCCACGGGTTTCAGCGAATCTCCCTTCGCCGAATTGAGGAGACTGTCAAAATCCGTGTGATACTTGTCCGCTTCGGCTTTGAAGGTATCGATATCATCCAACACCATCATTGCAGTGTACTTCAATTCGGTCATATCTTTCCGGCCCCTGGACTTGTCCCAATTGACTTCCGACTCGGCAGCTTTGGCGGCAGTCTCGCTCGTAGAATTTTTCCCGATTTTTCCTAGCGAATTGATCACAACCGCGAAAAGGACGATAAACAGCAGCGAGCCGACGGAGAGTATCAAAAGCCGTTTGGGCTTCTCGCGGAGTTTGGAAAAAAACGGTGGCGTTTTGACCGGAATATTCATAATGATCGAAATAGAGGGTGTGTTTCCAAGTTTTCAAGAAAACGTGTGCCGCAGAAAATGAACTAGCGCCGTCAGGGCAATGCAACCGAGACCGGTGAGTTGCGTAAATAAACTTCCGTTGACGCAACCTTGCGTAAGCGTCAGCAAGCCGGCGGCGAGCAGAAACCAGCCACCGCTTTGGACCGCAATTCGGCCCCAGCGGACCGGCTGTTTTTGACTAACGAATCGAAGCCGCTTACTTTCGACGAAGGCGATCATGCCGAAGCCGGCGGCAATCGCCGAACCGTAAACGAACCAGCCGCCCAACGACATCAATCCGCAGGCCAGCGCGAGGAGGAGATACAACGTGATTCCCAAAGTGGACGCCCATTGCCGCGCATCTTCCTGCCGATCCTCTTCTTCGCCCCAGCCGGCAAGAACGTAATGGCCGATCGTCACCAACGGACAACCTTTGTGGACAGTCTCTTCATAGAGAGGTTTAGGTTTGACTCGGATATCCGAAAAATCCTCTTTCATCACGTCTCGCACGGAGACTCTCATGCTCATGCGGCTTCCGCCGATGATCCGCACACAGTCCCGCAGCCAATCGGGCAATTGGTCTAAGTAGCGTTTGATATTCAGCGGAATGGTTTTCGTGTACTTTCCCACCGCGAAAGTTTCCGTTTGCGAGAGATAGAGTTGATGTACCGCAAGCTGTTTCGTATGAGTGCCAAAGGAGATCTTCGTTTCGATTTGGCCAATTTCCTTGACGATGGTCATGCCACGGTCATGCACGGCCAGCACTTGAGGTTCGCTGAGCACGACTTGCTGGCCATGATTCTCCTGGACGATCACATAGCGGAAGAAATAGGCGTCGCAGGCCGTCGGCGTGACTTGTTTCCAGACTCCCACAACCGCATGTTTCGTGAATTCATCCAGAATGTCGCAAATTTCCACGGCGATTCGATGGGCGGCGTCGTGGAGCCGAGTTCGCAACGCAACTTCGGCAATTTCCAAGAGCATATCTTCAACCTGCGCGCTGAGTGAAATGTCCAACGGCTTGAAGGTCGGCTCAACGAGTTGGGCTAGCGTTTCGTAATGCCGTTTGAGAAAGGCATCGCGAGCCGCTTTGTTCAATCGGTCCTTGCAATGGAATTCGGTGTTCAGCCGCCAAAGCGATTCGATGGCCTCCCGGAATTGCGTTCGGCAATCCCGCAGGAAATTGATGCTCGTCGAAAAATCTTTGAGCAGTGATTGGAAATCCCGATAAGTACCCGTGGTCTCCGCGAAGGCAAGATGCCGGAGCAGGACCGCCTCGACTTCCTCGACAACCGCATCCACGGATTGCTCGAATTGGGAAGGTCTGGAAACGGTGGAGTCTTCCGCCGGAAATATTCCCCTCCCGAAGCTCTCGGAAATACGATCCGCAGGTTTGGGCGTCTCGGCTGCGATCCGCCTAAAATCCGCCGGATACTCCCGACCGCCGATTTCCAGAGGCCAAGGCATCTGCGTTTCCATTCCGAACATCGTTTGGCTGGGTGAAGACATCTTATCTCCAGAATATAAAACCAGTCTGTCAGAGGGGTAATTGGTCGAGGGAGGCAGCCCATTTTTAAGGATTCCTTTCACTTTACCAAAATTCGGCGGCATTTCCACCCCAATGGCAGGAATGGTGAGGGAGCAGAAGCCGAAAATGGACCGGTAGTATTCTTTTACCGGTCCATTTTTATCGGTGAAATTCGGACAAACAAATCACGCACGAGTATCAAGAGGACTGAGACGACTTATTATCCGGCTTGAAATTCCCGTAACGCCCCGCCACGGTTTTTTCAGAATCGTTCCAGTCTCAACGACCGACTGCCAAGATTGTTGATTTGACGGCAAATTTTGCGGCCTGACTAAAGTCGGAGGATCGGGAAAAGTTCGGCGACCTAAAACACGCATCACACCCTCCATCCGTAGGGAGTTATGCTGCCGGCCAGTTATGATACACTGGTCACATTCCGCCGTTTGTTCCGAGGAATCCATGATGCCCGATCCCGAAACGATTCGCTATGGAAAGCGCGAGATTCCGATTTTGGATTACCTCCAAATCGGCAGCCGGAAATACGCCGTCTTGGAAAAAATCACCCGCACCGACCGGCAGCGCTATTGGGTTCGCGAATATCGCGGCGGCGGTTTTCGCGACTTTCGGCAAATACTCCTTCTACCCCGCGACCAGACCACGAGGCAACACCTTGCCGTCCTGCGCCGGCTTTCGCAAAGCAATCCGAACTTCCCCATGATCTTGGAGCAATACGCCAGGGGAGAGGAGATATTTCTGGTTACCACATGGATTCGTGGGGAGGATTTGGAATCGTATCTCCGCAGAACGCAAAGCAACCGCCAGCCGAAGCAATGGCCGAGTCCCTATGAAATGTTCAAACTCTATCGCGGCTTGGCGCACGGCCTCAGCCAGCTTCATCGTCATTGCCGAGTGGTTCACGGCGACATTCGCCCGGCGAATCTGATTTTCACCCGCGCGTCGAATCGCTTGGTCATGATCGATTACGGTAGTGCTTGGATGATGGAAAATGCCGTCCATAAGGCGGTTGGCGACGGCTTTTCGGAGTTTTACGCGGCCCCCGAACAACAGAGGGAACATCCGATGGCCGATTACCGATCGGATCAGTTTTCCGCAGCCGTCGTAGCTTATCAGATGTTTACGGGCAAACTTCCGTACGGCGGACTGGGCGGAAAGGCAGGGCGAAGCGAATTCCGAACGAAATACGAACCGTTGTATGAATCACCGAGCAAAACTTGTCCACTCCGACTTACCGTTCCCAAGCGGATTTGGACGCTTATCGACGAGGCGTTGGCGAAGAGTCTCTCGCTCGACCCCGCCGAACGCTTTCAAAAAAGGTCCGCATGGATCGATGCATTGGACGATATCCATTGCGAAATGCGACGCAAGGCCCATTTCACGACTTGGGAGAAGATGGTTATTCGATTCTGCGAACGCTTTCTACTGAAATGACATGTCCGGGCTAGCGCCGACGCGGCATTTCACTTTCCAAGGGCCTGAGTGATTCCGCTAGATCGTGCGGCGGGTCCCAATGAAACCGATCGCCGCAAAGGCAGTGGTATCGCTTTCCATCCCGACCGGCAAAAACTCGGGGAGCGAGGGTGATATCGCCCCGTATGAACGGTTTCCCGTTGCGAAAAACTTGCGGCCTGCCGTGGGGACAATCGCGGCAGAGACTTTTGTTTTCCGGTTCCGGGGGAAAGACATTGCGCTCTTCGCTATCGCGGATGGCCATCCGCGAACGAAGCACGGCTTGTTTGAAATCCTCCCGCGACTTGGCCGAGCAAGGAACGATAATCGCCTGAAAACTGTCGGGCATGACGATAACACCGCAGGGGCTTTGAAATCCCTCTTTGGCTTCGATCAACCGGCAATACGCGGCAATTCTTACGAAATGTTGGGGATACAGGTCTTTCCAAGGTTGCGTCGGCCTGAACACCGGGATGCGCAAAGCGCCTTTTTCCAGCAAACGATACGGCTTGCCGCCCAGACGCCACGGAATATGATGGAATGCCCCTTGGGGTTCCGTCAGTTCGAATTCCGATCGAATTAATTCGCACCAATGCACGTATTGAATCTTCGGAGAATGGATATCGATCGTTTGCGAAGCCGCCATCTTCCAGATTTTGAGGTTTTGCAGGATGAGGGCGATCCAGTAGAGCCGGTCGCATACGGCATAAGTCGTCAGTAGAAAACAACACAGCGTCAGGCACCAGAGGGAAATCCAGCCGCTCAGCCAAGCCATGACGGCGAAAACGATCGTCGCCGCGCCGCCGCCGAGAACGATATTGCAGAGTTGCCCGATCGTCGCCTTGAGCGTAAATCGCAATTCGTTTTCATCGTGGATCGGCAAAAACGAGGCGTTGGGCGGCGTTTCGGGTTCGGGAAGAACTTCCTTCTGTTCATGAGTGCATAGCCCGGCGCGCGGACAGAAGACGAATTCCGTCAGTTCGTAAACGCTCAATTCCGCATCGTCGGATCGTGCCTGCAAGAGATCGTTTTGTTTCATGGTATTTTCGATTGAGGGGAGAAAATGACGGCATTACGGGAATGACCGAAAGCCGTCATTTCCAAGCCCGTAAGGCTTTCAGGACTTCATCGACCGAATGGGGACGTTTTTCCGCCTGCAATGAAACGCAGCGCAACACCATATCGTGGACCTTCTTGGGCAGCTTGATTTTCGCCAATTCCTGCTCCTCATCATCGGGCGGCGGTGGTTCCCGCCCGGTAACGACATGCACGAAGATCCGCCCCCAACTGTAAAGGTCGATGTTCTTGTCATCGCCATCCAATGCCCCGCCGGCTTCCGGCGCGCGGTATTTATCGGGCGGCATCTTTGTCCTCACGGTAGGTGAGCCGTCCAAAAGTTTGCCCAATTCAAAATCATTCAAAATGACTGAATAATTGGGTTGACGCAGCAGAATGAACTTGGGAGAAAGTTCTCGGCGGATTATTTCCGAGTCATGCAATGCTTTTAAACCTTCGGCAATCTCCCTCATGATACGAGGTATGAGATATCTTGGCAGTACTTTGTCATCCAGCATTTCCTTCAACGTTCTGCCCGGTATCCATTCATCGACGATCCACCATATTTTGCTGTTTGTCGTCGGTACGGTGGTGATGTGTCTTGGAAAACGAGGATGCTTTTCCAAGCGATTGCAGATTTCTCCGTGACGGGTAAGAATCTCTCGAATTACTCGGAATTCTCTTGTAGGCAACGCGGAAATGTCATACCTTTTGCCCCGTGCAAACCGGTTCTTTTCCGTGCAGTGTTGAAGTTTCCAAAGAGTGTATTTGATGCCGTTCGAGGCTTTCAGTTCGCCGCTCAACGGATCGCCTAATTCCCAATCGACCAGAACTTTGCCTCTTGGACCGAAAGGGAGCATCCCAGAAAACTCCGCAAGTTTGCTGTCGTGCAGGATGGAGAACAAATCCGGGGAATTGATTGCCTTCTGTATGGTGACCGCCGTTTCCAGCGAAACTTCTTGGTCGTTCATAATCTTATCCCAAGTAGCTTTTGCGATCGTGTGTTTTCTTCGTAGGTCGCCAGGGGTCATTTGCTCCTGGACAAGAAAATACTCCACCTTCTTGTGGTCAAGGCGTATGAGATACGAACGATTTGCCGCTGGTTTAGCCATATCCTAATGGGGGGAAAGGTCTAGGAACACAACACCTTTTATCAACGAATTTTATGGGGTTATTTTCTGCTAAAAATGGCAAGAGATCAAGTGAGGCGGTTCGCAAATCACAAGCCGCGACACAAATTGAAATGGAATCCATTTCCAAGAAAGACATATTAGCGACAAACGGAATTCTTCTTGGAATTGGCATCCGAAACTTCAACCTTCAGGAAAAAAACATGAACATCCTTCGCCGCGTCGTGAACGTCATCGCGGAACGAATCGTCGCCCTTGTGGGTGGAATGATTTCCGCAAGAGTCGAAACCTTCGTGATTTTGGAGGAAACGGAACAGCGGAACGAACTGGAAAACCGCGCATGTCAGTTGGAAGAGGAAGGCAAGCCGCAACTTGCCGCTGTGTTACGCAACCGGGTGGGGAAACTTCATGCCGACCAGCCCGCCGCCCAAGGCTTTCGGATCATCGAACAGCTTCAAGCCGACGATTTTCCCGACTGGAGGCTTGCATTGCTCGGCCACCAAACCGCTGAAGACGAAACGCCTTCCACTGAAGAACCAATTTCCTCATTGCAAAAGACCTTGGATCGCCGAAATCGCCGAAGCGGCAGGAAAGATACTCCACCGGATGCCGCGCAAGTGCCGGCCACGGCGTCAGCCAGTCGGCAGTAATAAGCATCAAGCAAAAATGGGATTTTCTTTCCGACGCTTGATGAGGTGGATTACACGACGGTGGTTCGAGCTAAAAAGCCAAGCAGTCCAATTCATCCAGACGATCCTCCGATGAAACGCCATGCCAATCAATCCATCATGCTCTCAACTGTACGACAAATCGAAAACCTGATTCTGGAAATCCTGACGTGGAACTTGCGCTGTGTCACGGTAGCGCAACTCCAAGCGATACTCTCGGCTCATCAATTGCCGCCAGCGGCGTATGTCCGAGCGATCCACCGTCTAGCGGAATCAGGCGAAATCGAATCCCTAACGGCGTCGATTTCACTTCCCCCGATCGCCCAACCGATTTTCGTTCGTTCACCAAAGCAGCCGGCTCCGAATTGTCACTCCCTTGCGTGGATATTGGAAAAACGGTGGAAATCCGTTTCTCCGCATCGAATGACCGTTTGTTGGGCAACTCAAAAAGGCGCGCATCGGACCGCCGGGGTGGCTTGTTTCGCCCAGCGGGCAACCCAAGTCGAACATGATTTAGGGACCGCCGCGATGTTCACGCGGTTTTGCGAAACGAATCCAAGCGACATTTCACGTTGGGTTGGCGAGGACATCTTGCGGCGGGACTATGCCGCCCGCGAACGCTGGCTTACGAAAATTCCCGATGCCGCTATTTATCGAAACGGTCAAGTGGAAAAAGTTCTGGAATTCGGTGGGCAATACTCCGCCGATAGACTGCGCCGTTTCGATCGTCATTGTGAAACCTATCATCTAGCCTATGAAATATGGTGAATATTATGCCGAATTCCCTGGACACAACCGTTCTTTCGGAACGCGACTGCAAAATCCTTCGCCAAGGCGAAGCGGGGTTGATTCTCCCCGAAGTCACGCACCGGTGTTGCTTCCCGGACGGCACACTGGAAGCCGCACGATCGGCGATTCGCCGGCTTTGCGGCCCGGAGCCGGAGAACCAGTACCTTGCCTCTCACTCCTTGGACGCCCATCGAGTTTTCTATCAACTTACCCCCTTGGCCGTCAAAACGCTTGGATTTCATCCAAAATGCGCCATTCCGCCGAAAAAGCTGGGGCGAGTTCGGCGATATGCGCTTACTTGGTTTATTAACGGCCTGCATCCCGGTCAACGTGTCTTGATGAATCTTCCTGAATTCGCCGAACACTTCCATCTTCAAGGCCATCGACTTCCCCGCCATCCGTTTTTCCTCGACAAGACTTCCGGGAGAGAAAGAATCGGCATGATCCTCATCGACCACAACGCCCATGTACGGCAGATCGTGCATAAAACCATTCGGCCATTAGGGCGATTTCTTCGCCACGGATGGTTTAACGAGTTTGTCATGACCGGCTCCTTTCTGGTCGCCATTTTGACGTTTTCCCATTTGCGGAGACGCGCCATACAGATGCAATTGGAAAACGCCATCGAAAAGCATTTTCGTTATGTATTGAATCCCATGCGTGCTGCTTCGCCCGCCACACAAAATGCCGGCATTGAGGTTCTAGCAACCGTTATTCCCGGCATGGATGCTGTCTTGGCGGCACCTTCTTCGGTTGATGCCAAAATCACGTAACCAAACTGTTCCAGCATCCGAAACGAATTTCAAGGAGCAACCACGATGTTCACGAAAGGTGACGGCAATCCACTTCCCGTACGCGAAACCACCATGCATAAGACGGATAATCTTGCATGGGATATGATTACCGCCGGTTCCTGCGAATTAAACTATCCCGCAGAGTTTGCCGTCACTTTCAAGGATTATCTTGCTGTAGTTCGCGTTTTCGGCACGACGATGGCGATAGCTCCGCTCTTGGCGTGGATCATCATGCCTTGGATTGGTGAATTCCTTGCCCATTGGTTATGGGGCATGGCGGCGGGTATTGTCGGCGGATTTCTTGCTATCTATCAAGGTGTCAAGCAATTGAAAAATTCCAACGAAGAGGATTTGCCTTGGAACTTTTCGAGGTTGTTCAAATGCTTGCTTGGCCCGGCCTACTTATGGCTTGTGTTTGTCTTAACGAGCAAATTGCATGAGCCCGCCCATGCATTTCTCTGTTTTCTCGCGGTCGCTACGCCAATGCTCTTTGTGCTTGTCGATTCGATCGCCACTCATGCCGTGTATTGGTTCACCGCCAGCTTGACGATCAGCCACGACACTCAAACGATTTGGCGGAATGATTGGCGGGGGCGATTTCTCGATGCGCCATCGCTTATTCCTGACGATTCTCAAAATCCAATATCTCCGACATCCTGCTTGATGCAGGCAATTCATGCCCGACAAAACTATTATCTGGGCGGATTCTGGTTCTACGGCGCAATCTTGATTCCTTGCCTGTTTTTGGTCGTATTCGTTCCTGATCTGAGAAGGGAGGCCATCGGATTCTTGTGTCTTGCCTCGATCCTTTTGGGATTAACGCTTGCCGTTTGGGTTCGACTGGGCGGTAATCTTCGCGTTTGCTTGGACATCGGATCGATTTTCAATCACTGGCTGCATTACGGCAATCAGGAAACCCCACCGTGGATGTTCCATAGCCCTTGCGGCACCCGATTTAACCGACTCGCTTTGACCGCCGCTACGCTAGGATTATTGCATATCTCGATATGCTCTCTTGCGTGCTATCCGGTGGTTTTTTGGATTGCGGGGGAAACTGACCATTCCTTAACAATGACTTCGCTAGTGATGACGTTCTCGTTTATAGAGTGGTGTCAGTTGGCGGGCCTGATTTGCCTGACATTCCTGTTGTCAACTGCCGCCTTGTATCTCGGAACGACCTTACTAGTTGGACCAATCCTTTATAGCTACTCCCATACTCTGGAAAAAGAAGAGGAGACTCAGGAATGAAATCATTTGAAAAACGATCCTTGTTGGCTATCTGCGACCGGCTTATGAAGAGCCGGAATCCGGCGGAAAGTCGCTCGATCTACCAAGGACGGCACTACCATCAAGGCTATCCGGTACTCTTGGATACGGACCTTTTATACGAACACAAGCATATTATCGGCCCGACGGGATCGGGCAAGACTTCCTTGGGGCTGCAAACCGACCTTCTGCAATTGATTCACCGCAACGAAGGCCCCGTTGTCATCTTCGATTGCAAGGGCGACCCCGGACTATTTCATTTCGTGGAATCGACCGCTCGAAGCCATAATCGCACCTTCAAATGGTTTACGAACAAGCCGCATCGCTCTACCTATGTCTTCAATCCCTGGGACAATCGACTGCTAAAACAATTGTCGCTCCCCGACATTCTGGGACTCTATATGCAAGGGTTGAATCTCCATCATGGGAGTGGGTATGGAAGAGATTGGTTTTCGATTTTGACCCGCACGGTATTCCGGCGTTCGATTCTGGAGACGATTCCCAATTCATCAGAGCATCCAACGAAGCGTTCCAAACGGAAGACGCTGTTTTTGCCGGAACCGATTCAATCTTTCCGCGACCTTACTGCCATACTCACTGAAATGACCGACGATAACGAGGAACTGCGCAGCGCCAAGCATTTGGCATTTATCGCGGAATCTTTGGCGGACTTCAAACAACTTAATCTATCTCCCAACAGGGACCTGGAGAATAACAAGGCTTTAGACAACGCGATTTTCATGCCGGAAGTTATCCGCAAAAAGCAAATCATCTATTTCTATCTCGTTGGTGCAATGGATGTCGCCGCTGTTTCGATGATCGCAAAACTCGGCTTATACAGTTTACTCATGGCGGCAATCGCCTATCACGATGAACATGGTGAAGCTCCCAAAGTTATTGCTTGTATGGATGAAGTTCAGGCAATGGTAGGTCAGAACATCGAAAACGTCTTAGCCCAAGCGCGATCCTATGGATTGGGCTGCATCCTTGCTCATCAGACCATGAGCCAACTTAATCCGCCGGGCGGACCGGATCTCCGGGAAATCGTGATGAATTGCTCGGCCACCAAATCGGTGTACGGAGCACGCGATCCTTGGATGATGAATTATATCTCCAACACCTCTGGCGTAGTGAGATATTACGATCGCAAATACGATCTTTCCCCCGACGACGTTCGCAATGGTCGAATTAATCCGCAATACGCCTGCCGCGACCGTGAAGGTGATGTTCGCGTGGGCATCTCGGAATACACCGCTTCGCGAATCAACAGCCAAGACATTCTCAATATGAATTCCCATCCGCAAATGAGCCTGATGTGGATCAATCGATTCAGCGGACTAACGGCATTTCAAGGTTGGTTTCCCCTGTATTCCGATTGGCCCATATCGAAAACGGAACATGAAGCTTACAGACGAGCGCCTTGGCCGCAGGAGAGCGAAGAAACCATCACCATGAAGAGCGTTTGGCCGGATCAAAATGAATGCACGATCGTTCCAACAACCCATCCACCGATAACCAGTTCGCCGGAGGAACTCGACACCGACGGCAAGCTGAAAAATATCTGGAAGGAAATCGAAGAAAAATAAAAAACCCAGGAGGAGCAAAAGAATATTTTTCCGAATCTCCCCATGCCCCGCCCGGGAGAAAAAATTATGGCGCGGAGAAAGAAGGCGTCCGTGGATGCTTTCGATTGTGTGGTAGTGACGTGTTCACTATCTCGACCTCTCCACCGCTCCACGCTTCCGCGGAAGCTGGGCCGATACTATATCGGTTTCGGTGGGAGGGCAAGGGACCCCGTGTGGGTCTCTTGTTTTATGGCGGGACCATCGGTGGTTCATCGCCTCCCGAAGCCTTGACGATCCCGTGGGGTCGTGACGGCTTTATTAACGTGCGAAAAGGGAGGAATGAATATGGCCCTGAAAGAAGATGGTGAATACTACACTCATTTCACGTTTACGGAAAACGGGAAATCGACGGTGCGTAGGATGCACCGGCTCAGCGTTCAGACAGCGGATGGGCAAATATATATCTTTGAAAAAGATAAATTGCCAGCCGCTATGACGTTCGATTCCGGATTGTCCCATACGGACAAGCATCTTGGTACGCTTCTCGGCTTACCCCGCGAAAGCGTTCCTACGACCTTCAAGGATTTCATTCCGGGAGCGAGAGATTGGGTGTACGTGATCGTAGGCATCGTTTCGGTAGTATTGCTCAAAGCAGTAATGATACTCATCGCCGATACCTACTGACCACGCGAGAACATTGGGGGAATCCACCTTCCCCCAATGCCTCTCGTTATCGTTTACATGCTTCCTCCCGAAAGTCAATTCCCAATCGAGATCGCCATGCAAGACGACACATTTTCAGCCGATAACGGAGCATTCTTCAGCATTCCCGGCGTTCTCTGCAAATCGCAGATCGCCGAGTTGGCCTTATTTATCGATGCCATTCCCGCCGAATTCCGCCAGGAGTTATTGCTTGCTGCATTGAAGCATCAGCCCCACGCGAAAGGCGATGCGAGCGCTCTGGCGGAGTATCTTTTCGTTTGCCTGGAAGAGTATTTTCGGGAACGAACGGGCGGTATCCTCAGTATGCTCACCATCCAGGCGATTCCGTCTTACGTCCTTATGCCGCGATTGACGCCGTTTTCCAGAGCGTCCGACCCGGCGCAAGTTACCATCGCTTTGATGGAGTTTCTCGATTTCGTCGTAAAAATCATTCAAGCCGCCCAAGAGAAATCCGACCGGAATTAGCAGACCAGGAATCAATAGCTATGAACGAACCCCGCGAATTGGTTTTACTCTCCAAAGCCGAACAGGCGATTGCTGAAGCGAAAACCCTGGATGAAGTCCGGGATCTTCGGGACAAAGCCGCCGCCGTCAAGGCGTACGCCAAAAAGGCCCAGCTTGGCCAGAAAATCGTCGTCGAGGCAGCCGTCATTAAGTTACGTGCCGAACGACGCTTGGGCGAAATGCTTCAAACGGTGAATTTGGCCGACTCCGCACCGGGAAACCAATATTCCGGCCCGCAGGAGCCGGTGATCGCCGAAGATGCCCCCATCCACTTGCGCGATCTCGGCATTACGAAAACCGATTCCTCACGCAGCCAACGAATCGCCGCGTTGCCGGATGAAGTCTTTGAACGCTACCTTTCCGAGAATGCCACGGCCAACCGCGAGCCATCGGTAGCCGCCCTCTTGCGAATTCGTAAACAGCAGAGTGCTGCCGAAACGATCATCGACGAGATGAATTCATCGTCAGGCATCGCAATTGATTTGCAGACGCTAATTCAAGCCGGCAGGCGATTTTCTACGATCTACGCCGATCCACCGTGGCCCTACAACAACCAAGCCACGCGAGCGGCGACGTGCAATCACTATCCCGCGATGACCTTGGATGAAATCTGCAATGAACCGGTGAAAACGCTTTGCGAAGACAACGCTCATCTTCATCTGTGGACCACCAATGCCTTTTTATTGAATGCCTTCGAAGTCATGGACGCATGGGGATTCGATTACAAATCTTGTTTTATCTGGGTCAAACCACAAATGGGCATCGGCAACTATTGGCGGGTTTCCCATGAATTTCTCTTGTTCGGCATTCGGGGGAAATCGCCCTTCCTCGATAAAGGCCAGCGAAGCTGGATAGAAATGGAGCGAACGGAGCACAGCCGCAAACCCGCCGAAGTGCGCAACCTCATTGAGAAAGTCAGCCCCGGCCCCTATCTCGAAATGTATGGCCGACAAGTCCCCTCGAATTCGACATGGACGGTCTATGGAAATCAAGTAGGAAATTCCGCCATTCTCGACAATTAGAAGCAACCATGAACGATTCAACGCATTCCCGCTCGGTCGAAACGAATTCCTTGTCGTTGGATCTTCTAACGGTCCAACAGGCGGCGAAGATATTGAATATGAGCAAAAGCTTTCTCTATCAGCTTGCTGCGAATCGCACAATCGCTTGCTACAAGATCGGCCAAGGAGCCATCCGCTTTCGACTCGACGACTTGATGGCATATTTGGAAGAATGCCGCGTGGAGCCTGAAAAACAGACCTCACGCGGCATAAGGCCGACCGGCACGACGTTTCAGCACCTTAACCCATCCCGATTGGCTGAGGCTTGGCGGAAGAAGCAGGGCGGTTGATCCGATCCACCGCGTTTTGGAGGTGCCGATGTTCGCCGGCCAAATGGCAATACACCTTCGATATCATTTCCAACGACGAATGGCCCATCAGTTCCGCCACCGTGGCCACATCGACACCGTTCATGATCGCGTTGGTTCCAAAGGCGTGGCGCAAAAGATACGCCGAAACGTCTTTTGGCAAATCGGTCTTTTGCTTAATTCGCTGAATGCAGAGCCGGACGGCGTTGGAACTCCAGGGCTTGCCGCGTGTGTTGGGAAACACATATTCCGAAGTCGCCTTGCGACGAAGGTTGTTCATCAATCGTTGCATGGACTTCGTAAGGTAGATGATTCGCGGTTTGCCCACGACATGAGCGGTTTTGTGTTCCTGCAAAATCCACTTGTCACTTTGGACTTGACTCCATTTCAGCAACCGGGCCTCCTTGGGCCGGCAGCCGGTGTGACGGAGGGCAAAAAGCAGTTTCCGAAATTGCCTGCCGCCGTTTTTCATCAGAATCGCATATTCGTGACGCGACATGATCCGTTCGCGCGTCTTCGCTTTTGGACAGCGAATTCCTTTGAGCGGATTGGCAGGAATAATCCCCTCCTCACAAGCCCAAGCAAAAGCGCGATAGATCGAACGGCGGGCATTGCGTTCGGTGGTTTGTCCCCACTGCTTGGTATCCAACCAGCGAGTCAAATGAATCGGCTTCAAGTCGGAAACCGAGATGTACCCCGAATGTTCGGAGAATTGTTCACCGTACCAAAGATAATTGCGAAGCGTTTCTTCGCTTCGATGGCGTTTTGCCCAAGCCAGGAACGCTTCGATTACATCAGCCACCCGTGCGGAGGGTGCTTCGGGAATGCGAGCTTGCACGGCGGCAAGCTCGTGAAATTTCTGTTCGGCAAGTTTCTTGTTTTCCTTGCCTTCGGCCAAGCGGGTCTTCTTACCCCCCAGGGTAACCATCCACCAGCCAATGTCTTTACGAAACCAAATGCGATTAGGACGTGCCATAACCAAACCTCCAGTCGTTGAGTGAAAAAACCCAAGGCCGACCGTAAGGTTTGGCTTTAGCTCCTCGTCCGTTGCAGCGGGCGGGGAGCCTATTATTTGGTACGGATTTAGTACGGAAAGGTTCGGGGCGTTGACGTAAGTCCTTACGCCGTAAAGCGCACCCAGAGGGACTCGAACCCCCAACCGTCGGTTCCGAAGTCAGTCTGAACGTGCGAAATACCCTTTGAATATCCCCGCAAATCCTTGCGACGACACCACTTAGAAAAAGCGGTCATCGAGCGGAAATGACCGGAAAAGGCGCGGGTTGGCAACAAGAGTGGCAACACTTGCAAATTGAAGGGGCGATGATAGATTGACTTCCGAGCGGCAGGCCCGGTTGCAACGGGCGGCCTAATCGCGTCGGGGCCGTGGCGGTTCTCCATCTCCGCCACGGCCCGGCGCGACTCGAATAAGATGGAGGTTCTCATGGCCGTTACGATTCACGATTGGATTAAATTTCTCAAAGAGTCGGTCCAAAAAGTCAAGGCAGGAGATTTTGACCTCGCGGCCCGTTTTTGGCGAGGATATGCCGACAATCAAAAAACTGCCAAAAATCCGGGGCCAAATTCAGATCCCGATTTCGTTCTTACCGCGCTTCAATGGATCGATGATTTGCATGATGAAGCAGGATTTCTACTTGCCAAAAAGGCCGAAGCCTTGGGACTGGATTCAACCCCATTCCTAGCCGCGAATAGGGATCGTTGCCAACGGGCGGAAGATTCCGAAACGCTCTTACGCCGAATGCAGATCATCCTTGCAAACGAAGCGAATGCAAAACAGTCACCGGCCGATCCGATGGAAACCGCGCCGCCAACTCCGCCGCCCGATCCAGGCATGAAAGGGGCTTTTTATCGCAATCGGTATTTTGCGGAATTGCGCGAGCAAGGAAGCAAACCGGCGGGAATTATGAAAACGTGGAATTCTCTTCCTATGAAGGACCGCAAAGAAAAATTTCCAAAATGGCACAATAACGTGAGCAGTCCAGATACCGTGAAAAAAGCTTTGCACAGTTACGATAAAGTGATGAAATCGAAAAATTCTTGATTCTTTTCCCCTTTTTCCCCGTTTCTTTTCCCTTTCTTCCCTGTTGACGTTTCCCCTAGGCGGTCCGCTATCATGCGGGCATGGAAACGACCCTGCTACTCGATTCTCAAATTGCGGAACTGCTTTGCTTGTCTCCACGGCAGGTTTTGCGCCTGGCCAAGCGAGGAAAAATCCCGCACATCGTTTTGCCGAATGGCGAAATTCGATTCGACTTCCAAGACGTGAAAACCTGGCTGAAGACCTGCACGCGCCTTCCGGGAGAAGGGGGTAACGCTATTGAAGAATAAACAGCCCCAATCCGCCGCCGCGTCTCCACCGCCGCCGCCTGGCGTCGTTAAGGCTGGCGAAGTTTATCGCCTCCGGGAATTTCTCCGGCGGTTGGGATGGCGGGAACATGCATTGCGGCAAGCCCGGGCAGCCGGCCTGGAATTGATTATTTTTGGTCGCGAGAAATTCGTCATGGGCGATGATGCGATCGCGTTTTTTCGCGGATTAAAACAAAAATGCCCCAGGGCACATTTGGGATCCTCGGCCGAGGGGCACGAACTCGATCAAAGTTGATTATACACATGGCTGGTGACTGGATCAAGATCGACCACGACTTGCCGGATAAGCCGGAAGTGATGGGGATTATCGAGTTGACGGGCGACACCATCGAAACCGTTTTTTTCCGGCTTTTTCTGCTGTGGCGGCTGGCGGATCGGCAGAGCGTGGATGGCATTTTGCGGGGAGTGGGGCAGCGATCGTTGGTCGCGCGGTTGGGTGGTACGATCGATTTTTGGCAAGCTGTAGAGTCTGTGGGCTGGCTTCATTTTGACAACGGAAACGCAATCATCCCCAGGTTTGCTGAGGTGTTTGGAGCCTCGGCGAAGCGACGAATGTCCGAGGCAAAACGGAAAAAAACGGACTACTATGCGGAGAAATCCTCCGCTATTCCTCCGCAAAAAAGCGGAGAAAACCTCCGCAAAAAAGCGGAGAGTGATGCGCCCCCAGTATCAGTACCAGTATCAGCGCAAGAACCAGCATACGATACGTTACGAGACGACCATTTAGATTCTTGTTTCAAAGAAGAGGTAAGAAATTTTGCAAAAAAGATCAGCGAAACAATCAAGGTGAAGCAATCAAATCGCCTGAAGGATCGCGAGCTAATCCTCAAAATCAGTACACTCCTGGCCAGCGGAAAACTGTCTGAAAACGAGGTTTGGGATTCGGTCGAGGCGGTTCGCACGACGGGCGCGCGTAATCACGCGGCAAAGTTTTTGACCTGCCTCCGCGAAAAAGTTGGCGAATCGAAGTGCAACCGGCTTCTTGCCCAAACCGAGATACCGGAGGGTATGCTATGACTACCCAGGCATTTCTGTTTCATCCGCATCGTGAAGAAGTTGTTCATCTTCCCCGGCAGACCGCGCCGTTTGTCGAGGGGAGCGAAACGAGCAAGGCCGCGGCGGAGCGGACTCGGGATGGAGTGTCGGGCGAGATCCGCAAGCGGGTCTATCGCTTCATCGCCGATCAAGGGCAGTTTGGGGCTACGGATCATGAAGTTGCCGCGGGGCTGGGTCTTCCCGGCGATTCCACGCGGCCGCGGCGGATCGAGCTTGTGCGTATGGGGCTTGTGCGCGACAGCGGAATGTGCCGTCAAACCCGATCCGGCCGGGAAGCGACGGTTTGGAAAATTGCCCGGATCACTACATAACGAAAAGGGCCGATTCAATGCCTACCGTCGTTCAGGAATTCACCGGCAACTCGGATAGTGTCGTTCGCGCCCTAGGGCGGGCGCTCGACATGTGCAAAAAGAATGAGGCGGGGCTTAAAAAATTGACCGACCAAACCAAAGGGGTCGATACCGAGTTTCAAAAGCTCGAGCGCACCGCGGCCCGGCTGGCCAACGCGGTCTTGACCCCGCAGGAGAAACACGCGGCCAAAGTGGCGGAAATCAACGCGCTCTACGGCAAGCAGCTTATCACGCTCGACCAACAGAAGCGCGGGATTACCCTGGCCGACGCCGCGCTACGCAAGCAGGTCGGCGGCGCTTCCGAACTCTCCCAAGGTTTTGCCCTGGCTGGCCAAAAGGCCGCGGAAATCGGCATTGCGATCGTCGGCGTCGGCGGAGTGGTCGGCGCGATCGGTCTCGCCAAAACGGCCTACATGGATTGGCGGCAAGAGATCCAAAAATTGGGGCAGGAACACGCAAAATTTGCGAAGGAATTCACCGTCGATCTTGCGAAGATCGCCGACGCCAGCCAAGGGCCGGAAATCTCCGGTTGGCTCGAATCCGGCCGCGGCGGAACGGCCGAGCAAAAGCGATTACTTTTCAAGGGCCTGACCGAGGAACAGCCCGGGGTTCCTCTGAGCCAGAGAAAGGCGATAGTGGAGCAAGGCATCCGGGCGCTTCCGCTCCTGCAGGAGTCCGAGCGCGAAACTTTCGGCCATGCCCTGGGCAATCTGTACGATCCTTCACTTCCACCGCAAGCCAACGTCAGCAAAACCTTCCTGGCCCGGGCACTCGCCGCCGATCATGCGGCCGACTTGGGCGGAGATCGTTTTGAGAAGTTGCAAGCGACGCTTGCTGGCGCCGGCATGGAGCGGAACGAAGCGACGGGTCTTCTTATTCAATCGATGCTTTCCGGCGACGCGAAGGCTGGGGCGCTCAAGGCGGCCGTGGCGGCGATCGACACGGATTATGAGTTGAATGATATGCCCCGCAAAACGGCCGATGATTTGGCCAAGCGGAAATTCGCCGCGGCAAGCCGCGAGGACCGGCTGAAGTTCCTCATCGGCGACAAGGGCGTCCGCAAGGCCGTGTTGGCCGACCAAGCGGCGCTCTTCGCCGGCATCGACTTTTCGCGGGGGCAGGAATTCGGCAAGCAGTTGACCGCGGCGGAAAAGGGCGATGCGATCGGGGAAGCCTTGCGGCGCGTCAGCCAAACGCCGGAAGGATTGCAAACCATCGAATCACAAAAACTGGCCGTCGATAAATTCAACATCGGCGCGGAGAACCGCCGGCTCGGCTCGCGGCTCGAAAGAGCGGACGAACGATTCGCCGCCCTCAATGCTAGCGAAGGCTGGTTTCACTCGGCGCTCAATAAGTTTGATTGGGAACTTTCCAAAGAGTACAACCCCAATTCGCCCGAGCGCGCCTACGTGCGGAAAAAGATCGGCGGTTTCGATCCCGACAGCCGGAAAAATCTCTTACCCGAGTGGCGGGAATTCTACAAGGCCGCCGAACGGGAAGAGGCGGTGATCGCGGCCGCGCGGGAAGACGCCCGCCGCGCCGAAGAGTTGGCCCGGCAGCAAGTGGACGAGCTTAGGAGCATCAACCGCAAATTATCCGCGCCGCATCCCACCGCCGTGCAAAATAACATCAAGCAACACGGGGAGGGAGGAAGATGACGATTGCGGAAAAGCTTATCTCGATTTCCGAATTTTGCCGGGAGAAACGCTTTGCGATCCTGGCGGAGAATATCGAGCGGGCATTAGCCGCGGCGGGCGTATCGCCGCGGGAAATTGGCGGCAAAAAGTTTTACCCTGAAATCGAAGTCGATCGAGCTTTGGGCACGATCGTCCGCGAAAATCTCAATGCCGCCCAGGCGGCGAGGAGTAACTGACTATGGCAAAAAAGACCGCGAAGACGTTGGTTGCGCAAATCAACACGAAAGTCGTTGTTGATGAAAAAAACGATCCCACGTTGTGGAAAAAGTACGTTGAAATTTTGCGTCGCGCCGATGATCCACAGGCCGGCGACCGGGAAAACTCGCTTCTGCTTTGCCGGTCGCTCGGAATTTCCTCCGAAATGGCTCAAGCTCACTTGCTCGCTTTGGCCGAATTCGATCGGCTCGAAGCAGAGGGCGCGAAGGTGGCGGAGCGCAAAAGCGCGCTGGACAAAAACCTTGCGGCCCGGCAAAAGAATTGGGCCACTTATATCGAGGCCGGGGAAAAGTATGGCCGCGAGGAGGAGCGGCTAGAAATCGAGCATCGGACGCTACTTCGCGGCTGGATCGACGCCCAACATGCCGACCCGCGCATCGTGTCAGGTGCGTTCCCCCAATTGTTTGGAGGCGATCCCACCACGGGCCACGATTACATACATTGCGGCCTGCCGCCCGAAATCCGAAATATTCTGACCCGCGAAAAAGAGCGAAAGGAGGAGGAAGAGCGATGCAATCAAAAACGATCCCGGAAACTGCGTTAGTGACCCGCGATTACATCCCCACCCGGCTTTTCGGCATTCGCGCTGCGACCGTCGATATGGCGGCCCGGTCGATCGAGGCCGTGCTGGCTACCGAAACGCCGGCGGAGGTTTGGGCGGCCGACCGCCGCGAAGTGGTGGAGGAGGTCTTGCTGGCCGGCGGGGCGCAACTTCCCCAGCAGATGCCGCTCCTGGCAACCCACGATCGGGCCGACCTCGATTCCGTGCTCGGCTCGATCCGCAACATCCGCCGCGAGGCCGGCCAGATCGTCGGCCGCCTTTACTTCACCGCCGGCGACAAGCGGGCCGACGCCGCTTGGAACAAAGTCGCGCAGGGGCACTTAACCGACGTATCGGTAGGCTACCATGTAGTCGCCGCGATCGACATTCCCGCCGGCCGTCAGCAAACCATTTCCGGCCGCAATTTTTCCGCGAACAAACGAACCTTGCGGGTGGCAACCGAATGGACGCCCAAGGAAGGTTCGCTCGTGCCGATCGGCGCGGACCCCGGCGCGAAGACGCGGGAGTCCGGCGCGGTCGATTTTTCATCAACCCCCAATCTTGATTCCCGAAAGGAAACTTCCATTATGGCACCCGCCATTCACACTCCATCCCTCGTTACCCGCGAAGTGCTTTCAAACGCGCTCCGCCTTCGAAGCGGCCTGCCCGCCCAGACCGAGGAACTCGGCAACCGCGCGGCCGCGATTGCCGATCATCTTTCGATGCGGAGCTTGGTCCGCGGCGCGCTCGAGGCCGCCGGCTTGAACGCCTCGAAAGAGCCGATCGACTGCTTCCGCGATGCGGTCGAATATGATGCGGTGCAACAACTATTCGCGGCTAGTATCAACGCAAATTTGCTCCTCGGCTGGGCCGCGGAAGCCGACGTTACCCAGCAATTCTGCTATGTCGCGGCGGTCCCGAATTACAAAAAGAATGAGCGGTTCATCATGCAGGATAGCGAGAAGCTCGAACCGCTCCCCCGCGGCGGCCGAGCGAACCTTTCCGAGTTGGATTTTTCGAAAAAGGAAGAGTACAAAATCGCGCGGTTCGCAAAGTCCTTCATCGTCGATGAACAGGATTTTCTGGACGACGATCTGTCGGCCCTGATTCAAGTCCCGCAGTTGCTCGGCCGAGCGGCCGCCCGGCTCCGCGGGGATCTGGTTTTCTCGATGCTCTTGGCCAACGCGAACATGAGCGACGAAACGCCCATTTTCCACGCCGATCGCGGGAACCTGGCCGACAATCTGTTGTCGCTTCAAGCGCTTCAGGCGGACCGGGCCGCGATGGCCGCGCAGGAAGATGATGCCGGTATTCTCCGCGGCGCCCAGGCCGATATCATCGTCGTCGCGTGGGCCAAGGCGCTCGAGGCGGCCGAAATCGCGCGGAAAATCTCCGTCGGGGGCAACGTGGGAATTTCGGTTTACGGCGAGGCGCGGCTGGACCGCGGGGTAGCCGATCCGCTCGATGATGATCCGGTCAACGACGTGCGTTATCCGGCGGAACCGAATTCCCGATTCCTGTTTTCCTCGAAACAAAGGGGGATCGAGGTCGGATACCTCCACGGCGAGCAGCGGCCGAAACTCCGGTCGAGCGCCCTGGCGGCCGGGGAGTGGGGCGTTCAATATGACGTGCGCATGGATATCGGCGCGAAGGTCATCGGCCCCTTTTGGATGTACAAAAACGCCGGTCTGAGCGCTTTATAGTCATCCTTGGTTAGTGGGGCTTGTAGCCTCACGATCGGCGCGAGCGGCCGGCGGGCGGACGGGTTTTAGTCACGGGTTTTGCCGTCCGCCCCGCCGGCCAATTTTCAATAGCACGTCGGAATTTGCCATGCCGCCTCGCAGCCACAGAGAATATGATAAGCGTGCGCGAACCCAGTGGTTTCGCTCGGCCGTTCGGACCGAACAAGGGGACACGATCATCGACGCCACAACGAAGGTCGTGAAGATCGAGCAATCGAAATTTGCTCCCGATGAATTCATTGTGACCTTCGAAGGCGGCGAATTGTTGGTTACAAACCTTGCATTCCTGATTGATCGATGGCGGATGGAAGAGTGGGCCATTCGTTCGCTTGAGGCCTGGCTCGAAGGACCGGAGGGCGACGATTGGCCCCAATACGTCCGCAAACTGGCCGGCCTGCCTGAACCTAAGCCAACCTATTATCCGCCGCCTCCCGCGCCCGAGCCGCCGCCGGCGGCCGCCGTGGCCCTGCCGACGCCCCCACCATTCCGCAGCGATGCCGAAGTGATCGAGATCGGCGATTCGATCATTGCCGCCGCAATTCCCCCCCAAAGAGTTAGAAAAAGCCGGAAGGTACTACCCTAGACACGACCGGCAAGGCTTTGCCCAGACGATTGTTGCATATATATACACGAAATTTTTTAATCGGACCAAGTAAGTGACTTCTGATTCCCCCCCGCAGCCACCGCCGCGGCGACCGCTTTCCGAACGCGAAAAGGCCGATTTTGCCATTCGGCTGCTGCAACAGTTGCCGCATGATGCGGCCGCCTGGCTGCTCGGCATTCATCCCAGGACCATGAAAGACAGGCACAATATCCCCCAAAATTCCAATGGTTCTTACGACGCCAAAGCCCTTGTGAAGTGGCTCTTGGATCGGCAATGGAAGGTATTCGTTGATAACGCCCCCGACAGCGCCCGGCGGTTTTACGAGTCCCTCGGCTACTGATTTACAGTCTCCTCCCGGCCGCCCCCGGCCGCCCCGCGGGGCTTTACAGACTGGGGGCAAAACCGGGGCTTTGCCGAAAAACGTTTACAAAATGTGTAAATCCCCGGACCCCTCTTTACATCCGACGCCCATGAGTTAATAATTTCCCTTGGTCGGTCGATCAACTCGGCCGCCCAGGGCTTAGAAACCCTACTGGAGAATCTGAGATGTATTTTCATCGGACCGAGAGCCGTAGTATCCGTGCGCGTAACCAAGCGACGATCCGCGAAGGCGGGGAGCAAGGCCGCGCGGCTGCCTCCAGCAGCTTTCTACCGGGTGCTACGGCTCTTGGCCTTTCCAGCCGAGCGATCGGCGGAGGGAAATTCTATGTTTCGAACATCGACGAATCGAACGGCCGTTTATCTGGTAACGGTCCCCGACGATTGGATCCCGCAGTGGCCGTGGCATATCCCGCCAAGTTTCACCGGCGGAGTATTGCACCACCGGAATTGTAACATCATGGAGGCTCGCGATTTTGTCCGCGTCTTCAATCGGGATCAATGCGAAAAGCGATGTCGTGAAAAGAACGGATGGGATCGGCGCTGGGCGATCTGTGTGCCTTGCGTGAAAATTCCCGCGCGGCCGCAACAGGGGAGGGCCTAACCGTGCAAACGACCCGAATCCAAATCATCGACGATATTACCGAAACGGTGGTTGAAACCGTCATTCCCGGCGAACGTGGCAAAGTCCTGGCCAACCTCTTATTCGTTCGCAAGCAGATCGCCCGGCGGCAAGACAACGTGCGTTTGACGCTGCATATCAGGCCCGATTTGCTCTCCCTGCACTGGTGGGCCAAAGATATGAAGTTTGCCCGTGCGATCCTTGAGGTCGCAACTATCCCGACCTCCACCATCGACCTCTTAAAAAGGGGGGGCAAATAATGTTCACCCAACTTTCTCCCTCCATGCGGCTATCGGAATTTTTCGACGCTTTTATCATTCCTAACTACCTCTTGGCCACGCGGGCCGCGCCGCGGAACATCGATCAATACCGCGAGACGCTCAAGCTCTGGGCCGAGTTGACCGGCGATCCGCCCTTGGAAAGCATCAGGCAGGGCACCGCGTCGGCATTCGTCCAAGGGCTGACCTACCGCATCTTCCGCGGGAAGCAAATCGGTCCGAACACGATCCGCAAGCACTGCACGGCCTTGCAAAAAATGCTCGACCTGGCCGGCCAGCGGACGCGGACCACGCGCATCGCCGCGGGGCTGCTCTCCGGGGAACTGATCTACCTCGAGCGCCCTCCCCGGCAGCGCAAAATGGTCCGCGACGATTTCACCCTCGCGGAAATTTCCTCGATTCTCAACGCCTGCCACTTCGCGCCTCAGACAACCAGCCTTTACCGGATCCCCGCGGACGTTTGGTGGCAGACGCTTTACCTCTTCCTGATGAATACCGGCATGCGCATCGGTTCGGCGATGCTGGCCGATTGGGAAATGTTCGATCCCGCAAATCCCGGCTGGCTCGATATACCAGCCGACTGTTTCAAAGGCCGACGCCAGGGCGGATACTTTTACGTGAATACCCATGCGCGAGCGGCCCTTACCCGTCTGCGGGAATTCGTGCCCAAGAAGCTCCGCGGCAAGAGTTTATTTCCTTGGTCTAACTGGCCGAAATCGCAATTTTGGCTGCAAAGCTGCCGTCGGCAAATCCTGAATGCCAGCGACATTCCCCCGCGGCGGCGATTCGGCTTTCACGGCTGCCGGAAGTTTCTGGGCACCTGGCTGGCCCCGCAAAACGGCCTCTTGGCGTCGATCGTACTGGGGCACAAGGGACAAAACACCACGCGGGAAAGCTACGTCAATCCCAAAGTGGTCGAGGAGTTTTTGGAAAAAGTTCCCCAACCGATTTACAGCACCCACGCGCCCTGGGATACGAATTATCCACCCCCCGGCAGAATTGAACTGGATGAAGACCTTGGAAGGTTGATATGTGCCAACCTTGATATTGGCGCCGGGATATGAGCCACGGCCTTTGGCAACCACCCCAGCCGGCCCTCAAAAGCCGGCTGGGGGCCGGTCCGGGAGAAGAAACAATGCAAGAGCCACGCCCCGCCGATGCCGAACTGGCCGATCTGCTTTACGAGGTCGGCCAAAAGATCGATCGCATCGAGCAATTGAATAAAATCCTTGCCGACGATCCGATCCGCGATTACAGCAACGCGATTTGGCCGATCACTGACGATTTCGGCCTAATCCGCATCGGGGAAAGCGCCGCGGAACTCCGCCGGAACGTGCGGGAGTTGGCGTCGATCGTCAAGCGGTACGAACTGATTATCATGTCCGTGGGCCTGGCCGAGTTGCATGGGGATTTTTCCTCCATGCTGCCCGCGGCGGTCCCGGGCGTCGGGATATGAACTGTTTTTGTGTTTCCTCTAACCCCCTTTTTTAAGGAGAACTTATGAAAAAAACCGTGAAGAAAACGCCGGTTACGGAGAGTGCAATTATGAAGCGGATCAACCGTAAGTTGAATTCCGCCGATTGGCCGAAATATCTGAAAAAGACCAGAGAAGGCACTACAGAGCGGGACAACATCGGGAAATATTACGTTCTCGACAACCGAAATACTGTCGTCGATTTTCACGTCAACCTCGAATCCTTTGCCCGCGATCTAAAGGTACTCGCGGATGATGAAGAGATTGCGGACGAATGTCCATGAATTATCCGCTCCCAGCCCCGCGCCGATCGGCGCGGGGCTTTTCCCTCAGAACGCCTATAAGCGATTTTAAGGGCCGCGCGCGTTCAAGGTCCGATCATACCGCCTTCCCCGCCGGACCGCCCAGGATGAAGCCCAGGGAGGCCGGTTTTTCAAGAAAGGTAATCTCATCATGTTCAAAGTAACCGTTTGCGGCTGGGGGGACGGTCGGCCGCTCATGTTGCGCTGGACCGATCCCGCTACTGGGCAGCGCCGGGCAAAATCTTCCGGCACGAGCAACAAACGCGAAGCCGAGCGCAGGGCCGCGGCGCTCGAGAAGGAATTGCGCGAGGGAAAGCATGGGCTGTCCGACCGCATAAGCTGGCAAGATTTCACTTGGCGCTATGCCGATGAAGTGCTTTGCGGCCTGGCCCACAAAACCCGGGCGCAATTGGGGACCGTGTTCAACACGGTGGAGCGCACCATTCACCCCAAGCGGCTGGCCGACGTAACCGCGGCCCGCCTGAGTGGTTTGGTTTCCACCCTGCGCGTCGAGGGCAAGAGTGAAATCACGATCCGCAACTATCTGGCCCACCTTCATGCGGCCTTGCGCTGGGCCGCGGATATGGGATTTTTGGTCATGGTGCCGAAATTTCCCAAGATGCAGCGGGCCAAGCACGAAAAGATGATGAAGGGGCGGCCGATCAGCGGGGAGGAATTCGAGCGGATCCTCGAAAAAGTTCCCGCCGTGGTGGGCGCCGCGGCGGCCGACTCCTGGCGGGATTACCTTTGGGGCTTGTGGTATTCAGGTTTGCGGCTCCGGGAATCCCTTGAACTATCGTGGGACCAAGGGGCCGGCCTGGCCGTCGATCTATCCCACAAGTTCCCCATGCTCTTGATCCGCGGGGATTTTCAGAAATCGGGCAAGGATCAGCTATACCCCCTGGCCCCGGAGTTTGCCGAAATGCTCCTAGCGGTCCCGCCGGAGAAGCGACGGGGCCGGGTCTTTCGCTTATTGGGGACCGTCAACCAAAAGGGCGGACCGGCGGGCATTGGACCGGTATCGGGCCATGATTGGGTGGGGCGCGTCATTTCCCGGATCGGCGAAGCGGCCAACGTGAAAGTGGATGTTCACGCCAAGCGAAACCACAAAACGGGGGAGGCCGTGGAAGTGGTCAAATATGCTTCCGCCCACGATCTTCGGCGCTCATTCGGCTTTCGTTGGTCCCGCCGCGTCATGCCGGCGGAGTTGCGGGAGTTGATGCGTCATTCGGACATTTCCACCACGATGCAATTTTACGTCGGCCGCAACGCCCAGAGCACGGCGGCAACCCTTTGGGCGGCTTATCAGCGATCGGAGATTGCCGAGAAAGATGGATTTGGCAACACTTTTGGCAACAATTCGCCGGTTGAATCAAATCCGACCGAGCAAAAAAAGACGCAAGCCATTGACAGATAAGGGCTTGCGAAAGCGCACCCAGAGGGACTCGAACCCCCAACCGTCGGTTCCGAAGACCGATGCTCTATCCAATTGAGCTATGGGTGCGATTGATTACTTCTATGAAGATACTAATAAACCGGTCGAATAACAAGCCCGTGAAATCCTTTCGGCGGCGGATGGACGGCGAGGAGAAAAATCAGGTAGTCGTCCATCACGGTTCGAGTTATCTTTTTTGTAAGCGTTCGCGCCCCGGTCGGGGACTGGTCCATGTTTTCGGCGGGGTAACGTATATTGCGGACAAACGGCAGGCCGAAAACATGGCCCCGTCCCCTTCCCGCGGCGCGAGGCGGACAGTTCCATTTTCGCGGCGAGTAAGCATTTTACGGCGCCATCATCTTTTGCGCCGCGAAAATCGGGACAGTCCCCTGTGAACGGTTACGTTTTTTTTCTGTTGAAAACCATCGTCGAGCAAGCCGTCCGTCTGCCGCCGCCTTTCGTGCGGGCCGTCCGCAATGGCACCGCGGCGAACGACGAATCGATTGGATTCGTCGTCCGCGACCCCCTCGCATCACCTTAAAGTGGCATATCCTCGATTATTAGGAATGAATTAAAATTGATATTAGGCAAGCAAGGGGAAGAGGACCTCACGCATCGGGCAATTGCGATGATCGATCATGGCCCACGAAATCGCTAAATTGCTGCTGGAGCACGCCGAGACGTTTCTCGGCCGCATCGAAGCGGTCGAGACGGCCCTCTCCCTGGGGATGCCATTGAATGAAATCGAATCCTACCTCGATTGGCTCGATCAGGTGCGCGTGGTCCGCAATCCCGCCGAATTGCCGGAGAATCCGCCCGCCCACGAAATCGAAGGCGCGGAAAGCGCTTGAGCGAATGGCCTGCCCTGTATCCGAAACCGGGGACGCATCAAAATCCCGCTCCTTGGTAGGACAGGTTTCCAACCTGTCATTGGAATAAAGGCATCATCCAAGCATGCGCCGAATGACAGGTTGGAAACCTGTCCTACATGACCCATGTCCGAAACCGAACTCCCGCAAGATAATTCCCTGGCGGCGGAAAAAGTCCGTTCCTTCCCCCACGCGCCCGGCGTCTATCTGATGAAAGACGCCGCCGGCCGCGTGATCTACGTGGGCAAGGCGAAGGACCTTCGCACCCGGGCGGGCAGCTATTTCCTCAAGGCCGCCGCCGAAGACCTCCGCACCATGAATCTCGTGCGGGAAATCCGCGATATCGACTATCTCGACGCGGAGAGCGAAATCGACGCGCTCCTCATGGAAGCCCGGCTCATCAAGGATATTCTTCCCCGGTACAACCGCGATCTGCGCGACGGCAAAACCTTCCCCTATCTGGAAATCGACGTCCGCGAAGATTATCCCGCCGTCCGCTTCACCCGCGAGCCGAAGGGCCGCGACACCAAACTTTACGGGCCGTTCACCAGCCCGCGGCAGCTTCGCGGGGCGATTCAGGTGCTGCAAAAAATTTTCAAGTTCCGCACCTGTTCGCTCGAGATCGACGCCGACGACAAGCGTTGGCAGTGGTTCCGCCCGTGCCTGCTGCATTCCATCGAGCAATGCACCGCGCCCTGCAATTTGCGGATCGCCAAGGAAGAGTACCGCAAGAACATCAAACGGCTGCAAAAGGTGCTGGAAGGAAAAAAATCCACGCTCTTGGCCGAAATGCGCGAGGAGATGGCCTCCGCCGCCGAGGATCTACAATTCGAGGAGGCGGGCCGGCTGCGCGACGAAATCGAGATGCTCGAATCGCTCGACCGGCGCGGCGCGCTGGCCACGCACGTGCAGCCGGAAGTCTTTCCCATCGATCCGAAAAAGGGCCTGGCCGGCCTGCAAAAAGTGCTGCACCTGCCGAAAATGCCGCGGACCATCGAGGGCGTGGATATCGCGCATACGTCGGGCACCGAGACCGTGGCCTCGGTGGTGCAGTTCATCGACGGCCTGCCCTTCAAGCCGGGCTATAAGCGGATGCGCATCCGCGGCGTGCAAGGCGTCGATGATTTCGCCTCGATCCACGAGGCCGTCGCGCGGCGTTTTACCCATCTTCGCGACGACCTCATGGCGCAGCCCGACATTCTGCTGATCGACGGCGGCAAAGGCCAACTCGGCGCGGCGCTGGCGGCCATCGCTTCGCTGAATATCGAGCCGCCGCTGGTGCTTTCGCTCGCCAAGCGCGAAGAACTGGTGTACGCCATGAACGCCGCGGAACCGTTGCGCTTAAGCCGCCACTCCTACGCCTTGCGCCTGCTCCAATACGTCCGCGACGAAGCACACCGCTTCGCCCAGCATTATCACCATATCTTAAGAAAGCGAACGGCGCTGGGCGGCGAAGAGTAAAAAGTTTCTGTTGCGGAAGGTGCAAATCGTAGGGTGCGTGCTTGCACGCACGTTTTTTCCGCGGGAAACACTTTTCTGAGATAATAATCCAGACACCTTTTTCACCACTTTTTAATCCCAGATTCTATTTCAGTCTTATCTCGATCTGCTTCCACGCGTTCAGGAACTGTGTGAAATCTCGATTCTTTTCCAAGAAGCCACCATGAGCGATAAGCTCCTGGTCGGCGTTTGTCAGGCCTCGAACTTCCCAACATCGCTTTGTATTTGTGACACACAAGTACGAGTAAATGCGTTTCTTTGTTTCGCCGTGGATGAATTTGAATCGTCGTGCCAGTTCCTTAGGAGGCAAGATGATGAAGCTGGTCTCCTTCTCCACAAAAGACGGAAGGACGAAAATCCAGAAGTCGGCGTTTGATTTTTGAATCTTGTCCAGATCATGAGTCCACCATCCGGTGGCTAGAAGATGTTTCTGGTCAAGTGGCGATCCGTGCGTGGGGTTGAAATCTTTAGAGAACTTGACTTGAAGTGATACAGTCTTCTGATTTTCCCTATCCGACACGAGGAGGTCGATACCAGTGTCTTTGGATGGAATCCACACGTTCCAAAGCGGATACGTATGCTCTAGGTGAGCCCCAACCAAATATTCACCTGCGTGGATCGTAAAAAGTGATTTCATTCATGCCTCCGATTATTCGCTGGCTGGGTCGCACGGTTTGCCCGATGTCCTCAGAACCAGCTTGAACTGGTTACCAGGATAATTGCTGCCTATTTCCGACTCCCTGATATCAATATTACAAGGACCTGTACATTTCGCGGGGAGTTCCGGCTAGTTCCGATGACACCCTGCATAATTCATGATATTTCGGTGTAAAAAACGCTCTAATAACGTGGCGCGAGCCGGAGCCGTCCGAAAAGGCCGAGGGCACCCATGCCGAGCAGGACGAGCGCGGAGGGTTCGGGCACCGTGGGAACCGTACCGCCGGCGGTGGATTGGAGCGAGCGATTCGCCGCCCCCCCGCTCCCGATGATCAGCGCGCTTTGGGTAATGCTTTGGGCCGTCAACACCGTGCCGTTACCGCTGACAAGAGTCGTCCCTTGTCCCTCGATCATGGCGATGCCGAGCGTACCTCCGGTAACCTCCAAGAATGCCCCGTGGGCCACATTGATTACCGAGGCGCCAGCCAAGCCGCCGCCGTCAAGCTCCAAATAGCCGCCCTGAATGTCCGTTGGTCCCGTGTAGGAGCAATTGCCTCCCAAAACCAGCCTTCCCGCGCCGGTCTTGGTCAACGACATCCCCGGGCCGGTCTCGCCAATATCGCCCGAAATTATTAAGCCGCAATCCGAGGCGATGCCGAAGGCCGCGTTGCCGCTCAATGCAATGCCGGTCGAAATCGCATGACTGCCCGCGGCGACGGTTACCGGAGCCGGGAGGCCGGTGTTGGAGAGCGTTATCTTGCCGCCGCCCGCGCCGGGGACGATGGCGTATGCGTTGACATTTTGAAAGGTCAGGCTGCCGATGGTCTCGTCGTTATCGATGATTACTTGGGCGGGCGCGGCGATCGCTGAGCCGAAGATCGCCGAGTCGCCCGCGTACTGCGGGATTCCGCCGTTCCAGTTGATTGGATCGCCCCAATTCCCGCCGCCGCCGGCCTGCCAGGTTCCGTTGACCAGCGGAATCAGCGCGGCTTCGGTCGCCAGCCAGCCCGCGACGCCGCGCGTCATTTTCGTCGCGAAGGCGTAGTCGATGTAGTTGGGCGTATCCACGGAATCGCCCGCTTTATGGTAATTGGGATTGACCGCCAGGGCATGTTCGATCAGCAGGCACGCCTGTTTCCCGTTAGCCTCGAACGGCGCATGGTCGCTGTAGGGCTTGTCCCCGGCGATCTCGTAAGCCAGCCCGTTCCCATAGGCGGAAATCGCGGCCGCCAAATCGTTTTTTATGGGATCGGACGCGGTTCTTCCATAAATGAACGCCTTGTTATAGTGCTCGCCGGCGGGATTGTAGGCGATCATGTCCATCGAAACCATGCCGCGGATATCGTCCTGGACGTGCGCGTTGGCGTAAGCCTTGCTGCCGATCAAGCCTTGCTCCTCCCGATCGAAGGCGATGAAGACGATCGTGGCGTCGAACCGGTGCCGGGCGAAGACCCGCGCAAGCTCGATCACGCCCGCCGTGCCGCTGGCGTTGTCGTCGGCGCCGGGATTATTCACCGAATCGAAATGGGCGCCCACGATATAGACCGCCGAGGGATTGACCGCTCCGGGAAGCGCGGCGACGACGTTATGGTACGTCGAACCGTTGTAGGTGAAGGGATTCAGCACGGGATTCAAGCCGAGGCTCGCAAACGCATTGTAGATATTGTTTCGGGCAAGATCGTGTTCCGCGCCGCCGATTCCGCGGTTGTTCCCCGCATGAGTATATAAGCTATTCGCATGAAAATCGGCGTAGGCGGCCTGGCTCACTTGGTTGACCACGTCCTGCACGCTCGCGGCCATCGCCGCCGCGATTTGGAAAAGGAGAACGAGCAACGCGGAGAATAGGTTTCGATGGATCATGTTTTCTCGACCGTTATCGCGTTTTGCTTGGCTAACGAGTTGCCTGCATCGATCCGGAATCGTAGTAGGCACACTCCGTGTGCCGTCTGTGAATTACGGCACACGGAGTGTGCCTACTACGTTACAATTCGTTAGGTTATTGTTTTACGCGCCCTAAGGGGGCGGATCCTTGTAGCGTTCGAGAAGCAGCTCGATGGCCGTCGCGCAAGTCCAATTGTAGTCCGGGCAGCCAATGCCGCCGCCCTGGCCCGATTCGTAGTTCTCGTGCAGCCAAGGAGTCCTCATGAGCAACGCCAGCAGCCGATCGGCCGTTCGTTCCGCTTCTTTTTCGTAGCCCTGCCGCCACAGCGTTTGGATCATCCAGTAAACCACGTGCGGCCAGATGCGGCCGCGCCAGTAACCCTGGGGATCGTACTTGGGATTATCGTACGACAAGCTGGGAAACGGCAAATCGCGGTAGAACTCCCGGGGATTGAGAATATGCCGCTCGACGACCGCACCGATCTGCGCTTTATTCAGCGGAGTGCCGGCCCAGAGCGGCAAAAACATATTGGGCGTCTTCACGCCGGAAAGTATCTCGCGCGTGCCGGTCTTCACGTCGTAGAATAGGGCGTCGTCGGGGAAATACATGGTCTCGACGATTTTTTCCGCCAGCCGATCGGCCTGCTCGCGCCATGCCTGCGCATCGTCGCGTTTTTCCAGTTCGTCGGCCATGGCGGCCAGGCAGCGGCAATCCATCACGAGAAAAGCATTGAGGTCGGGCGATTCGAAGCCCGTCAGCGTCCAGTTGCGTTTGTCGCCCTGGATCGGATCGAAGCGGGCGTCGTCATCGGCAATCTGGCCGGCATTGAAAAATTGGCACAAACCCCGCGGCGAGGCATGATGCTTGAACCAGAACCGATTGTTGCCGGCCAGGGCGGGATAGACGCGGCGGAGCCAGGTTTTATCGCGGCTGCGTTGGTAGGTAAGCCATGCGGCCCAGGACATGATCGGCGCTTGGCCTTCGCCGGCGCGATGACTGTCGCAAAGCGTGCCCGGCAGACTGCCCCGCGGTCCGGCGTTCTCGGTGAAGCAGGAAATCGCCTCCTGGGCGGCGGCGGGATCGAACTCGCGTAAGCCCGTGCAGGAAAACGAGGTGTCCCAGAAAAAGGCGCAGGCCAACGCGAATTTGGTGGTGTAAGGGATCCGTTTTGCGCCGGTGTAGCCGCCTTCGCCGCGGATGCAAAGGCTGCCGAGCGTCGTGATCGCATGGGCGTACAGCCGCTCGTACTTCTCCTGCCCGCGATATTTCGCGGGCAAAGGCGGCGCCTTGCGCAGCAGTTCGCGAAGGCGATCGGTCTCTTCCGCCGACGACCAACCCTTGGCGATCTTCGCGGCGGCGGCATCGAGCGCGTCGCGCGCTTCGCCCCGATTTCGGCCGAAGCCCAGCGGAATGACGAGGCCAATCCGGTCCTGCGGCTCGAAATGCAGTTTCCGCGGCGACAGGTCGGCCAGGCACGTCAACTCCAGCGTCGTGCCATCGGTCATTCCGGCCACGTAATCGCGGACCCAAAGCACGTTGCGGCCGTGCTCGTTGTGAACGTAGAGCGTGGTCCAGGAACCTTCCGTTTCGTTCTCCAAACTCACGAACTTGCCCGCGGGAAACGGCCCTTTCCAGTCGGGCGGCTGCCCCTTGCCGGGAAAGCTGAAACTCAAGGTCATGTCCCGCGGTTTTTCGGTCCGGTTGACGAGCAGAAATTCCACGGCCAGGGTATTTCGACCAGGCCAAGAAGTGGTCGCCGTCAACTCGATTCCCTCCGCCGCATCGACCTCGACGACTTTGTCCGGGCGGAAGGTTCTCGATTCCCAGTGCATCTTGAGCGGTTTGCCTTCCGCGGTCAGATTCCAGCCGAGAAGCTTCGTGGTGATCGGCGTGCCGCCCCAGCCGACGAGGCTCACCAACTGCTGCAGGCCGGATTCCTTTTCCTGGGGCCAACTCAGCACGAGATTCGAATGCCGGTCGCTCCAACCGGCCATCGCGTTCGTAGAGGGAGCGAGATTATCGAGGTTGACGCGTGCCGTGGCTTCGTCCGCGCGGGCGAGGCTGGAAAAGATCAGCACTGCAAGCGTTCCGCCGAAGAAATTATTTCGCATGTTGAGGCGCTCTTGGAAACTGTAAAACGATAAGTTGCCGGAATCGTAGTAGGCACACTCCGTGTGCCGTCTGTGAATTACGGCACACGGAGTGTGCCTACAACGTTACAGTTCAGTAGGTTATTCTTTTACAGAGACTTAATGTGCCGGCTTCGGCTCCGGTTTCTCCACCGGCAAGCGGAACTGCTCGGGCCGCTCCTTAATGACCTTCCGCAGCCACGCTTCGGGGTAGCCGACCTCCTCCGATTTGCCCTTTTCCTCGTTGCGAATGTAGCCGTCGTTGTATTTCGTGATGAGGTGCTCGGCCAGTTCCCGCCAGCGGGCGACGGTCAACTCGGCCTGCGATACCGAGTAGTCGGTCAGATACCGCGTCATCAGGTTCGGATTGCTCCCCGCCAACTCGGCCGCGGTTTTCTCCACCGCCGGCTGCAGGGCCATGAGGTTCCCTTCGATGTCCTTCTGCACCGCTTGAATCTCCGGCGTCATGGCGGAGTATTTCAAGTAGGCGTAGTTCGACGCCAGATTGAAGACCCACCATGCCGAGTCCCACGTGAATTGCTTGATGGAGCCGCCCGCGAAGCTCTTCGGCACCGCGTCGATGCCGGAGTAGAACGGCAGATAGCAGGTGGTGTAGCTGTCATCGACGCCGTACCACACCAATCCGCCCACGGCGTTGGGCAGCCACGCCCGCGATTGCGTAACGCTCGAAAACGCCGTCTGCTGCGTGGCGATCGGCCGCTCCCAGGCGTACTCCACGCCGTCCACCTTCCAAGGCGCGGGCCGCCAGCGCCGCGGCAAGTTGAACGGGCCGGCGTCAACGCCTTGCGTCATGTCGATTTCCGTTCCTTCGTAATGATCGCGGATTAGCGCGAAGACGTCGGCCGCCGAGATTTTCTTGTCGGGCGTGATGAACAGCGGATACGGCTGCGCGCCCGGTTTCGAGCGGTGGTAATCCGGCGAAAAATGTTGCGACGGCGCCGCGCGGCGGAATACGCTCCACACTCGCGAGTCGCACATCCGCCGCGAGAGCGGCGTGGCCGGGCAGTAGGCGTCGCAGAAGCGGAACGGCCGGCCCGATTTCGGATCGTACCAGCCCTTGCCGACGGCGAAGCTCTCCACGTTCGCGGAATACAGGCAATTCGCCGGATCGTCGCGGGGAATCTCCGCGAGGCGCGATTTGTTCGCGTGGCAGGAGATTTGCCCGTCGGGCACGCGCATCGCCGCCCAGACCGCGCCTTTGCCGCCCGGCCCCGTGCCGACGATCTCCAAAATCCAAGCTTCCTGGGGATCGGCGATCGAAATCGACTCGCCTTCCGATTCGTAGCCGTGTTGCTCGACCAGTTGCATCATCACTTCAATGGCCTCGCGCGCCGTGCGGGCGCGTTCCAGGCCGAGTTGCATCAAGTGGTGGTATTCCAGCAAACCGTCGGGATTCATCAACTCGTGCCGTCCGCCGAAGGTGGTCTCGGAGATCGAGAGTTGATGCTCGTTCATCAGCCCGCCAAGCACCTTGTAGGTGTGCGCGACTTGCGGAATTTTGCCGCGCGGAGTCTTCTCGGCCGGGTTGCGCGAGGGGATTTCGATCATTTCGCCCGGCTTGTGATCGGCGGCGGGCGTAATTCGCAATCGGGCATAAGCCCCCGCGTCGTCGCAATGGTAGGTGATCATCACCGAGCCGTCGGCCGACGCCCCCCGCGAAACCAACACGCTCGTGCAGGCGGCGGCCGGCGAATTCACGAAGGCGAGCGAGACGAAAATCGGAAGGAAAAGTAATTTCCAAAGCGTTCTAAAGGATTCGGAGAGATTGGATTTCATGGTGTTTCTTTCGCCGTGCGGCTTGCCGGCGGATCCGCGGAGGAAGGATAATCGCCCCGAACGACGCCAACGCCCCCCTTTAGGATAATTTCACCTCCGGTCGATGTCAAGATAGATCGATAATCCGGCAGAAAATGCGAAGTCCATGAAATCCTTGATTCCGCGCGCGGGCGTGGGAACACCATTTCTCGATGCTCCGGCGTCGCCGTGCATATTGATGAAATGGTCTGAGTTATGGTCGAGAAACAAACTTCAACTCGGTCTGAAACAGGATGAAACTGCCGAAAATTTTTCGGAGACCATTGTCATGGACAACGGATTGCATGGCGGAGAAACGATTGTGCCGTCCGGAAGACGCGGTTTCACCTTGGTCGAGTTGCTGGTCGTGATCGCCATCATCGGCATCCTGATCGCGCTCTTGTTGCCGGCGATCCAGGCTACGCGGGAGGCCGCGCGGCGCATGCATTGCACGAATAATCTCAAGCAAATCTGCCTGGGTTTTTCCACCTATGAAACGGCGCTTCGGGCGTATCCCAAAGGCCGCTTGGGATGCGACGGCCCCAGCGGCGCCATCTGCTCCACCGATCCGGGCCTTGGCGCCAGCGGCTTCGTGCATATTTTGCCTTATATCGAGCTGAATGCGCTCTACAAGATGATGAATTTGAAAATCCTCCGAGGTTGGAGGGCGCAGATGGGTCCCTTGAACCGGGCGGCCGTCGGTTGGCGCCCCGCCGTTTTTGCGTGCCCTTCGGACACCGCCAAACCGACGCAATTGACGTATGAGGACACGGGGACGGGCGGCCCTTTCCCGGCCGGCACGACCAGCTATGCCATGAGTTCCGGCACGCTAGTGTCGCAAATCACAACTGATGGGACACCAGAGAGATTTGTTCCCGATTTTCACCAGTTTCAACCGGATTTCAGGAGCCAAAGCAGTCTCCTGGGGCGAATTGTGGTGGACCTGCATAATCGACTGTTTCGCACAATACAAAAATCTGCCTAGGAAATTCGCTGGTTAATCTGGGAAGGCTTAGCTTCTCATGGGCGATCAATTGTGGTTTGCGGCACTAGGGGGTGGATCGTCGGCCTTGGCCTGCATGATCTTGGAAATGAAATCATGGTAAGCGGCAGGGCTTTCGGGAGAATCGACCTTTCCGGGAAGATAATACCGCTTGGCGCGATATTCGACGAAGGCGACAACTCGATCCTTACGGCGTCGATAGACAGGCAAACGCATGTTGGCAGGCCTCCAAACGGAACTGAATCCGTACCCAATTCTGCCAAATCCGTACCCGTTTTTCAACCTATCTAATCGACGTAAGTCGTTGCTAGATAACAGTGGGCGCTACAAGACTCGAACCGGTTTCCCTAACTCCCGATTCCACAAGCAACTTACGTCAATCGCAAGTTCCAAGTGGCGCAGAAACCGGCGCACTTGCGGGCGATTTCGCCGATTTACCACCCGACTTGGCCGAAGTGGTCAAGGCATGGCCGACGTTGCCGGATTCGGTCAAAGCGTCGATCATTGAAACAGCGCGGCATGGGGTGCGGTAGCCGAGTGTAGAACGAGATTGGAGGTGAGGGGCTATCTGAGCGAACAGAGGCAATGAAGATGCTTGGGTCCCAGCCCAGCCGGAAAATGAATCCGTCCCTCCGGCCTTGATCCCGGATTACGATCGCCGGAAAACCCCGAGGCTGAGACGGGATCGAGGCAGCCCAAAACCCGGCGATGGGGTGGCGGGCGATATGCCGCTATCTCGATAGTCTGCGGCTGAAACGACGCGGGAAGCGGTGGGCCGGGGCGCATGGACTCGTCCGGGCCATTTTGGAGCGGGCAAGCCAGCCTCTTGGTCGATAACTACCGCCAAATTATCGGCAAATTCTCCCTAGTTTCCCTGCAATTTACGAGATTGGGGATAGCTTGCAACCCGCCCCCCATTGTGGTAAATTGACGGCCTACTCGAACCGCAATCCCAAGGATCATCGCAAATGGGCAAGCGTCGCGCTGCTACCAAGGAAAAGTCGGGCAACGGGGCGAATCTGGGCTTCGAGGCCAAACTCTGGCTCGCCGCCGATAAGATGCGGAACAACATGGACGCGGCAGAGTACAAACACGTCGTCCTGGGGCTGATCTTCCTGAAATACATCTCCGATTCCTTCGAGGAGATGCACCAGCGCCTGCTCGCCACGCAGGACGAAGGGGCCGATCCCGAAGACGCCGACGAATACCGGGCCGAGAACGTCTTCTGGGTGCCGAAGGAAGCCCGCTGGCCGTTTCTCCAAGGCAAGGCCAAGCAGCCCACCATTGGCAAGCTGATCGACGACGCGATGGTCGCCATCGAACGCGACAATCCGCGGCTGAAAGGCATCTTGCCGAAGGATTACGCCCGCCCGGCGCTGGATAAGCACCGTTTGGGCGAACTGATCGACCTGATCGGAACCATCGGGCTGGGCGACGCCGAGAACCGCTCGAAGGACATTTTGGGCCGCGTTTACGAATACTTCCTCTCGCAATTCGCCAGCGCCGAGGGGAAGAAGGGGGGCCAGTTCTACACTCCGCGCTGCGTGGTGCGCGTGTTGGTCGAAATGCTCGCGCCGTACAAGGGTCGTGTTTACGATCCCTGCTGCGGCTCCGGCGGCATGTTCGTGCAGAGCGAAAAATTCGTCGAGGCCCACGGCGGGCGGATCGGCGATATTGCCATCTACGGCCAGGAGTCGAACCCGACCACGCGCCGCTTGGCGATGATGAACCTCGCCATTCGCGGCATTGAAGGCGATCTGGGGCCGGAACACGCCGACACCTTCCGCCGCGACCTGCACAAGGATTTGAAAGCCGATTACGTGCTTGCCAACCCGCCGTTCAACGATTCCGACTGGTTCCGCGGCGAAGAGGACGTTCGGTGGAAGTATGGCCTACCACCCAAGGGGAACGCCAACTACGCCTGGGTGCAGCATTTCATCCACCACCTTTCCATCGCGGGCCTTGCGGGATTCGTGTTGGCAAACGGCTCGATGAGTTCCAACCAGTCGGGCGAGGGCGAGATTCGCAAAGCGTTGGTCGAAGCCGACATCGTCGATTGCATGGTAGCCTTGCCCGGCCAGCTTTTTTACTCTACGCAAATCCCCGTCTGCCTCTGGTTCATCGCGCGCAAGAAAAATCCCTCGCCTTCCGGGAGAGGGGCCGGGGGTGAGGGCCGAAATGGTTTCCGCGACCGGCGCGGGGAAACGCTTTTCATCGATGCGCGTAAATTGGGAGTGCTGATCGACCGGGTGCATCGGGAGCTAACCGACGAGGAAATCCAACGCCTCGCCGATACGTATCATTCTTGGCGCGGCGACAAGCTCCCCTCTACTTCCGGGAGAGGGGCCGGGGGTGAGGGCAAGAAGTACAAGGACATTCCCGGCTTTTGCAAATCGGCCAAGTTGGAGGAAATCGCCGGGCATGGCTACGTCCTCACGCCGGGCCGCTATGTCGGCGCGGAAGAGGTCGAGGACGACGGCGAACCGTTCGGCGAGAAGATGCAACGGCTGGTTGCCACGCTGAATGAGCAGTTTGCCGAATCACGGAAGCTGGAAAAGACGATACGGGCGAATCTGGAGGGGCTGGGCTATGGAAGCTGATATTTGTAGGGATGCACCACCGGTGTGGAATATCCAATCCTTAAAAGAGGTGTGTAAGAGGATAACGAGTGGCGGCACCCCAAGTCGCAGGCGGCCTGAATTCTACCTCGATGGAACATGGGAGTGGGTTAAAACTAAAGAATTAAATGACAATTGGATTGAGCATACGGAGGAGATGATAACTGATGAGGCAATCAATTCATCCTCCGCAAAGTTGTTGCCTCCGAATACAGTTCTCTTGGCACTTTACGGTGCGACTGTGGGCCAGCTTGGAATACTACGGCATGAAATGACATGCAATCAAGCATGTTGTGCTATGATTGTTGACGAGGAAAAGGCTGATTATCGCTATCTGTATTATCAGCTGCTTACAGCGCGTCCACAACTAAAGCGGATGGCCACGGGCGCTGCACAACAAAACTTGAGTGGTGAAGTGATGAAGTCGTTTTGCCTGCCGTTTCCTCGAATCGAGGAGCAAAAAGCCATCGCCCACATTCTCGGCACGCTGGACGACAAGATCGAACTGAACCTGCGGATGAACGAGACGCTGGAGGGGATGGCGCGGGCGATCTTCAAGAGTTGGTTCGTCGATTTCGATCCCGTCCACGCCAAGATGAACGGCCGCCCGCCCGAAGGTATGTCCCCCGCCACCGCCGAACTCTTCCCCGACCGCTTCGAGGATTCGGAGTTGGGTACATTGCCATCGGATTGGGAAGTTCGGTCTCTTTATGACACAGCGGAGTACGTCAATGGCCTAGCGTTTCGAAATGAAGATTTTTGTGATGCTGATAAGGGGCTTCCCGTTGTTAAGATTGCTGAATTGAAGAGTGGGCTTACCAGCCAAACAAAATACACAAACCAAGAGCGTGATTCCAGTTGTCGAATTGACTCCGGCGATCTGCTCTACTCTTGGTCAGGTAGTCCAGATACATCGCTGGATGTGTTTGTATGGACTTGTGGCCCAGGGTGGCTTAATCAGCACATCTTCAAGGTCAATACCCGGAGTGAAGCCGAAAGGTCATTTGTTTATTTCCTTCTACGCCACCTTCGCCCTGTTCTGGTTGAAATTGCGCGCAATAAGCAGACGACTGGACTGGGCCATGTCACAGTGGCAGATATGAAGAGGTTGAAGATCGCTTTTCCTACGCCGCAACTGCTTTCCGCTTTTCAACGGTATGTCGGGCCATTTCTTAAGAGCGTTTATGACAACCGATTGCAGAATCAGACACTCGCCACCATTCGCGACGCCCTCCTCCCCAAACTCCTATCCGGCGAAATCCGCGTAAGCGATGCCGAGAAACTCGCGGGGGACATCGCATGAAACCCGGATCGCGCGACGAGCAGTATAAAATCCTCATTGCGGGGCGGGAGCTTGAGGAGTTGCGGAAGTTCACCTGGTCGATGGCCGACGCCTTTGGGCTGGACCGGCGGATCGAGAAATATCGAGGCGTGCGGCCCCTTGGGCTTTCTCGCTGGGATTTGGACTGCCTCGAAAGCATCCTCGACTTGGCGCTCGACGACGAAAAAGAGTATCCCGAGAAATCGGGACCGGGCTATGAAGCCCTCAAGCAACTTGCCGACCGCATTAAGCGGCTGCGCGAAGAGGCGTATGCGGAAATGGAAAGGCAAGGTTAATCAATGGCGACAACCCCCGCACAAATCGACCTCTGGCGGAAATTGCCTTCCGAGCACCAGCGACTGGAATTCAAGGAGGCAAAGACTCAATTCGACAACAAGACACTGTATAAGTATTGCTTGGCGTTGGCTAATGAAGGCGGTGGCATTCTCCTGATGGGCATTGCGGATAAGCCGCCACGTTCGGTGGTCGGTACGCAAGCCTTCAATGATCCGGTTGCTATGGCGGAAAAACTCTTTCAGACTCTCGGCTTTCGCGTGGACATCGAGGAAGTAAATCATCCTGACGGGCGGGTTCTGGTTTTTCATATTCCCTCGCGGCCAAGAGGCACGGCATATCACCTTGATGGAACTTACTTGATGCGAGCGGGAGAAGCCTTGGCGCCAATGAGCGAAGACCAGCTTCGGAAAATATTTGCCGAGGGTGAACCGGATTGGTTGGAGGAATACGCCTCGACCGGATTGGATGCTCAGCAAGTGGTGGAACTTCTCGATACGCAGACGTTCTTCGAGTTGCTAAAACTGCCTTATCCAACCGACCAAGCGGGAGTCCTCGATCGACTGATTCAGGAGCGTCTGATTGACCGCAATGAAGGGAGTTATGCCATCCGCCGATTAGGCGCTTTGCTTTTGGCAAAACAATTGATATCCTTTGTCGATTTGGCCCGCAAAGCTCCCAGGGTAGTGGTTTATTCCGGGACATCAAAATTGATAACAAAGCTCGATAGAATGGGAACGAAAGGTTACGCGGTTGGGTTCCAAGGATTGGTTGATTTTATCATGGGGCAGTTGCCCCAGAACGAGGTTGTCGAGGATGCCTTGCGCGAAGAGATGAAGCTCGTACCGGAAATCGTAATCCGAGAACTGGTTGCCAACGCCTTGATCCATCAGGATATTACAATGACGGGAGCTTCGTTGATGGTAGAGATTTACGATGATCGCCTAGAAATTTCAAATCCCGGTGAGCCGGTGGTGCCCGTGGAACGATTCATCGACGGCTACCAATCCCGGAATGAACGGTTAGCGGACTTGATGCGAAGGATGCGCATCTGCGAAGAGAAGAGCAGCGGAATCGACAAGGTCGTCAACGCGGCGGAAGTTTTCCAATTACCAGCGCCGGATTTTCAATCGAGATACCGACGAACCATCGCCATCATTTACGGCCCAAAGAACTTCGATGATATGGATCGGAACGACCGAATCCGCGCCTGCTACCAACATTGCGCTTTGAAGTATGTGATGGCTGAGCGAATGACCAATCAATCGTTGCGAGAACGTTTCCACCTCCCAGAAAGCAAAAGTGCAAGCATCTCGCAGGTTATTTTGGCTACCATTGAAGCGGGGAAAATTAAGCCCGATGAGCAGGCAGGAGCGTCAAAAAAATTTGCTAGATACCTTCCGTTCTGGGCCTAATCTTATTTAAGCTACGGCCTACAATAAAATGAAAAAACGACATAAGTCTTTGACTTGTAACGAGTTGTTTATTTAAGCGTTTTCCTTATCGCAGCCACCATTGGGGGGTCGGTTTGGTGTCTAAAATCTCTTTCAACGAATCCACCGTCGAGGAAGCCGCCTTATTTTGGTTCGACGAACTGCGGTATGGGATTGCCCACGGCCCCGATATCGCCCCCGGCGAACCGCAGGCCGAGCGGGAATCGTTCGGCGACGTGGTTCTCGTGGGGCGGTTGCGGGCCGCAATCGATCGGCTTAATCCCGACATTCCCCAAGAAGCCCGCGAAGAAGCCTTGCGGAAGGTGCTGCGGGCCGATTCGCCTTCGCTCGTCGGAAACAATCGTGCTTTCCATTGGATGCTGCGGGATGGCGTGGAAGTCGAGTATCGCCGCGGGGACGGCTCAATTGCCGGGGACCGGGTGCGGCTGGTCGATTTCGACAACTCAAAAGAAAACGACTGGCTGGCCGTCAACCAGTTCGCCGTCATCGAGGGCCAATGCAATCGCCGGCCCGATATCGTGGTCTTCGTCAACGGCTTGCCCCTGGCGGTCATCGAACTCAAGAATGCCGCCGATGAAGACGCCACGATTTGGGACGCCTACAATCAACTGCAAACCTACAAGCAAGAAATCCCCTCGCTCTTCCATTTTAACGAAGCCCTCGTGATCTCCGACGGCTTGCAGGCCCGCATCGGCTCCTTGACGGCCACTCCCGAATGGTTCAAGGTGTGGCGGACCATCGACGGGGAGGACAACGCCGATTCGATCCTCGAATTGGAGGTTTTGATAAAAGGGGTGTTCCAAAAGGAGCGATTTCTCAAGCTGTTGCGGAATTTCGTCGTTTTCGAGGAGGATAGCACCGGCAGCCTGATCAAGATTCTCGGCGGGTATCATCAATACCATGCCGTCCAAAAGGCCGTCAAAATGACCGTGGCGGCCTCCCAGCCGGAAGGCGACCGGCGCTGCGGCGTGGTGTGGCACACCCAGGGATCGGGCAAAAGCCTCTCGATGCTCTTCTACGCCGGGCAGATCATCCTCCACCCGGCGATGGATAATCCCACGATTGTCGCCCTGACCGACCGCAACGACCTCGACGACCAGCTTTTCGGCCAATTCCAGCGATGCAGCGAACTTCTCCGGCAAATCCCCGTGCAGGCCGAGAGCGTCAAGCATTTGCGGGAATTGCTGCAAGTGGCCTCCGGGGGTGTGGTGTTCACGACGATCCAGAAATTCATGCCCGACGAGAAAGGCGAGCGCGTGGAAGAACTTTCGGACCGGCGGAACATCATCGTCATCGCCGACGAGGCCCACCGCAGCCAATACGACCTGATCGACGGGCTGGCGCGGAATCTGCGCGACGCCCTCCCAAATGCCTCCTTCATCGGCTTCACCGGCACGCCCATCGAGAAGCGGGACGCCAACACCCGGGCGATTTTCGGCGATTACATCTCGATTTACGATATCGAGCAGGCCGTCAAGGACCAGGCGACCGTGCCCATCTACTACGAGAGCCGCATCGCCAAGCTCAGCCTGAACGAAGCGGAATTGCCCAAGATCGACGCCGAATTCGAGGAAATCACCGAGGACGAGGAGCAGGAGCGGAAGGAAAAGCTCAAGACGAAATGGGCGGCGCTGGAGGCCCTGGTGGGCGACGAGAAGCGAATAAAGCTGATCGCCGAGGATTTGGTCGAGCATTACGAGCGGCGGGTGGAAGCCCTCGAAGGGAAGGCGATGATCGTCTGCATGAGCCGGAGGATATGCGTGGAGCTTTACAATGAGATCGTAAAGCTCCGCCCGAAATGGCACGATCAAGACGACGACAAGGGGATCGTCAAGATCGTGATGACCGGGAGCGCCTCCGATCCGATCGAATGGCAGGGGCATATTCGCAACAAGCCCCGCCGCAAGGAACTGGCAAAAAGGTTCAAGAACCCGAAAGACCCCTTCAAGATCGTGATCGTCCGCGATATGTGGTTGACCGGATTCGACGCCCCCTGCCTGCACACGATGTATCTCGACAAGCCGATGCGCGGCCACGGGCTGATGCAGGCCATCGCGCGCGTGAACCGGGTATTTCGCAACAAGCCCGGCGGGCTGATTGTCGATTACCTGGGGCTGGCCGACCAGTTGAAATACGCGCTCGCCGCATACACCGAGAGCGGCGGGCAGGGCAAGCCGATCATCGAAACCGATCAGGCCGTCGCCGTGCTGTTGGAAAAGTACGAAATCTGCTGCGATATGATGCACGGCTTCGACTGGTCGAAGTGGACGACCGGCACGGCCTCGGAACGGCTGGGATTGCTGCCCCCGGCGCAGGAGCACGTTTTAGAGCAGGAGGAAGGAAAGCCGCGATTTCTCCAGGCCGTTACCGACCTGTCGCGGGCGTTCGCCCTCTGCCCCACTCACGACGAGGCAATCCGCATTCGGGACGATATCGCCTTTTTCCAAGCGGTGCGGGCGGCGCTGGCCAAGCCTTCGGGGGAGCGCAAGTCGCCCGAAGACCTCGACCAAGCCGTGCGGCAGTTGGTCTCGAAGGCGATTACCGCGCCGGATGAAATTATCGACGTTTTCTCGGCAGCCGGATTGAAAAAGCCGGATATTTCCATCCTCTCCGACGAATTCTTGGCCGAAGTCCAAGGATTGAAACACAAGAACGTCGCCGCCGAACTGCTGGAAAAACTCCTCAAGGACGAGATAAAAACCCGCACCCGGCGGAATCTGGTTCAATCCCGAATGTTTTCGGAAATGCTCAAAAAGGCATTGAACGCCTACCACAACCGGGCCATCGCCACCCAGGAGGTTATCGAGGAACTGGTGCGGCTCGCCAAGGAAATGCGGGATGCCGTTCGACGGGGGGAAGAACTGGGGCTTAATGACGATGAGATCGCCTTTTATGACGCCCTGGCGATGAACGACAGCGCCGTCCAAGCGATGGGCATCGATGAACTCAAGGTGATCGCGGCTGAATTAGTGACGAACGTCCGCAAGAGCGTCACCATCGACTGGACGGTGCGGGAGAGCGCCCGCGCGAAAATCCGCGTCATGGTGCGCCGCATTCTCCGCAAACACGGCTACCCGCCCGATCTTCAAGAGGAAGCTGCCCGGACGGTCTTGGAGCAGGCGGAACTCTTGTGTGCGGATTGGGCGGCGTGAAAGGCATGACGGATTTCGGTGAAAAACGCAAGAAATACGCCATTCAATCCAACCTGATTCTGCGAAGTTCAGCAATAACCTCACCCCCGCTTACCCCCTTAACCTGGGGCATTCCTGCCTCTTGCAATTAACTATTTTTTCTGCTAAGATGAGATTCGTCTTTGGAATGGACTTGGGCCGCAGAGCGTGCGTTCGATGCACCTTGCGGAAAAGCCCGGAAAGCCAGTAGGCAGCGTCAAAAAACCTAGTCGCCGTTGCTCGCCGTTAAAGGTGGGACGTTCTTTGGTTAGGTATTCCATTTTTCAATTTGCCCTGTCACGCTTCTCGAAAGGGTGACGTAATCACTTTCAATAATCATTTCACTAATCTTGCGAAGGAAAGAAGAATGAAGTCTTACAGGTTATATCAGATGGTTCTAACGGCGGCGAATCGCTCGAAGTTGATCGTGCGTGCAATTTGGTTGGTGCTTTGTGCAGTACACTTTCTCTCTTTCCCGATGAAGATAGCCCAAGCGGCAATTGATTGGTCGGGCGAGGTGTTACCTGCTAATCCAGCCACTTGGACTTCCAGTACCACAGGCATAATAGGTCAGAATTCAACGGGAACAGTGTCGGTTAATGACGGAAGTGAATTGCTATGCCTTTCTGGTTTCATCGGGGACAATCCCGGTTCTAGCGGCACGGTCACGGTTACCGGTATTGACTCAAAGTGGACCACTTATAATCTCACCATCGGCAGTGGTGGCAACGGTACGCTAAATATTGGAAGCATAAGCGATAACGGTGGGCTTGTGAAGGCGAGTGTCTTAATTCTGGCGAATGGCAGCAACACAACCGGAACTTGTAATATCAACAATGGGGGTATGCTCCAGGCTATCAACATCACGCAAGGGTTTGGCTCTGCGATTATAAATTGGAATGACGGATTCATCCGAGATTACGGCGGTCTAAACATTTCAAGTGGTCCGATTATAAAACTTGCCGCAACTGGCACGCATACATTTTATATCGATTCGGGCTGCACCGTAAGATCAGTTATTACCGACGCAACTACAATGGGAACGCTCAACATAATCGGATCGGGTGGGCTAATTCTCACTGAAGATAACACTTATACCGGAGTTACAACTATTTCATCGGGATCACTTGGAATCGGCGGCGGTGGTTCAACAGGCAGTATTATCGGCAACGTAGAGAACTACGGTACATTGACGTTTTACCGTTCCAGCAACTGGACGTATGGTGGTTTAATTAGCGGAAGCGGAATGATTGTCAAACAAGGGAGCAATGTACTTACTCTTACGGCTCCAAGTACGTTTAGTGGCCCTACTCAAATCAAAGCAGGCACATTGCGATTGGGACATGGTATGGCATTGCAAAACAGCACTGTTGATCTTAGTGGAGGAGTTCTTGACGTGCAAAACTTCAACGCCACTCTTGGCGGATTGAAAGGTTCGGGGAACCTCGATCTCAAAGGAACTGCACTATCGGTCGGGAACAATGGAGAAGATACGATTTACTCAGGCGTACTCAGCAGCAGCAGTAGTGGCCTGGGTAGTCTCACTAAGATTGGAAGCGGCACGTTAACGCTTGCCAGTACTTCGATCTACATTGGTCCTACATATGTAGTTGGTGGGAAACTTGTTTTATCCGAATGTAAATCGGTCCGTTCCTCATTTACTATCAACAGCGGGGCATCGTTACGGCTCGAACATATATATGACATTGAATTAGGTGACAATTACCTTCAAGCAAAGTCAGGCGGGACTGTTGAATATCAAAACACATCCGTCCTAGGTGGCTACCTTCGTGGCCCTGGTGTTCATACTCTAATACTTGGAAGCAATAATACATTTAACGGCACTACTATCAACAATGGAGTTGTTTTCCAGCAGAATGGCAACGCAACTTTCGTAGATGTCACAAACCGGAGCCATATTATATGCAATGTTTCGATGACGTGGAGTGGCGGAATCAACGATGGAAGTGGAATGGTGACAGTTAATGGCACGTGCAATGTGTCCGAATGGGGTAACATGGGAGTGATTCAGATTAACAATGGTGGCGTACTCAATAACTACTTGAGCAATCTCACATGTTACGGTGGCGGTCGGATAACGGATAATCCAGGCGGAACAATCAATGCGAACAGCATGGCTGAGGATACTTGTCTGGACCTACAAGGAAGCTTGCTGGTGAATAATGGAACTGTCACGGGAACTACCAATGTGTATTACGGGGCGACGGTTAAGGGTATAGGATTATTTGGTCCGATCCATGTTTATGACGGCGGCATCATTGCAATTAGCCCCGGTGGAAGTTTCTCGGCATCAAGTGTGGTCGTCGATGACGGAATAATCGCAGGAGCCGGAGAATTCGATCTGCCGGTCACGATTTCTTCCGCTGAATTAAACGCACCATATCTTACCGATACATTAAAATTCACACGTGATCTGACCGGGACCGGTTCACTTACGAAAAATGGACTCGGGACAGTGATTCTAACAGGCGCTAATAGCTACACTGGCGATACGGTCGTCAAAGCCGGTACGCTAACCGTGAACAATCTGACCACCTCGCTAAACGTAACAGTCCTTGGAATTCTGAACGCCACCTCGTTGAACTGTAATATATTAACCATCAAAAGTACTAGTGCATCGGAGGCCGTCCCCGAACCCTCCACCCTCGCCCTCCTCGGCATCGGTGCTATCGGACTATTCGCATGGGTTTGGCGAAGAAACAGTTTGCGTTGGTCTGTGCGATAGAATCGCGATAAAATGAACATCGGGACGGTCGGCGGCTCTCTGCAACAGCCCCGACCAAGCGGTCCCTGGCAGGTGGCTGCCTTCACCTGACTTTCGGCGACTTTAGCCAGACCGAATAGGGAATGGCAAGCGTTACGCGCCATTAGGAATGTTGTCTCGACGCTCAGTTCTTGGGATACTCCAAGGCAAACCACTCCCGCCACTGCTCGACGGTCCAAGCGGCTTTCTCGTCGATGACAGGCTTGACGTTGGGGCGCTTGCGACGCTTTTCTACAGTGAACCGCCGAGGTTCAGGAATCGTCTGCGCCATCTCGCAATAGGGTGGGGGCAACTTGCCCGCGTGCTTCATGCGGTGAAACCAGCGCGTGGCGCGCCAAAACCACTCGAAACCGTTGCCCGTTCCTTTGCCCTCCTTGTGCTGGACTTGGCCCCACGGCAGCCCGCGATGGTCCTTGATCCCCCGCCCCCAGAAGTCGGCCACCACCAGCAGCACGTCCTCGCCTTTGCCCAGCCGCTCGGCGATCTCGGCGATGTAGGCCAACTGCTGCATGTCCCACTCGCTCCCTTTGCCGACCTTTCGTTTGCCAAAACCTGCGTGATTGCAGGCCAGCCCTTGCTGCCGACGCCACTGAAGCGACTCGGAGGTCCGCTCGCCGATCATGTCGGCCTCGAACTGGGCCAATCCGGCGAAGAAAATCACCACCAATCGCCCCACGGTGCTGTCCATGTCGATGTTCTGGCCACCGAGGAATTGAATCACGATCACCCGCACGTTCCGCTTGGCGAACTGCTCAAGCGTGTCGAGAATGTCCCTGGCCGTTCGGCCCAGCCGGTCCAGCTTCGTCACCACGACCACGTCGCTAGGCTGGGCGTGAAGGAGGAGCCAGCGGCCTTGGGGCCGGTGCCGAAAGTCCGTGCTCCGGCCGGAAGTGCCCAGCGGCTCGTCGAGGATCGTCGGCTCGGGCAGTTGCACGACGGCGCAATGCTTGCGAATCATCTTCGCCTGGACTTCAGGCGATGCCTGCTGCTTTCGCGTACTGGCGCGGGTTATGCCGTAAACTGTCATCGTGGGTTATCTCCTTTGTCTGATCGGGGTCTTGGGTGTAAGCGCGGGGGCTATTGGTTCTCCGGCGTACTGGCGGCATCGCCGTCAGTCTCGAAAAGGTTCTGTTGTCCCGGTCGGCAGTCCATGCCCGTTAGCAACACGGTTTGCCGGGTGTTCTCGGATTCGTTTCCACGCCAAGGCTCGGTTTTAGGGGGAGCGTTTTCGAGGACGAAGGTATCGGAATCGCTCTCCTCGTTGGCGCGAAAGCGGATTGCGCTCCGCAGCTTCCGATTGGCCCGCCTGAGTCGGCGTGCTTCCTGAGTCAGATCATGGTAGGACATTACCGAGAACGGATCGAAGTTGTAGGGTTTGGCACGTTTCATGCGGCCACCTCCTCCCCGCAGCGCAATTCCAGCGCCCCACCCAGCGCCGTCATTGCCCGCCGCATCGAGTAGTTCCCGTTGCGCCAGCCCATTTGCTCCATCCCCAGCGGCATGGGAACGTAGGGGCCGGCCTCCTGTTGCCAAATCCAGGCCAGCCGCTCTTGGCAGGCTTCCGCAAACGTCGGGCCGGCCGAGAAGGGGAAGACCTCGAACCGCTGCAAGAGCGACTCGTCCAACCCGCTGGCGTCGTTGGACGTGGCCACCACGATCAGCCGCTCCGGCATGTGCTGTTCGCCAAGCTCATCTTTTAGCGCCGCGTTGACGTGCCGGCTGACGATCAGTTCCAACTCTTCAATCAGCAGGACGTGCCACGGGTTTCCCGCCATCGGCCGCAGCCGAAAGGTCTGGCCGAAAAGCCGACGAACCTCGTCGATGCTCAGGTTGCTGGCGGAATACTCGACCAAGCCGGAGAAGGGGCAGACTCCCAGGTCTTGGATCAGGGCCTTGGCCGCGGCGCTTTTGCCCACCCCTCCCAGGCCCTCGAACAGCAGACAACAGGGCTGGGGCCAAGCCACCAGCCGCTTCAGCTGCCGGATGACGGCCGGCTGCCCGACCACTTCGTCCAGCGTGCGGGGTTGATACGAACGCGACAATCGCATGGCATGGTCTCCTTGTGGTTTCAGTACAAATAAAGTTTCATCTTGGATACGGGCACACACTCAATTACCAAGTGGGGGAAGTTGCGGCGGAGTTGTTTCCGCTCGGATTCCCGCAGATAAAGCAGCCGTCCGCAGCCGTTCTCGCAGACCAGGCCGGACCAGGCAATCAGCATCCGGCCTTCGCAGTCCGGGCATCCGGCCTCAAGGATCTCTCCCAGTGTCTTGCGGGGTCGGCGTCTCACGAATCGAACTCCCCTTCCTCGGTGAACAGGTAATGGTCGTTGGCGGTTAGTTCACCGTCCACGTACTCGTCGCTGTCGTGGTATTCGATCTCTTGATAACCGAGTTTCTTCAGGTGTTGGCAGGCATCGCGCCAGGCGCGGCACACCACGGTTTCCATCGCATCGGCAAGCTGATCCAACAGGCGCGCCATTTCGCCGTCTTGCGGCATCGTGCGATAGGCGACAGAGGCGCGGTGCTCGTCAATCGCGCAATCCCACTCCACGTCATCGTCGCCGCTGGCTGCCGTCAGCACTTCCGCGGCTTTCAAGAGTTGCGCCAACTCCTCGCTCCGCTCCGCCATCCGCGCGATGCTGGGCGCTGCCTTGAACGTCACGTGATCCCGTTGCGAGTAGCCCAGGTCCCACTCGACCTTGGCGTCGTCGATGCCGTAGGCGCACTCTAACTCTTGTTGAAAGAACTCCGTCAAGGCTTCTGAATCGTGCTCATCCCACGTCCAGCCCTTTTCGCGCCAGCCGTCCCGCGCCCGCGATTTCGCCTCTTCGGACAGTTGGCAATACGGGCGTGGCGTTGACAGGCCCTTTCGGCGGCGTTTCGGCTTCGGTGTTTCGACAGCACATCCCATACTGCAAACTCCTGGTCGAAGTGTTGAGCGTAGCACACGTCGGGAATCCCCCGCTCATCCCGCGGCCCGTAGCGGCAGCGGGAGAACGCCACGCGGTACTGGCGGCACCTGCTCGTCCAGAGTTTTCGTTCGGCGACGATGGTCTGGTCCCGCCGCGGACGCTTGGGGAAGGTCAGCATGGGTTTTCCTCCGTAACGTTAGGAATCACTCAGACGGTTCTGGGTCTGGATTACGGCACGCTCACTCGGCTCCGGCAACATTGCCAGAACCGGGAGGCCGGGCCGGGCCGCATCCCGCCACTGATGCCCGCGCATCGGCAGCCGTACCCCAGGAAAATCCTCCGGGGTGTCCCTTCTTGGCTACGCCTTGCCCCGTTCGATGTCGTCGATGATGAAAGCCTCTGCGCCCGCGATCAGGTCCGAGAGATTGATTACCTCTCCGGCTTGGGCCTTGGCAAACTGGCTTTCGACGTGTTGGTTGTGGAGGGCTTTTGCCTCCTTCCGCTTGCCCTGGCGGAGCAGGGCTTCCACTCGCTCGGCATGTTCCAGCATCGGTTCACTCCTTTGGCACATCGGCCAGTCTGAGGGTTTTCAGTCAAAGGCTGCGTGTCAACTTGGCGCACGGAATCCGCGGGTCTGGTGCTCCCTTTCGGGCGAAGAATCTCCGCGGACTGTCGAGAAAGAGGGGTGGCCGGGGTTAGGAACAGAACGCAAGAGAGAAGACCTTCAGGACATTGCCGGTTCGGACGGAGTATCACCCCACCGTTGGCGGAACATACCCCCTCTAAAAACACGATTAAAATCAGGATATTTTCGGTCTTGATTCTTGAAATTACGGTTTAGCTTGGTAAACTGGGGGTAACTCTACAAATGGGCTTTGGACCGCGAAGCGTGCGTTCGTCACGCCATTCGGAGAAGCCCGGAAAGCCAGTAGGCAGCGTCAATAATCCTAGCCTGTTGCTCACCATTAAAGGTGGGCCGTTCTCGGTTAGGTGGTCCCCAATTGATACTGATTGGTTTCCCAGGGCATTGTCCAAATCTGGGAGAACCAACGATCCACTGAGGCTGCGTTTTTCACAAAAAGGAAAAATACTATGAAACTTAAACGATTCAAATTCAAATCCATAATAGTTTCGGCGGTAATTATTGGATTTTTCGGCAGTCGCCCTGCCATGGCATTCGTCACGTACTCGGCAGTCGAGTTGGATTCATGCGGATTAAATATGTCGTGGGCCAATGGCACAAGCGGCACACAACAGGTTGGCCACGGTTACAATAGGGGTGCTTCTTCTGAAAGTGCTTTTCTTTGGAAGGGCGCAACTGGCGAAGTGGTCGATCTGACCCCTAGTGGTTTCTTAGCGGAAGCCTGGGCTACGAACGGCACGCAACAGGTTGGACATGGTATAAGCATTACCACAGCGAACAATATTCATGCATTGCTCTGGACCGGCACGGCCGCCAGTGCCGTCGATTTGAATCCTGTCGGATTCACCAAGTCCTATGCTTATGGCATCGGCGGTACGCAACAGGTCGGATACGGTTCTGGCACAGCTTCGGGCAACAAAGAACATGCTTTGCTTTGGAGCGGCACGGCGGACAGTGTCGTCGATCTAAATCCTTCCGGTTTCTTGACTTCGCGAGCCCAGAGCACCAACGGCACAAAGCAAGTCGGCTATGGTTCCAGTTCGGCACAGGGCTACCCAGAACATGCTTTGCTTTGGAGCGGCACGGCGGATAGTGTCGTCGATCTGCACACCAGTAATTTCCAACGATCCCAAGCTTTTGGCATTGGTGGCAATCAGCAGGTTGGCGTCGGAATCAACTCCATTTTTGGGCATGCTTTGCTTTGGAGCGGCACGGCAGCCAGTGTTGTCGATCTAAATCGTCCCGGTTTTACTGGTACGAGAGCCACGGCTACAAACGGCACTCATCAGGTTGGAACTGGTTGGGGATCTGCCACGCAGGACAAGGATCATGCATTACTTTGGAGTGGCACTCCAAACAGCGTTGTCGATCTCCATGAGTTCCTCGGTAATCAGTTCACGCATTCTTTTGCTCTAGGAATAGATGCACAAGGCAACATAGTGGGATATGCAATTGATTCTATGAATTATTACCATGCCATGCTCTGGGCACCCATCCCCGAACCCTCCACCTTCGCCCTCATCGGCATGAGTGTTTTCGGCCTTCTCGCGTGGGCTTGGCGAAGGCGTCGCGTTTAGTCCTCCGGATTTAGGACCAAGGTATCAATCCACTTCGGCACCGCACTGGCCGTCCCGGCTTGCGTGAGGCAGGCCACAACTCGCGGCGCGACAGGTTTTGGCGGCCAGCCGGTGAATCCATCGGTCACAACCAGAATCGCCTTGGGGGCGGGCCGCTCTTCTGCCGCCGCCACGATCAGCGCGGCCATATCCGTGCCGCCACCTCCACTGAGTTCGATCTGCTCGGGCCGAAAGACATTTTTGGCGCAGGCTACGGCGGTATCGCCGGCCAATACCCGCAAGCCGCGTGGATCGGGCAGCGACCGCAGCGCATTGCCGATCACGCCCAGCGCCAAGGCAAGGTCGCTTTGTTCCATGCTCCCGCTGGTATCTACGACAACGGTCACACGGGGAATCGGCTTAACGTGGGCCGGCAACAGCGCGCCGCCTTGCGGTTGTCGCCGGTTGGGCTTGCGGTACGTGAAGTCCCCGAAGCCCGACGTACAGCCCACGGCGTACTTGACCTTGGCCAGCAATTCCCTGGCCGGGTCCACCTTGGGGTGGAGCAACTCGGCGGCGGCGCGGGCCAATCCGCCGGGCACGCTGCCCCGGCCCCGCTGCTCCTGATATTGTTCGATGGCCTTGGCGACGGAGGCTTCCACGAGGTTCTGGTCGTGTTCCGCCAAGCCGGGATGCGCTTGCGACGGCGGGCCATCCTCCCACGGCCGCTCTTGGCCATCCGTAGAGCTTCCACCGATGTCTGACGGTTTGCCCGGCCCTTCGGCATCGCCACCACCCTGCTGGTCAACATCTTCGCCGGGTGTGTTGCCGGCCGCGTCGCCCTTTTCGCCCCCGGTTGAATCGGTGTGGCCTTTATCACTTCCCCGCTGGTCTTGCTCCGGCTGTTTTTCCGCTCGCTCGATCAGCAGGTGAAAGTATTCCTCCGCCGTCTTGTTGCGGGGCAGGCCCAGCTTGGCGGGCGTGACTCCCTCATCAGGGCAGCGCAGGCTGGATTGCTCCAGAACATCGTTGACGGCGGCATCCACGGCTTGCCGCCATATCCCCAGCCGATCGTGGGCCGGTTTCTCTCCCAGCAGGCGCACGCACCGCTTGCCGTGCCGGCTCCAGACGTGGATCGCTTCGTGCAACACCACGAACGCCAAGTGCTTCAGGTCGCGGCCCTCCAGGAACGCCGGATCGAAGTACAACCGGCAATACTCATCCACGGCCATCGTGCCCAGCCCATGCCGTTCCACGGGAATGAGCGTCATCACCTGATGCGTCATGTAGGGCATTTTGCGGGCGGCCAGTATCCGCGCTTCGGCTAGTTTTTGGTTCATGGGTAATGCTCCTCTACGCCGCCGCCATGATGTTCTTGTGGACCTGCAACACCGTGTTGTTGAATTCCGTCGGGGCCTTGACGAGCACCGACGCATGGGGCACGGCGAAGTACAGCCCGGCCGCCGCCGCAATCGCGGGTTCGAGCCACTCCTTGGCCACTTCGGCAAAGCAGTCCACCGCCGCCAACCAGCGCCCCTCCGTGGGCTTGCCGTTGGAACCGAGGTTGTGGTTCTTCACCCGGTCCACCAGCGCGGCCAGCGCCGCCATGACTTGATCGCAACGCGGCGGAATGTCCAGGACAAGCCCGATCCCCGCGCTTCTGGCGGCATGGGCCTTTGCCAGCCACGCCTCCGGGTCGGGCAGGTCGAGCGATTGCTCCCACGTCTGGAACTCCAGCGCCGCCTCTTCGCCCACGCAACCGGCGACGGCGCGATAGCGCAACAGCGGCTCGGCGTCGATCGCCTCCAGCGCCGCGGCGCAGAGCGCCGCATTGGTCCAGGAGCGCATCGAGGGCCACGCCCCTGATGCTTTGGCCCGGTCCTTGGGATAGGCTCCCAGCAGCCCCGGCTTGTGCTTGTGGAACGCGCCGACCAGGCCGGTGTTGCGACCGACGCACTTCTCCCAATCCGGCGGCAGGGGCACGAAGTTGGGTTGCGGGAAGCCCAAGGCATTGCCCATGCCCCGCTGCCACGCCTCGCTATCCGTCTCCCACGTCAGGTGGCAGAGTCGATTGGCCAGCGGCGGCTCCAATTCGGAACCGTTGGCCGCGCAGTCGGGCGGATTGCAGGCGGCCAGCTTCCACACCGTATCGGGCAAGGTGGCGTCGCCCACGCGGTTCTCGGCAATCACGCCCAGCAGCGCCGCTTGCACCGCCGGCGGGCAGGTGGTCAACTCGTCGAGGAACAGCACCCATTGCCCATGCTGGCAGTCCTGCGCCCACTTGGGCGGCATGACCGCCATGTAGGGTTGCTCGCCGTGGACGGGGTATGGGTATCCGCCCACGTCGGCCGGCTCGCGGAGTGAGCCGATCAGCGCGTAGCACTGGCGGGACATGGCGCGGGAGAATGCTTCGATGGTCCGCGACTTGCCACAGCCGGGCGGGCCGGAGACCAGCGGCGTAACCTTGCCGGTCTGCGCCACGGTCCAGAAGATCAGGTTGGGAGTGGTTTTACAGGGCATAAATTTACTCCACGGGGTAAAGAGGTTTGGGTCTGCCCCGGCGCATGAGCGCGACGGAGCAGTAACGAACCGCCCTACCCGCTACACACACGTTCCGATTCCCGCCGCGGCAAAGTCCTGCATGACCGCTGCCGCCGCCGCGCCGCTGGCCAACTGCGCCACGCTCTTCAGCCCCTCCAATCCCTCGTTGAGGATCGAACTGTAGAGGGTCACGCGGTCCACCAGGGCCTGCGCCTCCCTGGCTCGGCTCTGGAGTTGGGCGTCGTTGAGCGTTCCCTTGGACACGTCATCCAAGAGTTTGGCGGCCTTCTCGTGGACCTCGTGGGTCAGGGTATCGCGGATGGTCCGGGCAGTTCCCTCGTCCATCGCCACCCGCGCCGTGGTGATCTTGTTGCCCTCCTGGCAGCCCTCGACCCGCTCCGCCAGTTCCTTCCAGCGCTTCAGGTGGTGCTCGGGGATGTAGTACACGCCGGGCTTCAGGCCGGTCATGCCGTCCATCTGCTCCAGCACGGCCACCAGGGCTTGGCCTACGGCCGTGGTGGTCAGCCGGGCCTTGAGCTTCAGGAACTCTTCGGTCAAGGCGCTCTCGTCGGCGAAGCCGTAGTCTGCCTTGACCCGGCTGCCGAGCACCTTGGCCCCGAAGTTGGTGACGTAGCCGTTGCGCTGCGTGCTCCGCTCGATGTTGACCAACTCCACGCCGTTGCGTTTCGGTTGCTTGCGGCTGACGATGGTCTTGTTCTTCATGCCGTACACGGCCTTGATGCTGTTCTCCAGCGCGGACTGGTCCGTCCGGGGATTGGGCACGCAATCGGGGTAGCCCATCCCCTCGAACACTTCCCGTAGGGCTTGATACGGAGTGGGCTGGAGCGACCAGAAGACGATCGCTCCGCTGATGTCATACTCTTTCTCGATCATGGGAATACTCCTGTTTGGGTAGGGGAACACGTTCAGCGCCGGGCATCGGCGCACTGGCGGCACTCATCGATTCTGTTCTCGGCGCGCAGGGATTGCGCTCCAAGCGCGCAAGGTGGCGGCATTCCGCGCGCACGGCAAGCGCGCCCGGTCTTGCCAGACAGCAGGACCGCCTCCGCGCAGACCGCCTCCACTGGCGGCACTCCGATAGCACTGGCGGCACTCCGACAACGCTGGCGGCACCCAAACTCCGCCCCTGTTGGGCCTACGGAGTCGGGGAGTAGGCAGCGTAGCGCCGGCTTATGCGGCAACTAGGTCGCGGGTAAGCTCTTGAAACGTTCCCCGCGGGTTCTGGCGGAACGCATACTCCAACCCGGAACGATGCACAACGGCGGTCAAGCCGCCGAGGACCAGCGCGGGATTGCGGCCGCGCAGTAGCGCCCTGGCTCGGCGCAACGACCGCTCTTCACACTCATCCGCCTGATGCCATTGGGCGGAATCTTCACACCACGCCAACAGATAGTACAGGTCCACGATCAGTCTCCTACGGATAGGGTAAGGGTTAGCGCGTAACCTGTAGGCAGAGGACTAGCCGATCTTGCTCTCCGTCGCGCCTTCGGGGTGGTGGACCTCCAGGGGAAAGAACCGATCCGGTTCGCTCTCCAGGTACTGCGCGTGCGGTCCGCAGAAGACCACCAGCCCATGCGCAAGAACATCCAGCACGATCCAGCACGGCAACCGCCACTGGTAGGCGCTGTGGCGCGCCTGGAATCTGGCCACGTCGATTGTCATGGTCCGCTCTCCTACAAGGGGTAAGCAGCGCCCAACAGCGCTGCCCATTCCCCAGCACTCCAATCGCTGGGGGTAGGGCAGGACTGTCCAGAGCGGCCTAGCTCCGCTGCTTGCGGGCCAAGGCGGGGTGGTCCTTGATGAACTCGCGGATGGTGTCCGCGAATCCCAAGAGCCGCTCCCACTGCTCGGCGTAGAGCGTAACGGGCATGCGCTGCAAGCCATAGACCGAGACGCCGCCCTTCTCGCTCTGCTTGCAGGACAAGGGGCCGCCGTTGCTCTTCGGGGCGGTCTTGAGTTGGGCAAGGGCTTGCTCTTGAGTGAGCTTGCCAGCGGCAAGCTGCGAGAGGATGTGTGCGTTCCACTCGCGGTCAGAGACGACGGGCGATACGCTGGTGCTCTTGAGAGAAGCACTCGAAACGGGTAGAGTAGCAGTAGTCATCGCTTTGCTCCTATGTAGCAAGGTGGTGGTTAGGGCGATTCGGCCGCGCCAACGGCCGGTCGCCCGGTTTTTTGTCCCGCCAGAATTTTTTTCAAATCGGTCAAGTCCCGCAAAACGGGGGGCGCAAAAAACGGCAAGATACTACCCGCGCCCTCGCGCGGTTATTGCAAGAAAATTTCCGCGCCGAAGTGGACACTTTTGCAGCACCCGAAACGCGCAAATTAGTTCCCGCTGGCGCGCACTCGCGCGGCTTCTCGCACCCGCGGAACCTTGGCATTGGCAACGGCAAAGAGCGGGAAAATCGGCCGAAATCGGGCGAAATCGGGCGAACCGACGGCCGGCCGAAACGGCCGCGCCAAGGGGGCCAAAATCGCGCCGGTTGCGTCGCAACGGCCGTTTCGACCGGGAATGCCCCGATCGGCCGAAACGCAAAAAACGCGACGCTAGGGGCCTCAAAATCGAAATCGCCCCCGCTCTACGTGGACAATTGAGCATAGATACACACGTTCACTACAGACCCGTGAACCGCGTACTCCACGGTGCTCTAGCTTGTCAATGTCGGCCGCTTGCAACCGGATGAAAAGCACGAACGTTCGTTGCGACTTTTCGCCGGTCCTCGCGGTCTTGACGACCACCACCGCGCGGAGAGAAAAGGCTTCGTAGGCTACTACCCACTCATACTTGTCCTACGGCATAGCAAGTCATTGCAGGGCAACAAGTTATCGACGGCAAACGCGGGGAATGCCAGGGGGGGTAGGGGTACAACCCCAAATCGACGCCCGCCCCGATTGATTGTAGCTACGCTTTCCCGCTTATATGCCTTTTCTGCTAGTGTACGAAAAGCCCCCCCGGTAGGCCCCCCATGCGCCTCGCCGAATAGATCGACCTTGAACGCGGGGATTTTTTCATTTTTTGGATATTGGGTGGGATTCTAAATACGACTTTTTAGGGGGGTATTGTTGATTTTCGCGGAAGTGCGAGTTACACTCGAAGCGATTCAAGAAACCTCCTTCCGGTGTAATTCTTAAAGAGGTAGCGGCGCGATCTTAGCCCCCTGGCCCGTCAGGCAATGCTTTTGCCTGCGTAAGGCTGTTCTTGGGCTGATTGGTTTCCATTTTTCCCGTGCCACGACTTTGTCGAAGGGCGAATCCGCAAGCATTTCCACTTAACTGGAGAATTTGATTATGAAAATAAAATTCTTTCTCGTTTTCATGCTTATTATTTCGGTGACTTCGACAGCCTATAGTGGACTCGTCATGGATATCATTGCTTTGCCCCTTTCCGGCTATACGGCTAATTCTTCGGATTTTGTTGCCGCGTCAGTTCCCGATTATGTCGTTAGCCCTGACGGCAAGAGTGTTGTTGTGGGTTTAAACGCCACTCCGACAATCGTTATGCAGGTTTGGGCTACCGTAACCGGAATTGATGCAGATTTAACAAATGATGGGATTCAGGGCATCGTCGGCGGCATTCAGCAGACTCACGTTCAAGCGAGCGTAAGTGCGTTGTCGCTCCCCGATGAACCCACTAACGGTTATCTTGCACCGTTTGACGCCTCTCCATATTCTTTCGTAAGTGTTACGCCCGATTTACTGGGAATTGCCTACACCAAGACGCCGGAAAATTCATTGGTATATCGTGCTCCTGCCATGCAATATACGACTGCCGATAAATCAAAATTTCTATTGGGAACTTTTAATTTCACCGCCGACTCCGGCTCCAATCCAGGTGGATTCTCGACAATCAATTGGGTCAAATCTTATCCCTTCATTGTCGGCGCTATCTTCAAAATCGATGGTATGACAAAAACTGGATTAGTAAACAGTGGATATCCCTTGATCACAGTGGGTGCCCCAGTAACGGTCTCAACTATACCCGAACCTTCCACCCTCCTCCTCCTGACCGCCGGTGCTTTTGGCCTTCTCGCTTGGGCTTGGCGACATGGGAAGACCAATCGAATCCTTCCCTGCTTAATCGTTTTGTTGGTTTCAAAAGCCGAGATGGCATCGGCTGACGTGTTCAACATGGGACCGGGTTTAACTAGCCTGGAAATGGTGCCGGTGGGCAACGTTAATAATGCGGCTGATACTCGGGTAATGACAACGGATGGTACCACTGGCTACGGTGCTGTGGATCACGCCTACGCCATCGGCAAGTACGAGGTGACGGCAGGACAATACTGCGCGTTCCTTAACGCCGTTGGAAAGCGCGATCCTTACGGGCTTTACAGCACCTACATGGACAGCAGCTATTTTGGTTGTCAGATTACACGGCATGGGAGTAGCGGCAGCTATACTTACGATTTTAGTGGTCGAACAAGCGGAACAGAGTTGGATTGGGCAAACCGACCAGTAAATGACTGGATTTCGTGGGGTGACGCAGCCCGCTTTGTAAACTGGATTCAGAATGGGCAGCCCATGGGGATGCTGACAGGTACTCCTTCTCTAGATGGCTGGCTCACGGAGAATGGTACATACTATCTGAATGGTGCGATGAGCCAAACTGCATTGATGGCTGTAACACGCAAACCGGGGGCAAAATGGTGGATTCCGACTGAGGACGAATGGTATAAGGCGGCCTATTATGACCCCAATAAACAAGGGGGAGCGGATTACTGGATGTATCCAACGAAAAGCAACACCGCTCCGTCCAATGTGGGTGGCGATAATTACGCCGATCCAGGAAATCATGCTAACTACTGGAACGGTAGCAATTACACACTCAACGGCCCCTACTTCCGAACGAATGTTGGCGAGTTTGAGAACTCGGCGAGTGCATACGGAACATTCGATCAAGGCGGAAATGTCGTGGAGTGGAACGAGACTGCTGTATCGAGTTTAGCGCGGGGCATTCGTGGTGGAGAATGGATGACCGTGGTGGGCCAGATGGCCGCATCCTATCGTAGTCTCAATGACCCAAACCTCGAAGATAATCTGGAATTAGGCTTTCGCATCGCAGGTGTGCCCGAACCCTCCACCTTCGCCCTCTTAGCCGCCGGTGCTTTTGGGCTAATTGCTTTTGTTTGGCGAAAGCGAAATGCTTAGTTCGATTTCAAATTGCCAAAGATACTCCCCGCATCGAATCCGGCGCGGGTTTTTCATGCGCCGTTGCCATGCGTCTTTAGACGGTGAGGGCATCTTGTAACTCTTCGTCGCTCATATCTTCGGGTGCGGGTTGGTTGTTGGAAATAAATTCAATCATCTTAGCTATTGCGACAAGATGACGCAGGGCAACCGTCCCGCCGGCGTTTTGGGTCATGGATTCGTTTATTGCACAAAGCCAAGCGGCACAAAAGTTGTCGAGACTGCCAAAACCGTCAAGCAACCGCCCGATAATCAGCGGGATTTTGTTGAGAGTCGGTTCCCGAGCGATGCTCTGCGCCACCTTGTCGAATTTCTTCTTTCGCAATCGATAGTAGCGTTCCCGACCATATCGCCTTCCGCAATCGAGACACAGCCATTGCCGATACCCCGAACTGCGGAGAGGAAAATCCTCGATAGGCAAGACCGACTTACAACCCATGCAGCTTTTGTGGTTTTTATCAAGGGCAATCATATTTTTGACCTCGTTTCGTAGGTACCCTGGCCAGTTGAACACGAACATATAGCAAATATCATACAACATCCCGAGCGTCGTAAAATACTACCAATATGGGGGTTAAGCAGATTTTGCACGATTTTTCTAAAAAAATTGGTTTGTAAATTTACCGCTCTTCCGGGATAATCAGGGGAACTCCGGGCGGCTGACCGTGTTGCAACGCGGCGGCCAAGCGACCTTGGGCGACGGTGTTTTTGATCTGCCTTTTGACGCCCCGCCCACGGTCGGCCCGATCCAAGAAAGGCAGATTCAATGAATAGTGATGACTTGAGCAAGGCAACGCTGGCGGCTATTGGATGCGTAAATGCTATCCAAAAAATATACCGCGTTCCACCATTTCCACCTAGTGATTTTACGATTGGATGGGAAAAGCTATCGGATGCCTTAGATAAAATGGAGTGTGTTACTTGCGATATTCAAATGTTCTTTTTGAATGCCAGAAAAGGTAATTACCGTAATCCCGATTTTTGCGGAATCCATGAGCCGACTGCATGGAATACAACTTTACGACTAGCTCACGAAGTGAACGACCTTATTAGCCAAGTGGTAAAAGACAATGGAGGTGGATTGGATGTTCTAAAATGCGCTCATTCTCTTTCCCTATGTATGAAATTGAATTATGACGAACTGAATAGCTTACTTCAGGAATTGAACACGGAGCATTCATGGGCATTAACGTCATTGGAAGAGGCGACTTTAACCGAAGCCGAGCAGAGATTACCAGCGAAGGTGGATGCTAAGGTGGAGCACGGCGAAGGGAACGGCGGAGTCGGCTTAGGATCGGAGCAATCGGTAATTACTTCCAGGGCTGACCGAGGAGCCATCTTACGTGGACTGCAACCAGCCGATAGGAAAGCCTACTTGTCTTTTCAGTACGCTGAAAGTAAGGTGGGCAAAAAATTGGAAGACCGAGAGGCTTACGATATATTGAACGAGGAAGATATCCCGACGGATGAGGGCGACCTTGGCGAATTGGTGGATTACAAATTGCCCGCCTTCGGTACTTGGGCCAAACAACTTCGCAACGCCCGCAAACCGCTTGGCGATCAGAAGTACACTTGCCGTGGCGGACGCACTGCCGGTCAAAGCATTGTTTCGGGGCGAGAAATCGAGTATCGGAAGGGCGGTCAGTAAGTGGACTTGCTGTTGTTCGTGCGCCTAGTCGAGCGACACGAGCCCCTGGTCCATAAGTACATGGGCGTGGTCTATGCTGATTCTCGAATTAGGAACAGCATTTCTGATTTTTGCTAATAGATTTGCAGACAACGGACTGTGGGGAACAAGTCCGCCAGAACCAAGACACGCATCCAACGTGGCGATTGGTACAAGCTTCGCGCCCCTGAATTTGACACAAGTCCTGTGTTTTATGTAGGGGTGTTCTCCCGCTTCAACCACGCAAGCTTGATCTTCGTCGGCGCGCCAGGAAGTAAAATTGACGATAAGGCACCGGTCGTCTTGCTTTGGATCGCTAATAACCATCCACAAATGGCTATCATAGCTCGTTCCCGGCTCATCGATGAGAATCGTGTCGCCGGCGTTCATTGGCAGCAAAGCCTTGCAAATACAGAATCGAAGGCTTCGGAATCTTTCATGTCCTGTAGGATTGCGGCCTTGTCTGCGCCCCGTCCAGTGCTGTCGATCAACAACTCGATTGGAATTGGCCGCGATGTGTTCTCGTTGCGATCGGGGTAGATGGTTTGCCACTCTGCAAAGCCGTGCGTCTCGTCGGCAACGTCCCAGTCGGAACAGTTGTCGTGGCCGTCAACAACACGATTGAGGAGTTCAACCTCATACCTGGAGAGACTGCCAACATCCGGTTCTTCCGTCAACATGAGATCCCGCCCAACGCTCTGAAAGTATCTGGACCACTGTGGCGAGTGGATATGCTCGCCGTTGATGAGGTCGAGTACTTCACTGTGAAGTGGGCCGTGTTTCAAGGCAACGATTTTCGAACCGAGAATCTGACAGCCGGTTTCCGCCAGTGAAATTCGGTCGGCAATGTAGAGAAGTTTCAACAATCGAAGGCGACTGGCTCGTTTGCCTTCGCGCCGCAGCAAAACACCGACAGCTTGGATAGCTTTTGTGACATCGAGTCTTCGGGGCATTGCACACCTCTCCAAGGGTCTTCAGCAGGGCTAGGAAGTGACCAGTGATGTATAACTTAATCCCGGCTGGCTCCCCCCTATCCTCCTGAGCAACAGGACGTGCGAGTAGTTGAAGCCCTGGACTTTAGCACACAAGTGAGATCCGGCTGGGCACACCATATCGAGCCAACAAGCGGCACCGGACACCATTTATAGTATAGCTTTTCGGCATTCATAGCAATAGGTAGCAGCCAAACCGGCGCAAACCGGATTTTTTCAATAATCCATTCTTTATGGTGATAATTACGTAACTGCAAGGCTTGCAAATAGTTGCGCCGACAGTCTGTTTCTTCCGCCGAGAGTCCGATTAGGTCCGTTTTGTGGTCTGTATATGGCATTTTGTGACCGGCGTGGGTAACGCGGGGCAAAATGCCATAGACCATGAAAGGATATGTTATGACTGCCGTAATTGCACAGGCGGAATCCTCCGCCATGCTCTTGGACGTGCAAGCCGTCGCCAAAATGCTCGGCTGCTCACCCCGACACGTCTATCGTCTCTCTGACGCTGGCCGGATGCCTGGGCCGGTCAAACTCGGCTCTTTGGTCCGCTGGTCCGCTTCTGCCATTCGGGAATGGATCGATGCTGGCTGCCCCTCATTCCGTCGAAAGGTGACATCCAATGCAGAATAACTCCCTCCCCGACGCCCTTGCCCTGCGGCCGCGCGAAGCGGCGAAAGCCCTTGGCGTGTCGGAAAAAACCCTCTGGACGTGGACCCACGATAACGCCATTCCTCATATTCGCATGGGCCGGGCTATTCTTTACCCGGTCGATGCGCTGCGGCGGTGGATGGATTCCAAAACGGCGGAAAACTCGCAAACCGGGGAAGGGGGCAACCGTGATTAGATCATCTTTATGGAATCGCGTATCGCGGCGGCGGCCTTGCCCGATCTGCGGCAAGGCGGATTGGTGCCTGTGTGCCGGTCCCGATAATTCGCCCACGGCGGTAATCTGCGCCCGAACCGAATCGCCCCGAAAATGCGGGGAATCGGGCTGGCTGCATATCCTCAGGCGCGACGACCCGACGTGGTCGCCCCGCATTCGCAAGATCGAAATCGACTCGCGACGGATCGGCGCGCAAACGACCGATTTTGGCAAGTTGGCCGATCAATTTCGGCAAGCGGTGAAACCGCAAGCCCTCGAAAAACTGGCTTCCGCGCTCGGCCTCTCGGTCGAAAGTTTGCAGCGGTTGGGCGCGGGTTGGTCGGCAAAGCATGGGGCGTGGACGTTCCCCATGCGCGATGCCGGCGGCAAGGTGCTGGGCATTCGGTTGCGGTTGCCCGACGGTCGAAAATTTTCTGTGAAAGGCGGCCATGAGGGATTGTTCCTTCCCGACGGCATCGACGCCCACGATTCGCTCTTGATTGCGGAAGGGCCGACCGATACGGCCGCGCTCCTCGACTTGGGATTCGCGGCGGTGGGGCGGTCATGCTGCACGGGCGGGGTGAAGCTGCTGATCGATCTTGTCCGCCGGTTGAATCCTTCCGGCATGGTGATCGTGGCCGATGCCGACGCGCCCGGCCAGCGCGGCGCGGAGTCCCTGGCGGCGATCCTAGTGGCCTACTCGGCATCGGTGAAAGTAATTGCGCCCCCGCCCGGCGCGAAAGACGCCCGCGAATGGAAGCGGCGCGGGGCTACTCATACCAACGTTCAAGCGGCAATCGACGCGGCAGAGGTGCGGAAGTTGGCAATTCGCGTTCAAGCGAAACCACGGAAGGCGGGGAAGCATCATGGATAATACCAACGGATTGACAATCGAAGCGGTCCCTGTGGGAAAAAACGGATCGGCGACACTAACGGTGAAGGTCGGCGGCGACGTGCTGGCCGTCGAAAAACTGGACCTGACTAAACCCAAAGCGCGGCAGGAGTTTACTAAACGACTTTGCGAGAATCGAAAGGGCATCGACTCGAAAGAATTGGAATCCAAGCTATTGATCCTTGCGGCGGGAGTGGTGGGCAAGCCCGAAAGTAAAAATCCAACGAGTAGTGATGCGATTTCCGAGATCGACGTTTCCTACCTTGCGCGGCCAGAACGATTCATCACGCACGATGTGAGCGGCTTGGTGGTGCCCATTATGTCGATCATGGACGATAAGCCCTTTGGGCGGTGGATATTGTATTTACGGTGGGCCGATGGGAAGCGGGAACAACGACCGATGGTTCCGGCCCTTGACTTGCCAAACAATAAAAAGCTTTGGATATATCCCGAACCGAGCGAACCCCCGGCAAATATGCTCCCCGGTTGGTCGCAAGCAGCGCGGAAAACATGGTTGGCCGGTTCGCACGCGCCGAATCCTTCCGAATTATTCAAGCGATTGTGCCAACGGATTGAATACTTCCTCGACTTACCGAAACGCCAAGCCCCCGGCATGGCATCGACGTTGGCCCTCTGGACGATGTTGTCGTATTGTTTCCAAAACTTAGGCGCGGTGCCTTATCTCTATCTTGGCGGCCCGACAGGAAGTGGGAAAAGCCGAGTTATCGAAATCCTTTCAAGGTTGGTTTTCCGTTCGGTGTCATCGTCGAATATGACTGGCCCGGCGTTATTTCGTACTCTCCATAGTTATGGCGGTATTTTGTTGTTGGATGAAGCGGAAAGATTGAAACAATCGAACGATCCTTCGATGGGCGAAATACTTTCCATGCTGTTGGCCGGATACAAAAGAGGCGGAAAAGCGACGCGGCTTGAACCTATTGGGGAGAATGGATTCAAAACGGTCCATTTCGATGTTTTTGGACCAAAGGCATTAGCTTGCATTGCGGGGCTTCCCCCCGCCCTAGCAAGCCGTTGCATCACGATGATGATGTTTCGTTCCCCGCCGGGATCGGAAAAGCCCCAGCGCGGCATCGATGCCGATCCTGCCGCTTGGCAATCGTTGCGCGACGATCTTCATGCCCTGGCAATGGAGCATGGAGCGGTATGGCTGGAACTTCCTCGAAACGTCGAAGTTTGTCCGAAAATGAGCGGAAGGGATTTCGAGCTATGGCAACCGATCTTGGCGTTGGCGGCATGGATTGAATCCCACGGTGCGCGTGGTCTGTTGAAACTTCTTCAAGAACACGCCCTGGCGGTAATCGACGCGGGAAGAGATGATTCAACCCCGGATACCGACGAAACGCTCCTGAAAATCCTTGTCGAAAAAATCCGATGCGGGCATGCGCCTACTCCCGGTGAAATACTTGCCAAAGCCCAAGAGTTGGATTCGGCATCTTTCATCAAATGGAGTCCCAAAGGTATTTCCGAACGCCTTAAACGCTATGGGCTGGCGACTCACAGGAGTTGCGGTCGGAAGATTTATGGCCGTATCACGCCAGATGATTTACGGCGCGTTCAGGAATGTTATGGCGTCGATCTTGAATTGGATGAAAACACTGAAGAGGTATAGGGTCGGTAACGTGCCCTATGTACCCTACATGCCCTGAAAAAGCCGAAAAACGGCGGAAAACGGATTATCGATAGGGTACATAGGGCACATAGGGTACATTCGCCGGGGTGGGCATAGGAGAAAAAACAATGAATTTTAACGCGGTGGAATTCCTCGAAAACTTGTTTGGCTTACTCCCTACGCCGGTTGCCCCGGCGATCATGCCTTCCCCTCTGGCGGCATCGTTGATGACGAACGAAGATAGACTTCCGGCATCCGATCCCGTGGCCGATTCGATCTTCGCGGACGGCGAATGGGTATGGCGGTCGGATCATGCGGGGGTGTTATGCTTGGAACGGCCGGGAATCCCCGAAGCGGATCGATGGTGGGCGCGGTGTTCGTTCGACGATCTGCCCGTGGTCGGTTCCGGTCCTTTAGAATGAGGGGGGTTGGATCAATGACACGAAAAATGCACAAGTATTTTGAGCCGGTGATGTCGCGGATGTTTACGTTGGTTGGCCCGCTTTACGACGCCTTTGTCGAAGCGATCGAGCGCGGCGAAACGTGGGAAACTTTTCAGAAAAAACACCGGGAGGTGATTGAGGAAATGTGGCGAAAAGACGAGCGGCGAGCCGCAATAGTAATGAAACACCTTCAGCAGGCTTTTCGTTGAAATCACCCCCCTAGAATTGCGCCGGTTGCGCTCCCGTCGGTGCAGTCGAATGTTTAGACCTGCAAGGCATTCAACCACAGCAAGGGCATTTACGGGGCTTAGGCGGGGTGTGAAAGTGGGCAAATTGAATTACAAATCCTTGGGAGAGAAAAATAATTTCCTTGGTAGTTGACAGCTAAACAACTAACCGATAGAATCAAGGGCATGATGAAAAAACGATCTGTAAAATTCACCGATGAAATCCGGGCGGCAATCGAAAACTGCGGCATCACCCGCTACCGAATCGCCAAGGATACGGGCATCGACGCGGCGGTCCTCTGCCGGTTCATTCACGGGCAAGTCGGGCTGTCGATGGATTCCCTCGACAAACTGGCCGAGTACATTGGCTTTCATATTGCATTGGACAAGCCCAAAACAACGAAAGGCATATAATCATGGCAAGCATTGTGCGCGACAAAGACGGGCGGAAGCGGATTTTATTCGTTGCCCCGGATGGAAGCCGCAAGCCAATCCGGCTTGGCAAGGCGTCGATGGACGTAGCCAACAAGGTGAAGATCAAGGTGGAATCCCTGTTGTCGTCGATCCTCACGAAACACACCCTCGACGGCGAAACGGCGGCATGGGTGGCGAGCCTGGATTCGACCATGAGCGATAAACTGGCGGCGGTCGGGCTGATCCCGAAAAAGCAAAATGTGCCGCTATCCGGTTTCCTCGACAGCTACTTTTCCAGCCGGGCGGATGTTAAAGGCTCAACGGCGACGGCGTGGGGGCATACCCGGCGATGCTTGATCGAATACTTCGGCGCGAATAAGCCGTTGCGCGAAATCACACCGGGCGATGCCGATCAATGGCGGGTGTGGCTGAATACCGATCAAAAATTGGCAGACAACACCGTTAGGCGGCGAAGTGGGATAGCCAAACAATTTTTCAACACGGCAAAACGGCTTCATCTTATTCAAGAGAATCCGTTCTCCGATCTCAAAGTTGCCATTCAACGCAACGAGAAGCGATTCTACTTCGTTTCCCGTGAGGACGCGCGAAAGGTCATCGATGCTTGCCCTAACGCACAATGGCGTCTCTTGTTCGTTTTAAGCCGGTTTGGTGGGCTTCGATGCCCAAGCGAACATCTTGCCTTACGTTGGAGCGACGTGGATTGGGAGCGCGGTCGGATCGTCATCCATAGCCCGAAAACTGAACATCACCCCAATTCAGAAAGTCGAGTTATCCCGATCTTCCCGGAAATTCGCCCCTACTTGGAAGAGGTATGGGAGCAAGCCAAACCGGGGGAGGAATGGATTATCACTCGATATCGAGATTGTAACGCAAACTTGCGAACCCAATTGGAGCGGATCATCAAGCGGGCTGGATTATCGTCCTGGCCGAAAATTTTTCAAAATCTTCGGGCAACCCGCGCGACGGAACTTCGGGAAACCTTTCCCGCCCACGTTGCAGCGACATGGTTGGGGCATTGCGAGACGGTTGCCGAAAAGCACTACTTGATGACAACGGAAGATCATTTCGCCCAAGCGGTTTCGGGATCGAAGGAGGCGGCGCAGAATCAGGCGCAGCAAACGCCCGTATCGGTTCGCAATGCCCCGCAAGAGGGTACGATAGCGAATCTGCCACGCAAGGAAAAAAGAATTGGTAAGTCGATTCCATGCAATGACTTACGAAACAATGCGGAGCTAAGCGACAAAATGCACTTCTGTTCACTTAACCCCTCTATAGTGGGCACTACAAGACTCGAACTTGTGACTTCCAGCTTGTCGAGCTGGCGCTCTAACCAACTGAGCTAAGCGCCCATTCTTTACCGCACTACTGATATAATAATTTTCATTCTTAAATATATCTCACAAGTTATGATAGTACTTTTTCTGATACGGCACGTCAAGGCGCCAAGCCCAATCCGTTTGAAGAAGTTTTCTCGATACGTCGCTCATCCCTTAGAACCAGTCCAGTATCAAGACCGCGTTTTGTTCAATGCGGGCACGGTTTGGTTGGCGATTCTGCGAGGCGGGAGCCTCGCGGACATTACGTTCCCAGGCGGGAGCCTGGGAACGAGAAAATCGCGGAGTGGATGTTGGACAGGTACTTACGGCTTGCTGACTCCCGATTGCCAAGCAGATCGGGCTATCCAATTCCCCTCAGAAGTTGTGAAAAAATTGGGACAGGCGCCTCACAACACCCCTTATTCGACGGATCATCAACAACTCGGTTCGGAGCCGGTCCCATTTTTTCACAATTTCTCATTTCACCACGCCCTCCAATCCGTTGCGGTATTCCTCGATGTTGAGCGGCGCTCCCTCGCGGAGCCGGAGGACGCCGCCGGCGCGGAGCGCGGCGATGAAGGACTCGAAGCGGGCCGCGGCGAGTTTCTGGAGGTCGGGATTCGCCGTTTCCGGCTTTGTTTTTTCGAGCCGTACGCGTTCCATCACGATCCAATCGACGCTCATCCGCGAAAGTTTCACGCGCGCGAGCAAAGCGGCGTCGCCTTGCACCCGGCTTTCCGCTTCTTGCCATAGATCGTTCGCCTCGAGCAGCATCTCGTCGGTCAGATGCGGGCCGGCTACCGGCGCATTGATGCCCACATGCACGTTCCGCTTCTCCGCGTAATCGTGGATCAGATCGAGATACTTGGCGATCGGCTCGGCGGCCGCTCCGTAAAAGGCGTCGAGGAATTCCGCAAGGGCCTTCTTTTCGTCGCATTTGGGATTCCAGAGCAGCTTGGCCGTCAAATATCCGCCCAACTCGGACATTTCACCGTGCGGCGTTTCGTAGGTATCCTGCTCGAAAATCCCCTTCACGCCGTGTTCGACGAAGAAGCGGATGTTCGGCCCCCGCACCCGCTGGTTCGGGAAGGGCATCAGATATCCGGAGAAATCGGTAACATAATCCCACACCCAAAGCCGCGCGCCGGTTTTCGACCAACCTTCGATATCCTCGAGGAATTTTTTATTCTGCGCGCTGTCGCAAGCGGCCAAGGGGTGGGAAAAACAGCACTCGATGGAACACAACCGCACGATCACGTTCTTTCGCGGGCGCAAATTCTTCGGCGGCTGCCGCGTCCATTGATACGCCAGCGTTTCCACCGCCTTGCCCGGAAACTCCTTTTCCACCGCTTCGGCCACGCGGTTGACCAACTGCAGGACGGGCGCCATTTGCGATTCCTCGCGCTTGGCCAGCGTCTGGCACTTCTCGCACTCGCAATAGGAGAAGCAATCGTTCTGCGAGACCGAAATCACATTCGCCGCCGGATTCCGCCGCAAGACTTCGAGCGTTTTCTCCGTGCATAAGCGAATCACTTCCTCGTTCGTGGCGCAGAGTTGGGCGTAACCGCTTTGCCGCTTCCCCTCGACCAGGGAGAAGTATTCGGGGTGCGCGGCGAAATAGACGCCCGGCGGAACGAGCGAACTGAAGGTATGCACGAAATATCCGGGAGCGAACGAGACCTTCCCGCCATGCTTGACTTCCAAGCGGGCGTGGCTGGAATTCATCCGATTCCGCGCGCACCAGTCGCCGTCGAAACAGTCGTAGGTGAACGGCTCGCGGTACTCGAGCGCGGGGAGTTGCCGGTCGCGGAGGGGAGCGATCGCCAGCCGCGCGCGCTTCGGAATGCGGCTCGCTTCCGGCGTGAACCAGCGGCAGCCGAGATGATCTTCGAGCAGCCCGTAAACGCCGTAGAGATTCCCCCTGAGCGCCCCGCCGGCGATGACCAACGTCTCGCCGACGGTCTCGATGGCGTAGCCCTCGTCGCCCAGGGCGGGCAAATCGAGATTCGTCGCGAGTAGTTTCAGGTGGGCGTTCTCGCCCAGTACGATCTCCTTCGGCCCCAACGGCTCGCGGTCCGAAACGATCGGCAATTTGGCGCCGGAAATCCGCTCCAAAAAATGCCGCAACTCGTCGGCGGCGTGTTTCGTCGAGGGCGATGCTCCGTCGGCGACCACGATCCGATATTCCGTCCGGCCGTTTTCGGCCAGCACCAATTCTTCGCCCCGCACCATCGAAACGCGCGAAATCGCCAAGACGGCAAGCACCGATCCAAGCCGTAGGAAAGTCATCATGGCAGGACTCCTTGAATTGGGGTGGAATGGAAGCAGCAGAACCTCGCGCAGCGCCACGAGCCTAGCACATTGCCGATGCGATTGCAAGAGCGCGCGCCGCAGCCGAATTTGTGCATCGCGCGATCCTTGGCGCGACGATGAAATACCCACAATCCCACATTATTCATTAAGGCGATTTGTAGAAGCGGCATCTTGCCGCTTTTGCATAAAATGCGGCAAGATGCCGCTTCTACAATGTTTATGAATAATCCCGGCAAGAGACTTTTGTCTCACGATTGAACGCTTGCAGCATGAGATCGAACTTGCCGCGCCGGCCCGGGTTAAAAAACCGTTTCCATGAGATCTTCGGCGAGAACGATTTGCGGAAAGATGCGCCGCGCGGCATCGAGGTCGAGGTTATCGCCCGCCGTATGGAGCGGATCGATATGCGTCAGAATCAACCGGCCGACGCGGGCCGTTCGCGCCGTTTCCGCCACGCTCGAGAGCGAACTGTGGCCGTATTGGGCGGAGAGATCGGCGCACGCATCGGGATAGTAGCACTCGTGGACCAGCAGATCGACGCCCTCGATATTCTTCACGTAAGCGGCTTGAGGGTCGGCCGTGGTGTCGGTTACGTAAGCCATGCTCCGCCGGGGCCAATCGAGCCGGAAGCCGATCGTGCCGCCGGGATGTTCCAGGGGGAAATACGTCAAGCGGCCGCCCAAGGGCAGATTGCCGATCCGGCCGGATTGGCCTTCCAACGCGCGAAACTCCCAAGGGGGTTTGGCGGGAAAGATCGGCTCGGAGAACAGATGCTCGCAAATACCCCGCAGTTTTTCCGCTTGGCCGTGGATCGTCAGCCGTTGGAGCGGATGCTCCCGCAGCACGCTGAAGAGGTAGGTCAGCCCGGCGGAATGATCGAGATGGGCGTGCGTCAGAAAGAGATCGGCCTCGGCGGTTTGCAGGTATCGCCCCAGCCGGAAGGCGCCCGTGCCCGCGTCCAGCACGATGCCGCAATCGGGCAGCAACAAGCACGACGTTTGCCGCCGTTCGGTCGGATGATAGCCGCCGGTGCCGAGGAACAGGAGTTTCATGGGGGATCGGTCTCGCTTTCCGCACGATCTACCGTTTTAGCCCCCGGGAGCTCCGATTTTCGCGCAACCGGCGACGAGTTTGATCCAATCGGAATCGAAATCGGTGCTGTGCCGATCGTCGAGGGCGCTGGGATAGCGAAAGATCAGCGAAACCAAGACGCCGTTTTCCATGCGGTTCAGGCAGACTATCGTGCCGGGAATGTCCTGATTGATTTGCGAGCCGTCGGGCTTCGTGTAGTAAAATCTTTGCGGGCCTTTGACGTGGATTTCTTCCCATCGCACGGAATCGCCTTGCGGCGTGGCCGCGGCGTAATCCTTGTTCACGGCGGCGCTGCTATCGTCGCCGGCATTGGGAAACGTCCCCTTGAGTTTGTTCAGCCAATCGAGCGTGGGGATGAAATTATTCGCCGCCTCGCCCACCGAGACATAGAGGTAATAATGCATCTTGTTCTTATCGCTATCCTCGACGAATCCTTCATAGGCGGCCTTCAAGCTCGGGAGTTCGAGCAAGGGGCACTTGCCCCGTCCCGCCGGATCGTTGAGGTCCACCGATTGCATCGCCTTGGGAATCCGCAGGCTGACTTGGGTGCCGGCGACCGTGGTTTCAGGATTCAAATCGGAATTGAATTTCGAGCCGGAACTCATGCTCGTCACTCCGCGCTCCAACCGCTCCTCGTACTCGGCGGTGCCGCAACCGGAAAGGGTAACGCAAAGCGAAAGAATCGTAAAACTATAAGGTATTTTTTTCATGGAGCATTCGTGTCGCGGGACACAACCCCGCCGTTAGAGGTAAAGGAAGATGGTTTCTTCAATTGTCCCCTCGACCGCATCGCTTTGTCAAGCGGCATCGATCTGGGGATCAAGGAGCAAAAAAAATCCGCGAGCGGGCAAGGTTCGCCGGTTGAATCTTCCGGTTTTTATCACTCTTTTCGCCCGCGCTATCCGATGATAATTTCGTGCGGCTTGATTTTTGCGCCGATGGCGCCTAGGATTAGCAGCCCCCGCGAAAGTTTGCCGATGAGCCGATTTCACCTCTTTTTGTCCGCCGAATGCTGCGCGTGTCGCTGTCCGGTTTAATGCCGGACAGCGGAAACCGTCGGTGCGCGAGCGCGTTTTCTTCCCGGAGGACAGGTTTCCCACCCGTCGCGTGCAACCGGCCGCATCGATATCCTTTATTCACTTACCTAATTCGACAGGCGGAAAACCTGTCCCACGATCATGGCCACCGATCTTCGCGTGAAGGAAAGTTTGCCGCTCTTGACCGAGCGGATCGTCGATACGTATGCCGAGGTGGGGAGCATCAGCCATCTCGGGCACTGCCCGCTGCCGAATTACGAGACGATGGTCGCGGCGACCGAGGATTTGAAGGAAATACTCTATCCCGGCTACCGCCGCCGCGACGGCCTGCACCTGGGCAACGTTACCTACCACGTGGGCGATCTGATCGACCGCCTGCACGACACGCTCACGCAGCAAATCGCCCGCGCGATTCGCTACGACGTTTCTCTCGATGCGGCCTGCGCGCCGAATCGGGCCGAAGATTTCGAGGCCCTGGGGCAGGCGAAAGCGGTTCGGTTTTTAGAGCAACTCCCCGAACTGCGGAAGCTCCTCGCACTCGACGTCGAAGCCGCTTTTAAGGGCGATCCCGCCTGCAAATCGCGGGACGAGGCGATTTTTTGCTATCCCGGACTCGAAGCGATCACCATCTACCGCCTTGCCCATCTCCTGCACCGGCTCGACGTGCCGCTCATCCCGCGGATGATGACCGAATGGGCGCACGGCAAGACGGGCATCGACATCCATCCCGGCGCGAGCATCGGCAAATACTTTTTCATCGATCACGGCACCGGCGTGGTGATCGGCGAAACGACCGAGATCGGCCAGTGGGTGAAGATTTTCCAAGGCGTTACCTTGGGCGCGCTGAGTTTCGCCACCGATCCGGAAGGCAACCTGGTCCGCGGCAAAAAACGCCACCCGACCATCGAGGACCGCGTCGTGATCTACGCCAACGCCACGATCCTGGGCGGAAACACCGTCATCGGCCACGGTTCGGTCGTCGGTTCGAGCGTTTGGCTCACGAAGTCGGTCGAGCCGGGCACGACGGTCGTCTTGGAAACGCCCAAACTCCGCATCCGCGGCGATAAAACCGGCGACGCGCTCGATTGGGTGATTTGAGGTCTCTCGACTTTTCCACACCGGGACAAGAAGAGTTGATTCCGATAAATGACGGGGCGTCGTGGGGGCGACCGTCGAACTTACGCCCCGGGGAGCCTTCTTGTCGCCGACGGTCTGCGGGAGAATTCAAGTGCGGCGCCGGTTCGTCGGGCGCCACGCTGCGTCGGTTCACGCGTTTTTCGCAAACGCGAATCCTTTCGGCCGCCGCGAGAGGTAGTACCAGAAGCAGGCGGCGCCGAGGAGGATCAGCAGGCTGACGTTTTGCGAGATGCTCATGCCGGTGCCGCGGATGGCGGCTTCGTCGCTGCGAAGGAACTCGATCAGGAACCGCGTGACGGGATAGATCGTCGCCATCAGGGCGAATAGCTCGCCGTTGCGGCGGCGGAACGGATCGTAGGCCAGCAGCAAGAAGCAAATCAAGAGCGCGTCGATCGCGCTGTAAAGCTGCGTGGGATGCACCGGCCGGCTCCGCGGCGGCGGACTCAAGGCCGGCAACGACGCTTTGCCGCGCTCGGCGGTTTCGATTTCCACCGGTTCGCGATCGAGGAACCGTTCGGCCAACAGCTTGTGGACATCGCCGGCGGCGCGGATTTTTTCGCCGTCGATCGCGACGATCCGGTCGCCCTTCCGCAAACCGGCCTTTTCCGCGAGGGAGCCGCTTTCGACCGAATTCACCACGACGGGCGAAACGTTCTCGTTGCCGCTGATCGAAAATCCGTGGAACAGCCCCCGCTCGATTTGATTTTCGTAGGCCGGACTCGTCCGCGGGAACTCGATCGCCGGGCCGCGATCGCACACGCCGCCGAAGCAACAGCCGTTCAGCAGGCAGCCGATGCGGCCCAAGGCCGCCCCCAGAACCATGCTCGGCGCGAGGAGATCCAAGATCGGCAAGAGCGGCAGTCGATGCCTGCGGACGAACCACAGCAAGCCCGCCATCCCGCCGAAAAAACTCCCATACACGACCAAGCCGCCTTCCGAGATATTCGCCAAGGCCCAGAGAAAAGGCATCCAGCCGTCGCGGAGGCAGATCGGCCAATAATCCCGACGCCAATACTCGGCAACGTAAAATATCCGCGCGCCGAGGATGCCCAAGATCACCATCCAAAAGATGGCCGCGTAGATCGCGTCGGGCGAAACGCCCGCCCGCCGCGCGCGGTAGCCGGCCAATGCCGCGCCGCCGAGCACGGCCGTAAGCACCATCACGCCGTAGCTGCGAATCGGCAACCCTCCTTCCTTGCCGATCGCCGGCAGCAGCCAAACGATCACCGCGGCGACCAGGAGGAAAATCGGCGCGTAGCTCCAGGTGTCGGCGTTAAGCCCCTGCCGCCAAACGAGCCAACCGAAAAAACCGGCGCAAAACACCGCCCAAACGGCCAACAACAGCCCGAAACCGAACACCGGCGTGCCGTTGGACAAATGCGTTGGGATATGGAATAAGGTTGGATGCATTTTATAAGTGGAGAGTGGAGAGTGGAGAGTGGAGAGTAAAAAGTTTTGCCCTCGCGGAGCGGTCGGAAAGCGTTGAAAATGGATCGTAAAGCAAGTGTACTTTTTTCACCACTCCTTCTCCACTCTCCCCTCTTCACTCTCCACTCTCTCCTAACATGCGATTATCGATCAATCTCGTATTTTCGATTTTTACCGCCAGGATGGCAAGAGCGGATTTTTGCACGGTTTCGACCGGCTGGAGCGTGTCGGGATCGACGATCGCGACATAATCGATCCGCGCGTCCTCGGCGGCGAGGATAATCCGCCGCATTTCGCGGAGGATTTTTTCGGCATCGCGCTCGCCTTCGGCGACCATCTCGCCGGCGCGCTCGAGACTCTTCCAAAGCACCAAGGCCCTTTGTCGGGCGGAAGGACTCAAATAGCGGTTCCGCGAACTCATCGCCAAGCCGTCCGGTTCGCGGACGGTCGGACAGACGCGAATCTCGACCGGCACGTGCAGATCGGCGACCATCCGCCGAATGACCGCCGCTTGCTGATAATCCTTCCGGCCGAAATACGCCGCGTCGGGCTGCACCAGGTTGAACAGCTTCAGCACCACCGTGGCGACGCCGCGAAAATGGCCCGGCCGGAATTGCCCCTCCAGCGGCTCGGCCACCGCGCCGACCTCCACCCAGGAGGCAAACCCCGGCGGGTACACGTCGGCGTCTTGCGGCGTGAAAACCAGGTCGGCGCCGCAACCGGCCAGCAATTCGAGATCGGCTTCGAGCGTGCGGGGATATTTCGAGAAATCCTCGTTCGGTCCGAACTGGCGGGGATTGACGTAGATCGAAACGGCCGTCGCCGCGCACTCGGCCTTGCTCGCCCGGACCAAACTCAAGTGCCCCTCGTGCAGCGCTCCCATCGTGGGCACGAAGCCGATCCGTTTCCCCGCGCGGCGCAGCGCCGCGATCGCCGCGCGGAGTTCGGGCAGGGAGGCAATCGCGCGTGGTCGGGGATCGGACATGAAGCTCGTCTTGCGCGGAGATGACATTAATAGAAAATGTTGGAATTCCATTAGAGACGATTTGAAAAAAGCTGTCAACTCGTCGCCGCCGCGGGTTCCAGGCCAGACGGGTTCGCATCGCGCGCACGATCGCAAAGAATGTTGCTCGAAAACGACTGCCTCGGTCGCCGGGCAAAGAAAAACCGTAACCGTTCACAGGGGACTGCCCCCCTCGCGCCGCCGGCAGAGCAACTTTCACGAGCATCGATTTCCATTTTCGCCGGGACAAACGGCGGATCTCCCGGCCCGTGCTTTGGCTGCGGAGTTGGCGGGGTATCTTTCGGAATATTGTAGCCCTACTATTGCTTGGGTATCCCGAATATCCTGCACTCGGAAAACCCAAAGTGTCCCGCACCGTTGATCCTCTGGATTCTGACATAGCGGAAGAAATTCTTGTTATCGACGATCTTCGAGTAAACAGTTTTCGAGGAACTTGCCTCGGCATCTCCCACCGAATCGAGTAGGATCGAGTCCTTGAAATCGGAGTCGTTTGACGCCGCGATTTCGAAATTCGCAATCGAGCCGCTCTGCCCATCGGTCCGACCCGCAATCAGATCGATTTCGGAGATTCGACAAGCGGTTCCCAAATCGATCCGCCAATACGGATTTGCTTCCGACTTATCGGACGCCCAGAATCCCGTCGAACAGTCGTTGTCGTTACCCATCGATGCCGGGGTCTCGGAATCGAGGGTCGAAGAGGCCGTCGCCTTGCCCTCCACGGCGAGGTTGGCGCCGAACGTGACGTTGCCGATATCGGCATAAGGGGCTTTTATGCCCGCATTCTTCACGATCGCGATCGCCTCGGCAGGCCATTTCTTGCCGGTGCAATCCGCGATATTCGTCAAGGAGGAGTAACCGGAAACGCCTTTGCCCAAGGGGCCGTTGAAGTAGAGGTAGCGGCCGATATTGTCGTGGTTGGGCGTGTTTTTCACGAAAGTCGCCACGCCCGCGAAATCGCTGACGTTGTGTTCGAGCGTCCAATAACAGCTTCCCCGGTCGAGATAATAGGAGGCCACGGAGGATCCGCCGCTATAGCGAGAGGGCGGCAGATCGTAAGCGAAATTGCCGGCCATGGAGCTATTGACGTTTTTGCCCAGGGCATAGATTCCTCCGCCATCGTCCAACAGCGTCGAGACGCGATGAATCCGATTGCAACGAACGATATTGTCGTGGCTGTCCTGGCTGCCGGAATCGTCCCACTCGAAACCGACGCTGATTCCGGTATAGGGCAAATTCCGGATTTCATTGTTCTCGATCGTCGCGTTCTTGACCTTCAATGCCAAGATGCCCACGGAGTCCATGTAATCCCTGCTCACGCCGTCGATCAGGTTATTGCCGATCAGGTCGTGGGAACTTTGGCCGGCGGGCATCTCGTACCATTTGCGGGGAATGCTGGTATTTCCCACGACGATCGCGCCGCCGGCCAGCTTGCTGAAGCAGTTACCAACATAGCTATTGTGGCCGCAGTTTTCGAACTCCATGATGCCCCACGAGCCGCCGAGAGCGAACGCATTTCTTTCGATTTTGACGTGCTGGGCGTTTTTCAGGCAGATCATTCCCGAAGTGGGAGAGAATCGGTGCGTAACCGTATCCGTCTCCACCGCGCCTTTGACGGTCTGGATGACCTGGCCGCCCTGCATCGAGATGTAACCGAAATCGTTGGCGTCGATCCAGTTGTCGTGCTTGAAGGTGATGCCGCGAAACTGGAGGTTGTGGACGGGCGCGTCCTTTCCCTCGATGCGGATGAGCTTCCGCACGCTGGGGGCGATCACTTCCACCGCGGCCATGTTCTCACCGCTTCGCGGCTTGTAGTAGAGCGCGTGGTCGGCCTCGTCGAGAAACCATTCTCCTTCCGCATCCAACAGTTTGTAAGCGTTCTCGAAATAGTAATAGCAACGCGCCTGCGAATGATGGTTGATGTCGAACTCGGCTTCCGGCGATTTGAAAAGGACGGTTGCCGCGGCGCCTTGCGTCGCATAATCGGAAATCCGGCAGCGATAATGGCTCCAATGGGAAAGCCATACGAACTCGCAACGCCCGTTTCTCGCCCAATTTCCGATTTCCTTGGCATCGATTCGAAAGGGAGCGTCCTTGTTGAAGGCTTTAAGATACGGGCCTCCGGTCGCGTCGTCCGTAAGATTGGGATGCCGGGCGCGTATTCGCCGGTCTCCATCGATGTACAACTGGCGGAAGGCGCCGGGGACTCCCGTTTTTCGATAGATGTTCTTGCCCTTGTCGTATAAGCTCCAACCGCCCGACAGATTCATGCCGCCGCTGATGACGGGAGTTTCCCCAGGGTAGGCTTGATAGATGATATTGTGCCCATTGACGCCGGAATCTCGTTCCGAAAACACCAGGGTCGAAGCCGGAGAATGGGTACCCCCTCTCAGATAAACGGTAATATCGCCTTTCATATCACCGCTGATGCCGCGGATCGAGGTCTGAGCCTTTACGATGGTCTTGAACGCAAGAATTGCCGACCTGCCATCGTTATCGTCATTCCCATTCACGGGGTCAACATAGTAGGTTGCATGGGGTGCCTCCGATAATCCCGAAGGGACCAGGAGCAGCAAGTGTGCGAGGAAGAGAAAAGATGAGGCAATCATAAATGCTTTCAAATGAACGATTGTTGGAATCGCGATAGTACCCAAAGGTCCTGATGATGACGCGGATGTTGTTCGTTGTCAAGAACGGGCGATAGATAGGTTGGCCGCTTGCCATACGAGGCAGCCATCCACTCGGCCCCGGGCAATGTCCGGGGGAACGGGAGGTTCAAGTGGCCATTAGTTTTCAGGATTGAGGATTTATCCTCGGAGTTCTGATGGACGCAAGTTTTGAAACTGTCAAGGGATATGCACTCCGTTGACAGGCCGGAAACCTGTCTTACTCGATTGCGGCTACGCCGCGCATGGTTATTGACGGCGATCGGTGTCCACGCTAATATCGGGACGTTCGCGTTCGATTAAATCCCCATCGGAAAAGCGCCGGACTTGGAACTGCTCGACCATCGATTCGAACTGCCAAGGAGAACGAAGAACATGAAACTCGCAACGACACCGATTACTCTCCTCGCGGCCTTATGCCTAGGCGGAGAAGCCCCCGCCGCGGCGAACTCCCCAATTTCACCGATGGCCGTTGGCGATGAAAAGGCGTTCTTTTCCTTGCTCGATATGGACCGACCGGAATTGAGTGGGGTGAAACAAGCCGCGGCGGCGGGCGATTGGCCGGCCGCGAAACGGGCTTGGGCGCGCCATCTGGAAACGCGCGCCCAGCCGCGCTGGCTCTGGTCCCGGCGCGATCGGGCGGAATTGATCCGCATTCACCGGGAAAAATTCGGCGGCTTCGCCCGTTACACGAACGCGGCCGATCGCGTCCTGGCGCGCGATTTCGAGTTCCTGGGCGTGCGCAAACAACTCGAACATCGCGTCGAGTGGCTTCACGGACCGATCGAGTGGACGCACGTGCTGAGCCGGTTCGGATATTGGCGCGACTTGGGATACGCCTACTGGGCCACCGGCAAATCCGCGTACGCGGAAGATTTCGCGTTCCTGCTGAAGAGTTGGATCGCCGAGAACCCGGTTCCGTCCGAGCCTTCCAGCAATCGCGGCACGCGCGGCTCCGTCTGGCGCACTCTGGAAGCGGGCATCCGCGGCGACGTATGGTTCGACGCAATGGAGCTTTTCATGGACGCGCCGGAGTTCGATGCCGAGGCAAAGTTCCTCATGACCCGGTCGCTGGTCGAGCATGCGCGCTATCTGCTGGCGAGGAGCACGGCTTACCGCGCGGGCAACTGGCAGGTGTGCGAGACGAGCGGACTGGCGACGATCGGCATCATGCTGCCGGAGTTCAAGGAATCGTCGGCCTGGCGCGAGCGAGGCTTCCACTACCTGGTCGAGCACATGCGGCGCGACGTGGAACCGGACGGCGCGCATCGCGAATTAACGCCGGGCTATCACTCGTGGGTGATGATGGAGTTCCTGAAAGTCAACCTGTTGTCCCGGGCCAATGGGTATGAAGTACACGGCTTGGTGGAGCGGCTCGAAAAGATGTTCGAATTCCTCATGCACCTGCGCCAGCCGGATGGAACCTACGCGCTGGTCGGGGATGCCGGCTATGCCCGGGAACGGAATCGGGTGGACGAAAGTTTGGGCCTAGGCGCCCTCGTGTTCCAGCGGAGCGACCTGCGCTACCTCGGCGCGGACCAATGTTCCGAGAGTTGGCTCTGGCTGTTCGGCCCGGCCGTGTGCGACCGATATGCACGTCTCGAGAAACGGCCGCCGACGTTCACCTCCGCCCTGTTGCCCCACGCGAAATACGCGGTCATGCGGACCGGTTGGGAGCCGGATGCCCGCTTCCTGTTGTTCGATTGCGCGGCGTGGGGCAGCGGGCACAGCCATCAGGACCGGCTCCAAGTCATCGTTTGCGCCGGCCGCGAACTGCTGGTGGATCCCGGCATGTACAGCTACGACCAACCGCTCTCCGGCGAGTATCTTAGGAAGAGCGAAGCGCATAACGTTTTGATGATCGACGGCGCGGAACAACCCGCTTCCAATCCCGAGTTGCTCGCATGGCAATCCGGCTCGGAGGCGGACTTCGCCAGCGGCCGGATCCAGGGCAAAGGGCTGAGGCACGAGCGGAGCGTGCTTTTCGTGAAACCGCATTACTGGGTGGTGGTGGATCACGTCTTCGGCGGCGGCGAGCACGAACTGACGCGGCTGTTTCACTTCCCGCTCGACTCCGCGGTGCGGGCGGCGGGAAACGCGGCGCAAACGGGTTTCGAAACCGGCGCGAATATCCGCATCCAGCCGACGGACGACGCGCGCCTGGAGTTGCGCCAAGGCTGGATTCCCACCACCGACGCCGCGGCCGAGCGTGCGCCCGTGGCGGCCCTGCTCGCTCGCCGTGCGCTTCCCACTGCCCTCTGCACCGTGTTAATCCCGTTCGACGCGGAAGCCGCGCTGCCGAAGATCGAGCCTATCGCCTCGACCGATCCGTTGGTGGCGCGCTTACGGGTTACCTTCTCTAACGGCCAGCAGGATGAAATCGCCATTGCCCCGGAATCGACGGCCTTAAAGCTAGGATCGGAGGAAGCAAAAGCCCGCGCTTTGTGCGTACGTCGCGGCCCGATGAGTAACAACGTTATCATAGTCGAGGGACAATCTCCTAAATGACCTTACCCTTCCAACATTACGCAAGCCTATTTAATCCAAGTTACGGAGTTGCGGGCGCCGATTTGTTGGTGTAAAGGACTTACGTTCATTTTTTATCGTTTTGTCCACTTCACTGTTACGACCTCATCGATGCGGTGGAGACGGCGAGGCAGGGTTATTCCGAGGCGGCACCGGAGAACTTTTTGGGCTTGATCCGATTCCGTAACTCACCGCTGGCGAACGGTGCCGTTGTGGCCGCCCCGCGGGCTTGCGGTGGGCAACGCCACATCGCCGTTCTCGTCCAATAATTGGACTTATCCCCTTTTTCTATTTCTCGCGTTCGCTGTTTTTGCGGAGGGAGGGCTGGGGGCGGTGGGACCATTTTTCGACTTCGGCCTGAAGCACTTCGACGGCCTTTAAGAGTTGCTCGTCCTTGCCTTGGCAGATGTCGCCGGGTTGGGGCCAAAGAATGTAGTCGGGCACGGCGCCGTTGAGTTCCATGTCTTCGCCGGTATCCAAGAGGAACCAGCCGCGCTGCGGCAGGCGGATGCGGCCGAGGTCCATGATTTCGGTGGCGTCGGTGCTGATGACGCCGCCGGCGGTGGGAACGCCGATGACCGGCCCGCGCTTCAGCGTCTTGACGGCATGGGAGAAGATTTCGGCGTTGCTGAAGCTGTTTTGGTTGCAGAGGACGGCGATGGGCTTGTTCCAGGTGGCATAGACTTTGCGGTCCTGGGGATAGCCGGGGCGGCCGTCGCGCGGGACGGTGACGGCGTGGACGGGCTGGGTCAAGGCCGTGAGGAGGTGATCGGCGATGGAGCCGCCGCGGTTCTCGCGGACGTCGATAATCAAACCGTCCTTGCCGGCGCCGCTGGCGTAGAGATCGCGCTCGAACTGGTAAAAGCTGGGCATGTTCATCGTGCGGACGTGGAGGTAACCCAGCTTGCCGCTGGAGGCCTCGGCCACTTTTTTCCTCGCGTCTTCGATCCATTGTTCGTAGAGCAGTCCTCGGGCCGTTTCATAGGTGATGGGGCGAATCGCGAGTTCGCGGTCTTCGCCTTTGGCGTTGCGCACCTTCAGGCGGATGTCGCGCTCCAGAGGGCCGTTGAGGATCGCGGTGAGGTCGAGTGCCGGATCGACGGTTTGGCCGTCGATCGCGAGGACGATCTCGCCGGGGAGGACGCAGGCTTTGACTTCATCGGCGGGACTGCCGGCGATGACGTCTTTCACCTTGCAGCCGGGGCCGCGGTAGGAGTCGTCGAAGCGGATGCCGAGGTGGGCGGTGATTTCGGTCCAGCGGCGGCCTTGCGCGGCCGGCCGTTCGGGAACGGGAGCGTCGTCGGGCGGTTCCGTCGCCGTGCGGGGGTAAAAATTGAGGTGCGAGCCGTTCAGTTCCCCTAGCATCAGCAGCACCACCTGGGTCAGATCGTCGAGGTCGGCGGCCAACCCGGCCAGCGGGGCGTATTTGCGGCGGATTTCGTCCCAATTCCGGTTGTTCAAATTGCCGTCGTAGAAGCGGTCGCGCATGGTCCGCCAGCAAAGCACGAAGGCGGCCTCGTATTTTTTCGACAGGTCGATTTTCTGCGGGGCCGAGAAGCGGTAGGCGGTCTCCTCGCCGCCGGCCGAAAGGCTCGCGGGCGTGCCGGAAGAGAGCCAGAGGATGCGGTTCTCGCGTGCCATCCAGCGGGCCGACCTGCCCGTGCGCGGCGAAAGCAACTTCGGCTTGAGATCGTCGGGGGGCGCGACGGTATAGGTGCCCGGCTTGCCGTCGATCGCCGCGGAGAAGGCCAGTTTTTTCGAGTCCGGCGACCAGAACAAGCCGTCCTCGGAGACGTTGGGGATCGAGACGCGGCGGATGCGGTCGGCGATGCCGTCGAAATCGATCGCGACCTTAATGGGGGCTTTGGCGGGGGCGGCGTTTTTCGCCTTTTCGTCGGCGGGTCTATCGGGCGTTTCCGGCGATTTCTCCGCGTGCATCTTATCCTCGGGGGACGCCGCGCGGATTTTTTTCATTTTCTCGACGGCACGCTCGACCGCGCGGTCGTGCGCGTCGGCTTCATCTTCGGCTTTTTGCAAATAGATGAAAAAAATATCCTCCTCGCGGTCGAAGCGGCGGCCGATGAAGGCGATCATCTTGCCGTCGGGCGACCAGGCCGGGCTCCCGTCGTTGTTCGGATGGCAGGAAAGATTGACCGCCGCGCGGGAGCCATCGACCGGCATCACCCAAACGTCGCGGTTGAAGTCGTCGTCGAAAACCGCATAGACAAACCATTTGCCGTCGGGCGACCAGTCGTAGTCGGGGTGGTTCCACGACCGCAGGACGACCTTGATTTCTTTCGTTTCGGGATTCAACAGGCACAAATCGCCGTGGCCTTTGACGAAGGCGAGCGATTTGCCGTCGGGGCTGAATTGCAGATTGGCTTCGGTCTCGGCGTCGTTGGTGAGGCGTTCCTGCTCAAAACGCTCGTTCTGCCACCAGTAGAGTGTTTTATCGGCGGGCGCCGCCCGCCAGAGGTCGCTCTGGCCCGATTGATCGCTGACGAACAGGATCGACTTGCCGTCGGGGGCGAAGGCGGGCGAGCGTTCCTCTTCGGGCGTGGCGGTGATTTGGCGCGGTTTGCAAAGCTCGGTGTCCATCACCCAGAGATCGCCGCCGGCGATGAAGGCGACTTCCAGGCCGTCGGCGGAGAAACTGACCGCGGTGGCCGATTGCAGCGTGCGGCGGACGACGGGCGCGGATGGGGGATCGGTCTCGCAGGCGAGCGCGAGTTTTTCGGGCGGCTTGCCGTCGCCGGGGCGGCAGCGGTAGAAATCGAACAGGTGGCGGAAGACGATCGTCGAACCGTCGCGGGAAATGCAGGGCATGAGGACGCTATCGTCGGCGAACTCGGTGAGTTGGCGGTCTTCGCCGGTTTCCATGTCGTGCAGCCGAAGGTTCAAGTTGCCGCCCTGCGCGCCGACGTAATAAAACGCCTTGCCGTCGGGCCGCCAGAGCGGCGCGCGGCAGCCGCGCTCGTGTTCGAGGACTTTCGTGAACTGGCGCGTTTGCGGATCGTAAAGCCAGATTTGCGCGGCCTGGCTGCCGCGGTAGCCTTTGCGCCACCAGGGTTCGCCTTCGCGGACGAAGAGGATTTTTTTGCCGTCGGGCGAGATCGAGGGATCGCGCCCCTCGGCGTTGAAGAGCAGTTCCTCGGCGGCGCGGCGGTCGGGATCGACGCGGAACATGCGCTTCGCGGTGTGCCAGAAGTGATCGCGCTGGCCGGATACCAAAAGCGACCGGCCGTCGGGGAACCACCGCTCGACCGCGCTCCCTTCCGAATGGAACGTGATTTGGCGCGGCGCGCCGCCGGCCACCTCGGCCAGAAAAACTTGCGGGCCGCCTTCGCGTTCGCTGGTGAAAGCGATTTGTTTACCGTCGGGCGAGAACGCGGGGAGATGGTCGCGGCGAGAGTGGGTCGTCCACTGCCGGGCCGTTCCGCCGGAAGAGGAAACGAGCCAGATATCGCCCCGCCATGAGAAAGCCAACAACTCGCCGTCGGGCGAAAGGGCCGGAGAATCGGGCAGGCGGATGGCCTCGCTTGCGGACAAATCGGGGAGAGGAACGGAGAGCGATAGAACTACCCCGAAAATGCCGAGCAACGATTTCATGGAACACCTGCGGAGGGGATGAAGATCACGGGAGCATTCCAGCCGGATACGCGGGGAACGTCGTGTCGCCCGGACGATAGAACAACATGGGTTAGCATCTTTTACTGTAACCGTTCACAGGGGACTGTCCCGATTTTCGCGGCGCAAAAGATGATGGTGCTCTAAAAGTGCTTAATCGCCGCGAAAATGGGACTGTCCCCCTCGCGCCGCGGGAAGGGGACAGGTCCATGTTT
>JADLEL010000218.1 GCA_020846145.1 Pirellulales bacterium | reverse complement strand
GTGCTTAATCGCCGCGAAAATGGGACTGTCCCCCTCGCGCCGCGGGAAGGGGACAGGTCCATGTTTTCGGCCTACCGTTTGTCCACAAAATACGTTTTCACGCCGAAAAATGGACCAGTCCCCGACCAGGGCGTGAACGCTTACGAACCTCATTTATGAGGAATGAAATGCGCTTGAAACACGCACTTCACATTCCCGGGCAATGTGGTGGAAACCGCGAGTTCTATCGTCTGGGGATCGATCGAAGGCGCAAGCATCATCCGCCACGCCTGCCAAGAACTCGGATAGGTGCCCTTGCCCAGCACGGGTCGGCATGGCGCCGGTTGGCCGGCCAGCTTTGCGACACCGGAAAAATAAGAACCGATATTGCCGAACGCGACGGATTCGACCCCATTCTTCAACTCCACGGCAATGACGAACGCGCCGCCGCGGGCCGAGGCCGGCGCCGCGGCTCGGATCGTAAACCGCCGCGCATCCTTGGGCGTAGGGCGCGGAAGCGGCGGCTTCGACGCGGTCACCGACAACCGGAATCGACCGATGATGTGGTCCGGCGGAATCCCTCGATACCCTTGATCGAGCGTAAAGGTCAACGTGCCGCCCTCGGCCAAGTCCAGCGGCTCCTCCGTTTCGAAAACCGCCGTCTGCGATTCGCCCTCGCGGGGATCGATCGACCAGGCCGTTTTCGGATCTCCGTCGATGGCCGCGGCGATCGGCCAGCCCCCGAAACTTTCCTGGGAGAAGCTGGCGGAAGGTTTGTGCAGCCGAATTGGTTTCGCGTCCGCCGGATTGCCCCGCGGTGCGGCAGCCACGTTGAATTCGCACAGCGCGAAGTTGCCGTTGTACGCCCGGCCCGGTCCGCGGGACGGAAGCCGCGGATCATCCAGAACCTCTAAGCGAAATCCCGTAATTCCCTTGAGTTTCGTTTCGGCCGAGATGGTATAAACGTCGGGCGCGGGATTCTTGCCGCTTGCGAAGATCGAGCCGTCGGCCTCTTTCGTCAATGTCGCTCCGCCCTTCGAGGAGATATCAAGCGGCGCGAGCACGGTCCAAATCGCGGCATCTTTTTCGGATTGTGCGTTCGCGTCGCGAACCGTTAATTCCACCGTCCTGCTCGGTTCGGCGAAAGCGGTCGGAATGGGCTGTGCGGAAAGCTCGCGATCCAGAGAGGGCCGTTCTCCCGCCGGAACCGCTTCCAGCAGCACCACCTCGAACGGTTTGAGTGCGATCGCCGCCTGCCGGCCAAAGCTTGCGACCTCGCCTTTCAAGCGTGCCGGCTCGGGATACCAGCGGTACAAATCCCATTGCATTCCATCCGGCAGACCCCAAGCCGAGTTCAACTCGAGCGGAAGGGAGCGATCCTCCCAAGTGCAGTTGTTCAGCGCTAAAAAGGCGCGGCGGCCGTCGGTGCAGCAGTATCCGTAAGGTTCGTCTTGTAGGGGATTTCCCACGATGAACCGCGGATTGCCGAAGCATCCCGGTTGCGCGCGCAACAGCGCGATGAAGTCGGCCAACTCATTCCATTCCGGCGGGGAGAGCCAATCGCGATCGGCCCAAATTTGCGCCAACATGCTGCCGCGGCAGATATCCATCACGAAACCTTGTTGCCAGTGCTCCTTGCCGATGCAACTGTTCCATGCCCAATCGGACAGCCAGATGCCCAACGAGTCTTTGCCCAACGCGGGGATGTCGCGGCTATGCCACTGCGCCTGATCTAACTTTTGCGTCACGCTGTCGCGGACATAAGGCGCCGGCAGCGAGGACGGGCTGGCGGCCTCGATGTTAATGCCCGAATCGAACAAGGTGTCGCCGTGCAACAGCCACCACGGCGAGCGGTATCCCCAGTAAAGAATCAAAAAGACTTCGGGACACTCTCGGTCCAAGTCGTGCAGAAACTCGATGAGGGCATTCTCGATGGCCTCGGTGGAATAGAGGCCGGGAAGATGCTCGTGCTGCGGATTGTTGCACACGGTTTTGCAATTGTCGAATTTCAGCTCGCGGACGCCGTTGTTGCGTATTTGATGGAGAAAGCCCTCCCGAAAAATCGACTTGATCGGCTCGCTCGCCCGGCAAAACCAGCCCGGATCGTGGCTGATCGAGGGCTTGGCATCCGGATTCAGCCCGATGCCCCAACCGCCGCCCCAGGTGAGGGAGCCATCGATCCATAAGCCGGGAGCAGTTCCCAGGGAATCGAGGATCGGCTTGATTTTGGCGATTCCTTGGGGAAACCGTTCCGGATTCCAGCGTTTCAAGTCGCCGGCCGGATCGACCCAGAAATGAATGTTGCAGAAATCGAACCGGCACCCCGTCGCTTTTTGGCTCTCGGCCAGCGCACGCAAACTGTGCAGCATGATCTCATCGGAATTCCGCCAATCGCCGCCGGCTCCCGACGGCCAGGAACCGAAATTGTCGAAAATGGCATACGGCTTGTCGTGTCCGCGAACCACGCGCCGCATGCGGCTCTTAACGTGGGCAATAAACGTCTTCCGTGCTTCGCCCGTGCGGCCGACGCCGTACACCGCCTCCATGCACTCGAAGGTTGCGCCCGGCGCGAGCTTCGCGCCCGGATATTGCCGCAGGCTCACGACGCCGTCTTTCGCCGAGGACCAGCCCGCCGGATGCGCCAAGCTCATGAAGCATTCTTCGTTCAGATAGACGGGAAATCCCTGCTCGCGGTCGGCAAGTCCGGCTTCGGTTTCGTATGTTCCCAAGCGGACGTTTAACAGACGAATCTCCTTGTTGCCGGCGTTCGTAATTTGAACGGACTTCCGCAGCACCGGCTCTTCGTTATTCCAGCGATAGGCGATCTGCGCCCTAAGCTGGGGATCCTCGGCGGTCAATTGAAAGACGAATTCGCCAACGGGCCCCGGCATGGTAGCCGGCGATGCCGATCTCACCGTCCGCCACCGTGGCGTCCGATGCGGCCCCTCCAGTTCGCCGATATCGACTTCCAATTCCGATCCGTGGGCGAGAGCGATTTTATTTCCCGTTAGCAGGTTTTCCCAAGCTGCGGCGCGCAGTCCCGATTCCGTGTCGAGTCGATAGACGAAGAACGGCGATCGGAGTTCGACCCGCGCGCCATCCTGCGCGACCGCGCATCCCGTTTTGTCCGCTGCCGCGGCCCGAGACGTCTGTGGTAAAAAACCCAACGCGGCAATAAGGATGCCGCCGCGCACGATCGGTTGGAATTTCATGGGAAATCACCTTAACGAGGATTATGTTTTTCCAATTTAACGTTGGAGGATCGCCGTGAAGTTTGGGGGCTCGTAAACCTCCCTGCGCCTCATTATCAAATCATTCCCGTTCATCCACAAGGGGAATTACCGGGATTCTTCTCTCCAACCGCCCTCCTCCGCGGCGGTAAGCCGACGATGTTGCAAAAAATAAACGCACTTGCGGATTATCCCGAAAAACATCGTCGAAGGGGGGCATTCTTTACGCCCCGATTTTGACCCGACTCGCTTCATAACCTAGGCTTTCTTAAAGGGTTGGGGCGCGGAGCGTCTCGATAATCTTTCCGTGATTCCGGCGCTTGCACCCGCCGAGGGAAGACGATCGTCGTTTCCTGCGCTCCCGGTAGGCAAATATCGGCGGCACTCCGCCGGCGGGCCGGTAGAGGTTTTTCGACGGACGACTCCGATTTACACCAACGATTCACCAACGGAAAAGCACTCATGTCCATCGTGCCGGGGTTTGAGACCGAATCGAATATCGAGCCGGATTACGCCTTTTTGCCGACCGCCGGCGCCGCGCCGCCGGCCGATCCGTGGATGGGCGAATTGCATGCGCTCCTGCAGGAATTGGAGTGCATCTCCGCCGCCAACGAAACCTTGCCCCCGGTGTTCGGCGCGGAAATCGATAATCAACTCGTGCAGGTGCGGTTGGGCATGGCCGGCAGCCTCTTCGCCGCGCTGCAATGCAAACACGCCGCCACCGCGGGACATTCGCTGCGCGTGGCGCTGACTTGTTCGGCCTGGTCGCAGCAAATGGGCTTGCCCCCCGATGTGCGCGACGTCGTCGAAGTAGCCGCTCTGCTGCACGATATCGGCGTGATCGGCGCGCCGGACAGCGTCCTCTTGAAGCCCGGAAAACTCGACGAGAAAGAGATGGTTCTCATGAACCGTGCTCGGCGTTCCGGCATGGAAATCCTCAAGCACAGTTGCGCTCTGCCCGAAGTCCTGGCGGCTGTCGGGCACGTTTCGGCCTGGTACGACGGCCGCCTACCGGAATTCGAGTTGAGAACGGAGCAGATACCGTTGGGCGCGCGGATGATCGCGCTGGTCGAAGCTTACGATTCGATGACCACCGACCACGTGTTCCGGCCCGCCCGGTCGCGGGAATACGCGCTCAACGAATTGTTCCGTTTCGCGGGCACGCAGTTCGATCCGGATTTAGTGAAGCGATTCGCCGAGTTTCAACGCCTCGATTCGGGGCCGCTGCACCGCGAAGTGGCCGGCCGATGGTTGCGCTTGCTCGATCCCGATCTGGTCAACTCCTATTGGGAGTTGAACAACGTCCCCTCGCCCAGCGGCGAGAAATACGGTTCGATCTTCGAGGCGAAATTGCTCGAGAACATGTACGACGCCGTGGTCTTCTTCGATTCCGCCGGCCGCATCGAGCTTTGGAACCGCGGCGCGGAACGGCTGACGGGCATTTCCGGCGGCAGCGTCCGCGGCCGCCTCTGGGAACCCGAAATGCTGCTCCTGGCCGACGAAAAGGGAACGCCCATCCACGATGCCGATTGCCCCGTTTTCGCCGCGTTGCATTCGGGCGTGCAATCGCTGCGGCGATTGACGATGGTGGGCCGCACGGGCCGCCCCAATGCGGTCGATACCCACGCCATCCCCGTCGCCGGCGAGGACGGCGTAATGCGCGGCGCGATCCTCCTCTTCCACGATGCAACCTCGGAAACCTCGCTCGAACAGCGCTGCCAGACGCTCTACGACAAATCGACCAAGGATCCGCTCACCCAAGTGGCCAATCGGGCGGAGTTCGACCGCGTCCACGAAATGTTCGTCGAAGCCCATCGCCTGCAAGGCGTGCCGTGCGGACTGATGATCTGCGACTTGGACCTCTTCAAGCAGGTGAACGACGTCTATGGCCATCAGGCCGGCGACGACGCCATCAAGTCCGTGGCCGCGCTGTTGAAGAGCAATTGCCGGCCGGGCGATCTGGTCGCCCGCTACGGCGGCGAGGAATTCGTGATGCTCTTCGCCGATTGCGACAACGCCACCGCCGCGCGCCGATCCGAACAAATCCGCAAAGCGCTGAGCCAGATCGCGCAGCCCCGGCTCGAAGGCCGGGCCGTGACGGCCAGCTTCGGCGTCACCGAAATCCAGCCCGGCGACACCGCCGAGACCATGCTCCGCCGCGCCGACCGGGCGCTCCTGATGGCCAAAGGCAAAGGGCGGAATTGCGTGGTCCAACTCGGCAGCGGCAGCAATGCCTCTTCGGCGGCCGGATCGCCTCCCGCCGGCCGCAAGGGAACCCGCGCGAAAGACGATATCCTGCTCGAAAAAACGCTGGTTACTCCCGTGCCCATCAAAATGGCCATCGAAAAGCTGCGCGGTTTCGTCGCCGACCACCAGGCGAAAATCGCCTCCATCGAGGGCAACGGCGTTTGCCTCGAAATCGGCGAAACGAATTCCGGCCGCCTGCGGCGCTCCGCCGACCGCGCGATTTCCTTCGCCGTCGAGTTGACCTTCGAGGAACAGCGCAGACGCCGCAAGGAAGACGCCTCGGACGCGACGGGCGCCGCGCGAACGAAAATCCGCGTTTGCATCCAACCCCAAAAAATCCGCGACCGCCGCCAAGAGGAAATCTCGCTCAGGGCGCGGGAAGTCTTCGTCAGCCTCCGCTCCTACATGATGGCCGTCGAGGAAGAAGATTCGCCGGCCGAGAACACCTTCGTTCGCGTGGGAAGGATTCTCGCGCCCTGGCTCCTGAAAAAGTGATAATCGTGAAAGGTACGCCTCATGTCGCGGATCGGCTTCACCCTGACGGGCATCGAACGGCAATTGCTGACGAGCTTGGCGCGGTCCAACGCGAACATCGCCCTCAGCACGTTTCGCATGGCCACGGGGCATAAAATCAATGCCGCCGGCGACGATCCCTCCGCCTTCGTGCAACTCAGCGGCCTGCAATCGCAACTCGGCGGCGTCTCGGCGGCCATGGCCAATGTCGCCCGGGCCGACGAAATGCTCTCGCAAACGCTGTCGGCGATGACCGAAATCCAAACGCAACTCGGCGTCGTCCGCGCCGAACTGGTGAAGGACGCCAACCACGCCCTGACGCCCGACCAGCGCGCCGCGGGGCAAAACATCATCAATGCCGCCATCGCCCGAATAACCGAGTTGGCCGGCACGCAAATCGACGGCAAAACGCCCTTGAGCGGCGCGGCCGACTACCTCTATTCCGGCCGCGATTTCAATCAAGTCGCCGCGATCCGCGTGCGCAGCCTCGCCGCGCAGGGACAAACCATCTCCGGCACGGTTTCGAGCGCGGCCACGAAGGCGGAACTCGCATATACCGGCAACGCCTCGAACCAAATCACCGCCGACGCCGTCTTCACGCTCTCCGGCGCCCGCGGCGCCACGGTGATTTCGGTCGCCGCGGGCGATTCGCTCGCCGCCGCCGCCGCCAAGGTCAACGATAGCAGTTATCTCACCGGCGTTACCGCGAGCGTCGATACCGGCACGCACGTTTTGACTTTTAACAGCGTGGATTACGGTGCGCAGGCCAAGGCGGCAATCGCGGTTTCCAGCGGCGCTTTCGCGACCGTCGGCAATATCGCCGGCGCGAACGCCGCGGCCGTGATCAACGGGCAAACGATCTCTTCCTCGTCGTCCAACGTTCAAGGAAACCGCTTCTCGATCAGCCAAAATGGTTTCGACTTCGACATCGAATTCCAATCCGGCTTCACCGGCGCGTTCAACCAGATCGCCGTTTCCGGAGACGCCTTGACCTTCGCGCTCGATCCCAATATCGGCCGGCGCTCCACGCTCTCCATTTCCGGCATGTATCCCGTCGAGCTGGGCGGCGCCAGCGGAACGCTCGATCGGCTCGCCTCCGGCGGGTCGCTTTCCGGCCTCGGCGGCAACACCGCGCAGGCGATTCGCGTCGTCGATGAAGCCTTGGGCGATTTGACCCGCGCAGCGGCCGAAGTGAGCGGTTTCCACGACGCGTCGGTCGAATCGGCCTCGGTCCTGATGACCGCCCTGCAATCCGATCTGCAGGATGCGATCGACGTCCTCGACAAAACCGACGATAACGAAGAAATCGATCTCATCGCGCACTATCAAGTGCTGGCCGATAACGCCGTCTCCGGCCTGATGATCCTCAATCTGCAACGGCAATCGATCGTCGATATGATTCGCTCGATCGCCGATTTGCCGCCGGTTGCTTTTTATTGACGCCCGCGAAAAGTGGCGGCGAGCCGGACCGTCGCAGCGGCGCAGTATTCGCCGCGTCATGGGCCGCCCTCTGATTTTGCCGCGGCGCCCGTGCGTTTCGCGTGCGGAAATCGCGGCCTTTACGCGATAAGTTCCTCGATCACGCTGGCCGCCTCGACGCCGGTCAAACGCTGGTCCAGCCCTTGCGAGCGGAAGGTGAAACGCTCGTGGTCGAACCCCAGGAGATTCAGGACGGTGGCGTGGAAGTCGCGTACCCGCACGGGGTCTTTCACGACGTTATACGAAAAATCGTCGGTTTCGCCATGCACCGCGCCGGGCTTCGAGCCGCCGCCGGCCATCCACATCGTGAAGCAGCGGGGATGGTGGTCGCGGCCGTAATTCTCTTTCGAGATTGCGCCCTGCGAATAGATCGTCCGCCCGAACTCGCCGCCCCAGACGACCAAGGTCTCCTCGAGCAAGCCGCGCTGCTTGAGGTCCTGGACCAATCCCCAGCAAGCTTGATCGACGTCGCGGCACTGGTCGGGCAGGCGGCCCGACACGTTCGCGTGCGTATCCCAATTGTTGTGGTAGATTTGCACGAATCGCACGCCGCGCTCGACCATCCGCCGCGCCATGAGCGCCGAAGCGGCGAACGTGCCGGGCTTCTTCGCCTCCTCGCCGTAGAGCGCGTAGGTCGATGCCGGCTCCTTCGAGAGATCGGTCAGATCGGGTACGCTCGATTGCATGCGGTAGGCCAATTCGTATTGCTGGATGCGGGTCTTCGTTTCCGGGTCGCCCACGAGTTGAAAGTTCATTTCGTTAAGCGCTTTCAGGCCGTCCAACTCGCGGCGGCGGACTTCGGCGGGAACGCCCGGCGGATTATTGACGAACAAGATCGGATCGCCGCTCGATCGGAAGGCCACGCCCGCATGTTCGCCGGAGAGATAGCCCGCGGACCACAAACGGGCCGAAATGGCCTGCACCTGTTCGGTGTTCGTCGATTTGGCGACCAGCACCACGAAGGTCGGCAGGCTCTCGTTGAGCGATCCCAAGCCGTGCGACACCCACGCGCCCAGGCACGGCCGGCCGGTGATCTGGTTGCCGGTTTGCATCATCGTGATGGCCGGTTCGTGGTTGATGGCCTCGGTGTTCATGCTGCGGATGAAACAGAGGTCGTCGGCCATTTTTGCCGTGTGCGGTAGCAGTTCGCTAATCCACATGCCGCTTTGGCCGTACTGGGCGAACTTGTATTTTGAGGGGACGACGGGAAAACGCGCCTGGCCGGAACTCATCGTGGTGAGCCGCTGGCCCATGCGCACCGATTCGGGCAGATCCTTATCGTACCATTCGCCCATCTTCGGCTTGTAGTCGAAGAGGTCCATTTGCGAAGGCCCGCCGACCATGTGAAGGTAAATAACGCGCTTGGCCTTGGGGGGAAAATGCGGGCCGATGGCCTTGGCGGCCTCGGCTGCCCGCGCGAATCCGCCGGGCCGCGCCGCCTCGAACCAGGAGGCCATCATCGCCCAACCGATCGCGCCGCAGCTTTTGCCCAGAAATTCGCGGCGGTTTTGCCCGGATATATTTTTTTCGGAGCGGCTCATGGGACGACTCGTTTCGGATTAATGGGCTATTATTTATTCAATGTTTCATCCAGATTCAGCATCTGGTTCGCCAACAGCGTCCATGCCGCCAGGGTTGCGGCGTCAATCGCCGGATCGGCTTTCGATTCACCCACGGCGATCAGTGCCTGGGCGTTCTCCCGGTGCGCTCGATAGTATTCCAACAGATCGGTCTGCGTTTTTTTCAGTATCTCGGATTCTTCGGCTCGCACGGGCCGCGACAAAATCCGCCGGGCGAGAAAATCGAGCCGGCCATCGACGGTTTCGCCGCCGTTTTCCAGGGCGATTTGGGCCAAGTTCCGCGCCGCTTCGACAAATTGCGGATCGTTGAGCGTCACCAGCGTTTGCAGCGGCGTGTTGGTTCGCTCGCGGCGGACGGTGCAGACTTCGCGCGACGGCGCGTTGAAGATATCCATCGAGGCCGGCGGCGCGGCGCGCTTCCAAAACGTGTATAAACTGCGGCGATAGAGGGCCTCGCCCGCGTCGCGGCGATAATCGCGCGTGTCGCTGCCGATCATCGCCACCGCCTCCCAAACGCCGTCGGGTTGGTACGGCCTCACGCTCGGCCCGCCGATCTTCGGCACGAGCAAACCGCCGGCGGCCAGGGCGTAGTCGCGGACCATTTCGGCGTCCATGCGGAATCTCGGCCCGCGCGAGATCAGCCGGTTGAGCGGATCCTTTTCCAATTTTTCTGGCGCGACGACCGCCGCTTGGCGATACGCCGCCGACATCGCGAGCAGCTTGAAAAACTTTTTCACGTCCCAGCCCGACTCGCGGAACTCGACCGCCAGCCAATCGAGCAGTTCGGGATGCGAAGGCTGTTCGCCGCTGACGCCGAAATCTTCCGCCGTGCGGACGAGACCGGCGCCGAACAACTCCTGCCAGAAGCGATTGACCGTCACGCGGGCGGTGAGCGGATGTTCGCCGCGCAAGAGCCATTGGGCGAAGCCCAAGCGACTGCGCGGCAAGTCGGCCGGCATGGGCGGCAGAAAGGAGGGCGTGCCCGGCTGCACCTCGTCGCGCCGCTGGTCGTATTCCCCGCGGAAGAGCACGTACGCCTTCGGCGGCTCCTTGCGTTCTTGCGCGACGTGCGCCGAAGTGCCGCGCGATTTGATCGTGGCTTGCTCCTTTTCCAATTCGCCGACCTTTGCGGCCAAGGTCTTGTGCGGCTCATCGAATTCCGAAAGCCACCAGTCGAAAAGTTCCAGCTTTTCGCTTTCGCTGCGCTCCGCGGCGGATTTCTTCGCCAGCCAGAGCGAACGCGTCGCGCGGGCGATCTTGCTCACGTCCCCGGGCGTCAGCAATCGATCGTAAATGCGCACATCGTGAATCAAGAGATCGTCGATCCGCGAGGTCGTGTTCCGCTGGGCGATCTTGAAGGGAACTTTAGTGCGAATCGTGGATTTCAAGGCGTTGGCCGCCACGTTGATCTCGCTCTGCAATTCACCGTTAAGGTACAGTTTCAGGCCTTCGGCCTTGCTCGAGCCGTCGTAGGTGGCGAAAACGTGCTGCCATTGGCCGGGAGCGAGTTTCTTCTTGGAAACCACTTTCAGGGCGTCGTCCTGCCAGCGGTTGATGATGTGCGAACCGAAACTGCCGTTTTCGAGCCAGAGGTCCCAGCCGCGAAATGCGTTTTGATCGTCCATCCGCGCCAAAGCCGCGCCCGTGGCGCCGGCCTTCGAGATTTTTATCCAGGCGCCGAAGGAGAACGGCTGGTGGTTGTCGAAATCGCCGGCCTCGGCGGATTCCAACGTGCGGCCGGGCGGGGGACGGAACGCTTTCGCGGCGACGTGGCCGACATCCCAGGTTACGCCCTCGCCGAGGTTCGCTTCCCGCGGTTTTCCGGCCAGTTCGTACCGAATGTGGCCGTTTTCGCCTTCGCCGAGCGGCGCGGCGAAATGCAGTCCCGCGCGCGGATCCATCGTCGCTAAAGTTTCCAGCGGGACGGAACCGAGCCAGCGGTCGAAATCCTCGCGGGCGGCGGTCTTGCGGACCTCGATTTGTTGCTTGGTCTGCGCGATTTCGTTGCCCAGGCACTCCCAACGCGGGCGGTCTTCCTTCAGCGGAACGAAAACCACCGGCGGCGTGTTCTTGACGTTGCCGTCCATCGCGGCTTGCGTGGTGTTGTTGAAAAAAGCCGACAGCGCGTAAAACTCGCGCTGTTCGAGCGGATCGTATTTGTGGTCGTGGCACACGGCGCAATTCGCGGTCAGCCCCAGCCACACGCGGGCGGCCGTTTCGGTGCGATCGCGGGTGTAGAGCGTCAGGTATTCCTCGTCGATCGCGCCGCCTTCGTTCGACGTGATGTTGCAGCGGTGGAAGCCGGTGGCGATTCGCTGGTCGAGCGTGGGATTCGGCAGCAGATCGCCCGCAAGCTGCTCGGCCGTGAACCGATCGAAGGGCTGATTGCGGTTAAAGGCGTCGATCACCCAATCGCGATAGGCCCAGATTTCGCGATAGTTGTCGAAATGGATGCCGTGCGTGTCGCCGTAGCGGGCGGCGTCGAGCCAATAGCGCGCCCGATGTTCGCCCCAACGCGGCGAGGCGATCAGCTTATCGACGTATTTTTCGTAAGCGTCGGACGAAGCGTCGCCCGCGAACGCCTCGACCTCTTCGGGCGGCGGCGGCAGACCCGTCAGATCGAGGCTCAAACGCCGCGCCAGAGTGCGGCGGTCGGCTTCCGGGGTCGGCGCGAGGCCGCTCGCTTCGAGCTTCGCGAGGATGAAATGGTCGAGCGGCGTTTTCGCCCAAGCCGCGTTTTTCACCGCCGGCAAGGGCGGACGCACGGGCGCGACGAACGACCAGTGCGGCTGATACTCCGCTCCCTCGGCAACCCAGCGCTTGAGGAGCTCTTTCTGCTCGTCCGTCAACGTCTTGTGCGAAGCAGCCGGCGGCATCCGCCGCTTTTTGGATTTCGAAAAGATGCGGTCGATCATCTCGCTGTCGTCGGGCTCGCCCGGCTCGATGACCCCGGATTCGATTGCCGCCTTGCGCTTGTCCAAACGCAGGCCGGCCTTGCGGGCGGCGCCGTCCGGCCCGTGGCAGGTGAAGCAATTTTCCGAAATGATCGGCCGAATGTCGCGGTTGTACTGAACCTTATCGGCGGCGTCGATAGGACCGATCGGCACGGAAAGCAGCAAAATGACGCAACCGGGAATGTGAGAATTCATGTCGCGGTTCTTCGGCGAGGAGAATGCGAAACCTCATTGGTCTCGAATGGCAAACGATATTCAAAAAACGCTCATTTTTTCGGATTCGTCAATGCGAGGTTTGCCCTCATTATAGTGGGCGAACCCGGTATGTCAAGCTGCGATCTTGTCCCGCGGCGGTTGGTGCATCGATGGAGAATTCGATTACGATAATGTTTTGTAAGCGTTCACGCCCCGGTCGGGGACTGGTCCATTTTTCGGCGTGAAAACGTATTTTGCGGACAAACGGTAGGCCGAAAACATGGACCTGTCCCCTTCCCGCGGCGCGAGGGGGACAGTCCCATT
>JADLEL010000217.1 GCA_020846145.1 Pirellulales bacterium | reverse complement strand
GGCGCTGTCCGACAATAAACTACCGAATTCCTATGTAGTAGGCACACTCCGTGTGCCGTAATTCGCGGACGGCACACGGAGTGTGCCTACTACGATTCCGGCAACTTATTGTCGGGCAACGCCTAAGCGGCCATCGAATAATGCATGCGGATTATTGATCGAAACCAGCCCTCACCCTGCCCCTCTCCCGACCGACCTTCGCTCGGCGCCCGGAGAGGGGCGTAGAGCATAAACTCTCCGGAACGGTGCGAAAGCGAAGTAACCTCCCACCGGGTCGGACCGGTGTTCTCCCCTTGAGCGCAAGTTCGCCCGGCGGGTTTTCAGGCGATACAAAGAAACCAGATAAATCGTGACCATCTCGTACGGGCTAGCGATTTACAGGGGCAAATACTTCGATTATCATGAGGTCCGGATTTTCCCCCGCCTCCGCCGACCTCAACGCCCTGCCTTATGTCGGCTTCGCCGCCAACATCCGTGCTTGGATGAGTTCCACGGTTCGGCGGCCTATGCGCAAAGTGGATGAACAGTCCGCGATGGCCGATGGTTGTCAATCGGATGTTCTTACGACCATTCGAAAAGAAAGTGAAATGCGATTATGTGGAAGCGGTTCGGTCTCGTGCGTCAGTTGGCTTCCGGGGCAGCAATGTCGATGGCATGTTATGCGAGTCTTGGAGTCTTCCTTTCTCCGGATGCGAGCGCCCTATCGCCGGCAGCAAACGGCGAAAGGTCGATTCTGACGCCGAAACCTGGCTCCGCCCCGAAAATCAACGGCAGATCGATCGCGAATGTTTCGGCAGTTTGAAACTGGAAATAGGAGAACCTGCATGGCACGAAATACTTCGGATTTAATAATCCTTTCGGTTATCTTCGCGGCTTTGTCCTCGATCGGAATGCTTCGTGCGGAAGAATCGCCCCCGCATAAATCCTGGCCTTTCTTCGTATTCGACAACGGCGTGGGGCGGGGTAAATTGACGCCGGCCGAGCAGGCCGCGCTCGTGAAAAAAACCGGTTACGACGGCATCAGTTACAATTACACCAACGACAGCGATCTCACGGAACGGATGAAAGCCTTCAAGGAGGCGGGACTGCCGATTTACGCCATCTACGTTTCTTTGTATCTCGATAAGCCGCAACAGTACGACCCGAACCTCAAGGAATCCATCCGCCTGCTCCGCGGCTCGGACACCCTCTTGTGGCTCATGGTCCGTGAAGGCAAACGCGGCGAGGAAGACGAAAAAGCAGTCAAGCTCCTGAGAGAAATCGCCGACATGGCCGAGGAGGCTGGCTTGCGCGTAGCGATCTATCCCCACCTGGGAAATTACACGGAGACCACGGCCGACGCCCTGCGAATCGTCAAACTCGCCGACCGCAAAAACCTGGGCGTAACGATGAACCTCTGCCACGAATTGCTCACCGGAAATGGAGCGAAGATTCCCGAAATCATCCGCACGGCGGCGCCGCACCTGTTCCTGGTCTCGATCAATGGCGCGGACAAGTCGGGAATACGCAAGCGGGCGATCCTTCCGCTGGGCGAAGGCGATTACGATGTCCTCGCCGTGTTGAAAACGCTCAAGGAAGTAAAGTATGCCGGCCCGATCGGCCTGCAAAGCTATAAAATCCCCGGCGATGAGGTGGAACATCTCAAGCAATCCATGACGACCTGGAAAAAATACCTCGCGGCGCTCGAGGAAAAGAAATAAGTTTTTCGCGCAATAAGTTGCCATCACCTCGTTTAGCCCGGAGCCAACGGCGACGGCGAATTGTGGGGATCGATGCAAATCTCCGTCGCCGTCGGCTCCGGGCTAAACGAGAAAAGGAGTTGAGAGTTTGAATATAATCCGCACGATACTGACTTTTGCAGTTTTACTTTCTGCCGGATACGCGGCCGCCGAGTCCTCCGATGCGTCTCAAAGGCAGCGTCCCGAATGGCTGCGGCGCGAGGGGATCGTGATGGCCGGCAGTTGGGAGCCGCTCATGTTCCGCGCGCGGCGCGACGGCAAGAATTACGATCCCACGCCCGAACAACTTGCCGGCTGGCGGCGCGAGCACAGCCCGGAGATGATCGCCCGGCTGAAATCGCTGGGCGTGAACTTCGTCATGATGCATTCCTACAAAGGGGCGGGCTTGAAAACCGAGCAACAAAGCATGCAAGAGGCGGTCCAGTTTTCCCGACTCTGCCACGAAGCCGGCTTGCGCGTGGGCGTGTATGCCTGCAGCGGCGCGTTTCTCTGGGAGCACTTTTTTCGCGAAGTTCCCGAGGCGAAAAATTGGCTCTTGCTCGACGCGTCGGGCCAACCCGTGCGATACGGCGGCCGAGCGTATCGCTATTATTGGGACCGCAACCATCCGGATGCCGAGGCCTTTTACCAGGAACTCGTGAAGTTCGCCGTCAACGACGTCCGGACCGACATGGTCCATCTCGACAATTACGTGCAAGGCCCGGGATACGATCGGAATTCCACGGCTCGATTCCGCGGCTATCTGCGCGATCGATTCACCGCCGAGCAACTCGCCCGCATGGGCGTGAACGACGTGAACGCCGCCCGGCCGCCCAAGGCCAAATCGCCCGACTTGCTCAAAAACGCTTGGAACGATTTCTGCTGCGAATCGCTCGCGGAATCCTATCACAGAATGGGCGATTATGCCCGGTCGCAGCGCCCCGAGATGCTCGTGGTCTGCAATCCCCGCGGCGTGTTTCAGGATATCCGCCCGCCGATCGATCACGGGCGGCTGCTTCCCAGCGGCGACGGGTATTTCAATGAACTCTTCAAGGAATCTCCCGAAAACGTTTACCATCGCATCCGTTCCTACAAGGCGGGCCGGGCGTTGGGGAACATGACCTTCTGCTATACGCGCACGCCCTGGGAATTGGCCGAGTCGATGGCCTTCAACCTCGATGCGCTGGGCTGCGTTTGCTGGTTCGAGTACGGCGAAATCGTGGCCATGCCCGCCGCCAAGGAATCGATGTCTCCGCTTTTGGAGCCTTACATCCGGTTCTTCCATCGGCGACGCGACCTGCTCGGCGGCGCGGAGGTCGTAGCGGACGTCGCCGTGCTCCGCAGCTTTCCTTCGCAGGTCTTCGGCGGCAAACAAAATTCCGCGCTGACGGCCCGGGCGGAGGAGTTGCTTATCGACGACCGGATTCCCTTCCAAATCATCTTTGACCATCAACTTAATGATCTCAAATGTTTCAAAACGCTGGTACTTGCCGGATGCGAGGCGATGGGCGATAAAGAAGTGGAGGCGATCCGGCGATTCGTGGCGGCGGGCGGGCGTTTGTGCGCGATCGGCCCCTTGGCCACGCACGATGAGTGGATGCGGCCCCGGGCGAAGCCCGCTCTCGACGACCTGCCCTCCAACGCCCTGATTCGGATTGCCGAAAAGGATGACTGGTTAAGTGAAATCCGCCGCGCGGCCGGCGGAGATTTCGCGATGTCCATTCCCGCGCAATCGAAGGATCTTCGCGCCGAACTCACCGAACAACCCCGCCGGCGGATGGTGCATTTGGTCAATTACCGAACGGATGCGCCCGCCCGCCAAGTCGCGGTGGCTTTGCGGTTGCCGGCCGGATGCCGCGCGAAGAGTGCGGTCCTCGCCGGCCCGGATCACCCCGCCGATCTTCCTCTGACAATGACCCAGGATGGAGATGTCGTCCATGTCGCGGTCCCCGAAGTCAAGGTTTACGAAATCGTAGTCGTCAATTATTCAACCGATTGATCGATAAACTTAACGAGAGGAGTATAGTATTATGGCTATTTCGAGATCTTCCTCGTTCCCAGGCTCCCGCCTGGGAACGCACTGTCCGCGAGGCTCCCGCCTCGCAGAAGCCTAGCACAGCATAATCGCAACCGATTGTGATTTCACAACTTCCGTCTAGCCCGAAAAAACTTTGAGACTTTATTTTCAATCCTGGAAACTAATGGCATAACGAGAGGAGCGTAGCCCATGTCCAAGTCGTTTTCTACTACGCGGCGCGATTTTCTCCGCACCGCCGCCAGCTTGGCTGGCGCGGCAACCTTGCCGCTACTTATCCCGCGGAGCGTTCTATTCGCGGCCGACCAGCCTGGAGCCAATGACCGGATCGGTATCGGATATATCGGCGTCGGTCGGCGGGCGCAACAGTTGATGAAGCTCCCCAAGGCTGCCAAGTTCATCGCCGTCAGCGACGTTTCGCTCCCGCAGGCGGAAAAAATCGGCGAGAAACTGAAGTGCAAGCACTTCCAAGATTACCGCCAGATGTTGGAATTGAAGGAATTGGACGCCGTGATGGTCGCCTCGCCCGATCATTGGCACGCACTGCACACGATTCACGCCTGCCAGGCCGGGAAGGATGTCTATTGCGAAAAGCCGCTCACGCTGACCGTCCGCGAAGGCCGGACGATGGTCGAGGCGGCGCGAAAGTACAATCGCGTCGTGCAAACGGGCAGCCAGCAACGCAGCTTGACGCTCAATCGCCACGGCTGCGAGTTGATCCGCAAGGGAGTCATCGGAAAAATCCATACCGTCATCGCCAGCAACTATCCGAGTCCGTGGAATGTCCGGCTCCCCGGTCAACCGGTCCCCGCCGGCTTGGATTGGAACGCGTGGTGCGGGCAAGTCGAACCGGTGCCGTTCAATCAGGACATTTTCGTTTCTCGCTCCAATCCGGGCTGGATTTCGATGCAGCCCTTCTCCGGCGGCGAAATGACCGGTTGGGGCGCGCACGGATTGGACCAAATCCAATGCGCCTTGAATAAGGACGACGGCGGACCGGTCGAGATTTGGGTGGAAGGCGAAAAATTCGCGCCGCCCACGTTGACCAAACCGCACACCTACGAGGATGGCAACCTCCGCTGCATGCATCCGATCGTTTTTTTCCGCTATGCCGACGGACCCGTCGTGAAAATGGTTACTCACCCGCAAAATGCCGGCGGCGTGTTCATCGGCGAAAAAGGCCAGATTTTACTCGACCGCAACAAGTATCAGGTCGATCCGGTCGAGTTGGACGCCCAGCCGGCCGACCACAAACTGCCGTTCACGCTGACGCCGCATTTCCAAAACTGGTTCGATTGCATGAGAACCCGCCAACGGCCGGTGGCCGACGTGGAAATTGCCCATCGCACCGCCACGCTCTGCCATTTGGGCAATATCGTTCGCTGGGTCGGCCGCAAACTGACTTGGGACCCCGTCCAAGAAATCTTCCCCGGCGACGACGAAGCCAATAAGTATTTGAGCCGGCCGATGCGCAAGCCGTATCAACTACCCGAAGTAATTTAAGAACTTATCATAAAACTTCAACTTGTTGGAGTGGCAGTTGTCCTGCCACCCCAGCTATCCGGCGATTCAAGGTGTGGCAGTACAACTGCCACCCCAACCGGCATGGTTTGGGATAGACGCTGAATGAGGGAAAGACCATGAAGAATTACGACAAATTCTTGGCTCTCGGGCTATCGACAATACTGTTGGCGTCGTCTTTCGCCGGCGAGAATCCCAAGCTTTCCGATGGACTCATCGGACATTGGAAGTTACAGGGCGACTGCCAGGACTACTCGGGGAAAGGGAATCACGGCGCGGGCCGAAATGTTTCGTTTGCTGATGGGCCGGACGGTTCCGCCCGGGGAGCCGCCTCGTTCAACGGCCGCGACGGCTGGATCGAAGTGCCGGACAACGCCTCGTTGCACCTGGGCACAAAAGATTTCTCGATCGGCGTCTGGGTGAAGCCGGAAGCGACGATGACCAACGTCTTCGGCGATATTCTCAGCAAGTTCGACGGCGCGAAACGTCGCGGCATCAACTTCCACATCGCCGGCAGCGCCTCGGGATACTCTTCGATGTGCGACACCCGCCACGTCCATTTCGGCATCGACGACGGCTATTTAAGCGATTGGACCGATTGCGGCAAGCCCGACCCGACCAACGCCTTGATCACGAGCCTCGTGGTGTTCGAGGGGCAATTGTATGCGGGCATCGCCGGCGCGGACGATCCCCAAAATGCCTGCCGCGTCTATCGTTGGGAGGGGAATGGAAAATGGATCGATTGCGGCCGATTGGGAAACGATCCCAACCATCTTACCGTCCAGTCGCTCTACGTTCATCGGGGGAAACTCTACGCCGGCACCGGCATCTGGAGCAGACGCCGCGCCTGGGGCGCGCAACGGGGTAAGGGATTTGCCCCCGCCGCAAAACCGCGCGTCTTCGTTTACGAAGGCGGCACGAAGTGGCGCGACCTGGGCCAGGTCGGCGAAAGCACGCGCGTAATGTGCATGGCGAGTTTTAACGGCGAGCTTTACCTCGGATTGGATAAGCTGGGAAGGAACAACGCGGTCCCCGGTAAATGCTTCAGATATACCGGCGCCGGATGGATCGATTGCGGCTCGCCCGACGGCGAGAACTTCGAGAATTTGCTGCCCTTCGGCGGCACGCTCTACGGCGCAACCCACGGCAGCATCTTCAAGTACGAAGGCGGAAAAAAGTGGACTTGCATCGGCAAGATGCCGTTCGGCGTCTCGCAGATTCATAGCATCGACGCCTACCGCGGCCTGATGTACATCGGCACCTGGCCGCAAGGCTATGCGCTGCGCTACGACGGTGGCGAAAAATGGGCCATCGACGGCCGCTTGGGCGCGCCTTTCAAGGAAGGCGAACGCGAGGTCAACGAAATCAACGACCTCACCGTGCATAACGGCAAACTCTACGCCGGCGCGATTCCCCATGCCGAGGTCTATCGTTACGAAGACAACGCGAAGTGGACCCTGTTGAAGAGCCTGGCCCATAATACCCCGTACGACAGCACGATCGCGGATACCTGGTATCGAGTTACCGTTATGGCCTCTTATCGAGGCATCCTTTACGCCGGGACCGGCTCGGTTTACGGCATGTCCGAAGACCGCGACCCGGACGGGACGCTGGGCCGCGTTTACTCGATCCGCGCCGGACAAGTCGTCAGCCACGAGCGCGATATCGGCGGCGGTTGGACGCATCTGGCCGCGGTGCGCAAAGGCAAGGCACTGCGGCTCTATGTCAATGGCGAGCTTTCCGCCTCGTGCACCGCTTCCGAAGATCGAATCTTCGATTTAACGAATGCCGAACCGCTGAAGATCGGTTTCGGAGCACAGAACTACTTCACCGGCGCCATGTCCGATCTGCGTCTGTACGGCCGGGCGCTGGAAGCGGATGAGGTGAGGCAAATTCGGGAAATTTCGTCCCTCCATCGATGACATTGACCATTTCTGCCCCAATCGAGAGGAAGCGCCAAAATGAAAATTCTCGTTCGATCATTGATTTTCGGTCTGGCGATCTCGACGATCTTTTGGGCGGCTCCGCTGGTGGCTGAGGAAAAACCGACACCGACCTCCGCTTTAAAGTTGTTGCTGCCCGCGCCGCAAGAACTGCAAGCTGGAACCGGCTCCCTGACGCTGAAATCGTCGATCCGATTGAGCGTTTCCGCGCAATTCGCGGACGACGTCGGCCGTTATCGATGGCTGCTCGACGAAGTACTGCAAGCGCGAAAGGCCGATCCGGTCGAAGTGGTGAAGGAGCCTTCCGCCGCTGCGGTGCGGGTGCTGCGCGCGACGGAAGCCGATCTGCCGAAGAACGGCTACGAGTTGACGGTCGGCGAGAACGCGATCGAACTCAAGGCGACCGATTCGGCCGGAGTTTTCAACGGGCTGGCGACACTGGCCCAGTTGATCGAGTCGAGCGGGAGCGATGCGATCGAGGTTCCCCGCGGCAAGATTCGGGATTGGCCCGAACTGGCCATGCGGGCGGTGCAGATCGACATGACCGCGCAGCAGTACAACGCGGCCTACGTGCAACGGCTGATGCGGACGCTCGCCCGCTACAAGGTCAACGCGATCTTGATGGAATACTCGGGCATGTTCCCCTTCCAAAAACATCCGGCGATCTCCCGCCCCGACGCCTTCACCGAAGAGGAAATCTGCGCCATTCGCCGCACGGCCGATGACTGCAATCAGGAAATCATCCCCCTCATGCAATGCGCGAATCATTTGCAATACGTGCTCGCGTACGATCCGGTCGGGATTCGGCTTTCGGAAGGGCACGAGGGCAATTGCTACTGCCTGGCCAACGAAGACGTATTGCCGTTCGCCCAATCGCTGATCGACGAGATCGTCGCCCGGCATCCCGGTCTCAAGCGATTGCACGTCGGCGGCGACGAAATCACTCCCGGCACGTGCAAGCGGTGCGCGGCGGCCGGCGATTTTCGCGCCCTCTATTTAAAACATTATGCGCGGATTGTCGATTATTGCCTCAAGCGGGGAATCACCCCGCTAATATGGACCGACTTGATTGCGCCGTTCGAGTTGCGAAAACAACCGCGGGAACTTGCCGCCAAAATACGGGATGCCGCCAAGACATTGCCGCGCGAAGTCGTGGGCGTCGATTGGTGGTATCGGAGCAACGAATTTCTCGTTTCGCCCCTGCTGCGGGAGGCCGGCTTTCAAGCCATTACCGCTTCGGCCGCCCGCAGCGGCACCGGCGAACTCATCGATTTACCCCGGATGTCGCTGCATACGGAAAACATCCGCGCCGGTTGCCTGCAAGCGGTGCAATCGAAAATGGCGGGGACGATCATCACGAGTTGGTCGTACCGCGGTTCGCCGCATGAAGTCTGCCTGCCGGAATATGCCTGCGCCGCGTATGGTTGGAATACTCGCGAGGCGGGAGTACCCGCGCTCCTCGAGCGATTCTTCCGGCAGCGATACGCATTTTCGGATGCGGAGGCCGCCGCGCTGACAATAGCAGCTTTGTCGGAAACCAAGATCGATCTCCCCGCCGCCGAAAGCGGGCGGCTTTTTTGGGATCCGCCGAGTCGGACCTGGTCCCTAACTCCCGATCGACAAGCCGCGCAGCTCATCGCCTCGATCGAGAGCCAAGGTCTCAAACGCCAACGAGCGTCGTTGGAAAGCTCGCGGCGGCTAATCGCCGGCAACAACGCGCTCTGGGAGTCGGCCTTGCGATCGGCAAAACGGCATCGGGACGAACTGCGTAGCTGGAATCTCTCGCGCCGCCGCATCCAACACCGCCTCGAGTTGACGCTGGCCTTAACGCGGTTAAAAGCGGGGAACGACGAAGACGGGCAGCTTCATAATTTGGCAGCGTCGGGCGCCAGGCTGCGCGAAGAGTGGAAGAACCATTACCTCCGGGTCTTTACCCCCGCGCACTTGAACATCGAACTTTTTAACCGCTTCGACTCCGAACCGGGGTTGATCGACGCCATGCATCAATGGCGAAAATCATCGGCTCCGCTCCCATCCGCGCAACCGGCGACGGACTCGAATGCTCGACAAAACATACCGGAACAAACGCTGCTGCCGGCTGTGCAAAACATAAAATTCCACGGCTTTGCCGCCAACGAGGTCTATCCCGCCGACATCGACGGCGATGGGCGGCTGGAACTTTTATGTTTGCAGTCGCCCGGTTGCTATCAGTCGGACGTGTTCGATGGAACCAAGTACGCCGTGCCCGCCGAGGAGCGGCGGATATTTTGCCTGACGGCGATCGACCTCGAAAGCAAAGTGCTTTGGCGACTCGGCGAACCTTATCTGAAATCGCGTTGTCCCACGAGCCATGTGGCCGACCAGATGCTCTGGTGCGGATTGATTTCGGATAGGGCCAAGCTCCAGATTGCCGCGATACGAAGGAACTCCTTATTGATCTTGGATGCCGCGACCGGCAAGATCGAGCGATCGACGGATCTCGGGGCAGACAACTATGTCATCGTACGGCGCATCGCAACGCGCAAGGGCAATCGTCTCCTGGTTCAGAACTCGGACAAGGGTTATCCGCCTTACGCATACGCCTCTCCCGCGCTCCTTTATGAAGCCGCCGATTTGCGCCTCCTTGCGACCATATCGGATGCGGTCGGGATCGGGCACTCCCCGCGGGCATTCGATATCGACGGCGACGGAAATGAGGAAATCCTCATCGGCTTCGACGCCTACGACGCCGACGGCAAGCGGCTCTGGCGTCTGGAAGGAAACCACCGGCAGCCGGTTACGAAATACCACGTGGACCAGTTGCAGGTCGGCAGGTTGGCGGATTCACCGACCGCCGCCGTCGTTTATGCCGCCGGCGGCGACGTCGAGATGGGAACGCTCGATGGAAAACTGCTATGGAAAAAGGATTTCGGCCATGCCCAACATGTGGTGCTCGGCGATTTTCGCTCGGGCGACAAGCGCGCCTGCACGGCGATCTATTGCTGCCGCGACCATCTTGGCGCGGCGCAAAATACGTTTTTGGAACGCACCGGAATACCGGTTCCCCCGGCGGGCAATCGAAATAACATCGCCTTTCTCGATTCTCGCGGAGAAGTCGTCAATGTGCTTTTCCCGCCCGCGCTAAAATATCATAGCGGCGAAGGCATTCTGGTCTATCCGCAAGGGTGCCCAGACGGCGGCGATGCCCTCATTACGCGCGATTGGGATTGGCCGCAAGCATTCGACATGGGTGGTGGTCATCCCTTCGCTTTCGCGCGGGCGGAAACCGATCCACCGAAGAATGACGGCGGCCCCGCCGGACCGGGGCCGGACGGCTATGGCGTGCGGATCGCCGATTTCCACAAAGACGGCCGGGCGGAGGTTCTGATTCACGACCAGACCGCCGCTTGGATATTCGAGCCGCCCTATCCGAAAAAAAAGGCCGCAAACACGCACAAAAAAATCGAGCCGATCACGGGGCAAGGTTGGTATCGGTAAAAATGTAGGGTGGGTCAAGCGCAGCGCGTACCGGGCTTTTCTCGACGAACCGCTCAAATATCTTGCCAAGCAACATCCTTGTCGCCTCCATGAGAAAGGTGAAATCATATCTCGGAAAGCGGCAAATTAACCTGGCGCGGTGTAGCCGCAACCAATGCGTACCTTTTATGTAGCCCCAGGCGTTCACGCCTGGGAAGTGGATCGGCCCCATACCTTTTCCCCGCCAGCCCCCTAAGGGGTTGGCAGGAGAACTGCAAAGTCCGGGGACTGGTCCATTTTTCGATGAAAAGACGCATTTTGCCGAAAAACGGTTGCCCGAAAACATGGCCCCGTCCCCTTCGTGTCGGGACTTTGCAGTTCTCCTGGACTCGAATGCAGCATGTCTTAAAACCTCCAAATTAATGTATTTCACTTTTTTAAAAATCCCTATCCAGCAAGCACTTACGGCCAACAGATCACAAATCGAAAAAATCCGTTGCCCTAACCAGTTGGTATTGTTCAACTTATGACCGGACAGTAATGACCAGGGGGATAGCCCTTTGACATGTTCGCATGGTAGTGTAGAATTCGTTGTTTCGCGTTTTTCGCAATCGAAATGGCCGTTTTCGTCCATTTCACGAAGAAACTGTGCGACATTTTGGGCGCATAGCTCAGTTGGTTAGAGCGCGTCCCTGATAAGGACGAGGTCCGAAGTTCGAATCTTCGTGCGCCCACTCGCAAGTCTCGATGTAGCAACGAGTTACGTCTGGGCTTATTTTTTGTAAAAACTCGAAAAACCGCTGGGGATATGCCGGGGATACGCGAGAAAATTATTTTCTCCCCGCCACAAAATCCGCCTTGCCATCGAGCGGATCGCGGCCTTCAATACCCTTCCACTTGTGCATTTTGCAATCCGGGGATATGCCGTGAGCACGGCGTCGAGTTCCGAGTCCATGCCCACGGCGTTGGCGGCCACGGCGATGGTGCGGGTGGTTTCGTCTCGTTTAGGCTTGGGGGAATTTCCCCCAGAGCTAAAGGCTCGTGAGGCAATTCGCGCCGGAATGTTTTCGCAGCCGGCGATAGATCAACAAACCGGCCAGTCCGGTGGACATGAAGCCGAGTTGCCCCGGTTCGGGAACGGCCGCAAGGACGATCGTGCTCGAATTGGGAATGCCTGCGCGCTGGTAGATTCCTCCGCCCGTAAACTCGTCCACCGCGGTTCCGTTGATGGAGACCCGCACCAATTTCCCGGCCATGTCGGCGGTATCCACTTTCAACCGGCCGGTGATGCCCGCATTGCCGCCGAGGATGCCGAGGGTGAAGGATTTTTCGTCATTGGCGAGGTTATAAGTAAGTTCGCCGGCGGCGTTCTGGCCGTCGCCCACCCAGAACTCGAAGGGCTTGGTCTTGACGAAACCGGCGATGAATAGCTGGTCGGAAGCGTTTAATACCGGCTGCGGGATCGCGCCGGAGAGCAAGCGATCGAGATACCACGCCTCGGCGGCGTATTGCTGATCGGCCGTGGGAAAGCCGTGCGGCCAATACTGCTGTTCGCGGCTCTCGTTGATGCCGTTATTGTTGAAGTCCTTATAGGTTCCGGCGACGCCGATGTGGACATTGATGTTGTTGAACTCGCCGGGATAAGCCGCGGCGGCGATCGCGCTGTCGCGGTAGCTCGAGTCGTTGATTTTCGGGCAGGTCGGTTCGTTGTCGTTGACGAAGAGGTGGATTTCGCTGTAAGGATTGTTCTTCGATGCCAAATTCGAGGCCCGCGCGCGGTAGCGCTCCGTAACGGCCGCGTTCCCCAAGGTCGGGTCGCCGATATCCGTGCGGAGTTGCGTCTGATGGTTCGAGGCCGCGCCGAGGAAATACCATCCGCTCTGGGTGTTCAAGCCATAGTCGGAGATGCCGAAGAACGAGGAGCCGGCGCGGAAATAATCGGGAAACTTGGTCAAGGCCGACATGGCATTTCCCCCGCCGCCCGAGTAGCCGGTGATCGAGATGTTGTTCGGATTGACGTAGGGAGCGAATTGGGTCTTGGCCTTTTCGACCGCATCGTAAATGTCGTAGATTTCCAATCCGCCGGAATCGCGGACGCCGTCGGAGCCTTCGCGTCCGCGCATGGCGACCGAAATCACGAAGAAGCCGCCGTCGCGCAAACGCTGGGCGTTGGCGCGGACGTTGGCGAAGTGCCCCGTGCTCCCCGAATAACCGTGCATCACCACGGCGATGGGCGCATTCTGCCGGGCGTTGTCGTAGTTCAGTTCCGCGTACAAATCCAACGGGCCGCCGGCGTCGCTGGTGATGCTCGACTTGTAACCGAAAGTCTGCTGCACCGCCGCGCCGAGGGCGGTTCCCGCCGGCGCGACGAACGCCAAGCATAAAGCCAAAGCGGGGATGCAAGAGATAGACCGAGCGGAGATCGTAAAGTTGCGAATTCGTAGGGGGCGGATTTGGCTCATGATTTCAGGTGCGTCGAGGTGAATTTTTGCCGAAACGGTTTTCGCCGGGAGCATGAAATGCGACTCCCGGCGAAAGTCCAAGGAACAACTCTCGTCAGTTTTTCTTTAGCTCGGATTTATCCGCGGCGGATAAGCCGCCGCGCAATGCCGAGCGCGAGCAAGCCCGCGATAATCATCAGCCAGGCGCCGGGTTCCGGCACGGCGGCAGCGGCGGCATAGGCGCCGCCGATGGTAAGCGCGTTGGCCGCGAGGGAGGTGGCGTTCAGCGTGGAACCGCCGGGGACCCAAACCGTGGCCGTCGGGGTGTTGATGCCGGTGTTGGCGTTCAACGTGCCCGCGGCAACGGTGGTGTTGCCGGTATAGGACAGCGCGCCGTTCAGGGTGAGCGTTCCGGCGCCCAACTTGGTTAAGCCTCCGTTGGAGGCGTCGTTATCGACATAGCCGAGAGTCCCTAGCGTCGTTCCGGTTCCTCCGCCGCCTTGCAGCACGATCGTCGGCTCGGAGGTATATCCGGTCCCAGGATTCGAAATCACGATATGATCGACTTGATCGCCGGCCATCACGGCATACGCGGTAGCGCCCACGCCGCCGCCGCCGAGGATTTTGACCACCGGCGGTCCGATGTATCCGCTCCCGCCGGCGGTGACGGGGATGCTCGCCACGCCTTGGCCGGTCGGTTTCGAGAGCGGCACGCCGATCGTAATATTGAATTCCTGGGTGTCGATCTCGGCGCCTTCGCCGTAGATGTAAGTCGCCGAGACGGGATTGGGACTGGATAGGAAAGCAGTGCTGTCCGCGATGGCCTGGAGGGTGCCGCCGTGGAAATTGAGCAATCCGGTGGTCCCGGTGGTGGTGTACCTTCCCAAATCGGGCGCGGAAACGACGCTCGTGTCGGTGGTGGAACCGACGGCGCCGAGGTTGAGAATTCCCGTGCAGGACGCCGTGGAATAGGTGCCGAGATAGATTCTGGTATGCGTGGTCAGATGGGCGGCTCCGCTGACCGTCATGATTCCCACGCCGTTGGCGTCGTTGCCGATCCTCAATCCATTGGTTTGTCTGGTATTAAGTTCGGCGGTGCCTCCGGTCATATTCCAAACCCCCCAGCCGTTGCCGGTCCCACTCGTATCGCCGCCGAGGGCGATCAGGCTGCCCATGATCAGGGTGCCGCCGGTTTGATCGACGACGCCGGCGGAGCCGTTGGGCAGACCGACATAGATGCGGCTGCCGTCGGTCGTGTTGGTAACCGAAACGCCGTCCTTGATGGGCAGATAGGCGTAGGAATCGTTTTCGTAACCGAGGCGGATAGTTCCGTTGCTGCCGGTCGTATCGGTCATCAGCAGGTTGGCGTGGGTGAGGTTCAGGACGGCGTTCATCCCGTTATAGCCGATATTGACATCGTATTGGTTTTTGTAAGTGGGGGCGGTGGTTGCGTCGCCGACGAGGTTCAGCACGCCCTGCCTCACTTGCAGTTGGTAAAAGAAGGGATTGTTGTTGACGTTGGTGAGCGATAACGCGCCCAAGCCGGCCTTCGTCAACGCGCCGTGCGCTTCGGTGCTGGCAACCAAGCCCGTGAAGGTCAAATCCTTTTCGGTATCGATCGTTGTCCAGTTGTAATCGATGTAGAAACCGCGATCGGTGGTTACGGGAACGCTGCCGGTGTATTTGAGCGCTCCGCCGTTGAACGAGAGGTTCGCGGGATCGGCGCTCGACGCGCCGATCGAGCTGGTCTCGCCGCCGTTGGCCAAGACGGGCACGATAAGCGTGCTGGTGGTGGTTGATCCCGTTTGGCTGAGCTTCGTCACCCCGGTATAGGTGTTGGCCGAGCCGAGCGCCAGCGTGCCGTTGCCGGTTTTCGTCAATCCCAGGGTGCCGCTGCCATTGTCGATCGATCCGACGAAAGACGTATTGGCGGCGGCGGGCGAGTTGACGGTGAGGACCGCGCCATTGCCGACCATGGTGGTCGTAATGAGTCCGTCGCCGGAGAGCGCGCCGATGTTGAGCGCGGCGCTGCGCAGATCGAGCGTGGTTGCGGCGGCCATGTCGAGGCTCCCGGTTCCCAAGGCGGCATTGTAGCCGGTTTGGATAATGCCGGTGGTGAGCGTGGTGCCGCCGGAGTACGTGCTGGGCAATCCGTAGATGTCGGCGGGGTTGTTGAGGGTAAGCGTGCCGACGCCGATCTTGGCGAGGGCGACTTTTCCGGTGCCGTTGTCGAGAATGGAGGCGAACACGCTGGACGAGGCATCGTTATCGCCTACGGTCAGGGTGCCCGTCGTGGCAGCCGCGGTGTTCGTGATAGTCGCCACGGCAGCGGTATTCGAGAGGCCGTTGACGGTTTGATTGCGCCCGTTCATATCGAGGGCGCCGCCGTCGAAGACGACGTTCCCTTTGCCCGCGCCGTGCGGCAGGGCATTATCGATGCCGATCTTGAGGTTGCCGTAGGCGCTGAGCGTGGTGTCGCCGCTATAGGTGTTGACGGCCGCGAGGGTGAAGGGGGCGGAACCGGCGAAGGTTACCGCGAGCGAACCCGCGCCGCCGTCCTGCAGCAGGCCGGCATAGGTATTGTCGGCGGCGTTATTGATCGTCAACGCGGCGGCGGAGGCGCTGCCGTTTTCGACGACCGGCGAACCGGGAGTGAGCGCGTCGGTGGAAAGACCGCTCACGGCGACGTTATAGCCGTTCACTTGCACCCTGGCGGTCGAAGCGGCGCCGGGGAAGAAGCCGACCGGGCCGGCGCCCAAGGCCGTCGCGTTGCCGACGCGGATCGTGCCATCGACGACGGTCGTGCCGCCGGAGTAGGTGTTGGGAGTAGAGATCGTCAACATCCCGCTGTTTTTCTTGATCAATAAGGTCTTCGGCGCGGTGGCAAACGTGGAATCGACGATGCCGGCGCCGGCGTTTGTGGTGAACGCATAATCCAGGGCGCTATCGACGGTTACCGTTACCGGAGCGACGTTGAGGGGAATCGCGACGGTCGTGTGGCCCGCCCCCGCGTCGCTGAACAACACGGCGTCGCCGACGCCGGAGGTCGGCACGTTTCCGTCGATGAAGGATAGCGGGGTGCTGTCGGTGTTCGCCTTCCAGTTCTTCTTCGCCGTATCGTTCTGATACCAGGTATCGTCGGTGGCTGCGCCTATCAATCCGGTCCAGACGGGATAAAATCCGACGACGACGTAATCGAGGTAGCGCGTGCTTCCCGCTCCCGCGTTATCGGCGAACGAAGCGGTTTGCCGGGCGGAGAGGACGGCGTTCGCCACCTGGAAATTCGAGAGCGCGCTGCCGTTGAGGTAATTGATCGCGCCGTTGTGCTGAATGAGGTGGTAGGTGCCGGAGGCGACGTTCGCGCCGCCCAGATCGAATTGCACGGTTCCGGCGGTTTCCGCGCCCACGGTCAACGTGCCGCCGGCGATGATCGCGGCGTTGCTGCCGGTGTAGGCCCCGATGCCTTGCGTGGCGTTGCCGATATACGCGAATCCACCGCCGTTAAACGTGAGGTTGGCCACGTGCAGCGAGCCGATGCCGTTCTGACCGGCTTCGAGGCCGCCTTTCACGCCCGGCGAATTGCCGTAACTGTTCAACACGGTAACGTTGCCGAGGGTGCCGGCGCCGCCGAGGAGGGCGTCCTGGCTGGTGGCCGAAATGCTACTGCCCACGGTGGTGGTTCCGGCAACGGAGCCGGCGCCGTTATGATACCAGCTAAAGCCGTTGTTGACGTAAAGAGTTCCGGGATGCGTAGCGGACAAGTTCAAATTGCCGCCGTTGAGGGCGACCGTGCCGGAGTAGGCGTTGGCGGCAAGAGTCGGAGCGCCGGAATCGATCGACAGCGTGCCCGCCGTGCCGAAAATTTGGCCGCTCAAGGTCATGGTGGTCGCAATCGACAAGGTCGCGTTGGCATTGATGGTGGCCGAGCCGGTCAAGGCGGCGGGCGCGGCGATTTTCAACGTTCCCTCGTTGACGGTAGTCATGCCGGTGTAGGTATTCGCCGCGTCGAGGGTCAGGGTTCCGGTTCCCGACTTGGTTAGACCGCCGGAGGAATTCGAGGCCAGAGAGAGGGCACCCAAGGTTACGCCGGAACCGCCTCCGCCCACCAAAGTCACCGTGGGAGTGGAGGTATAATCCACGCCGGGATTCGAAATGACGATACTATCGACTTTGTCGCCGTCCATCACGGCATAAGCGGTAGCGCCCGTGCCGCCCCCCCCGGTGATTTGGACCACCGGCGCGCCGCTATAGCCGCTGCCCTTGGCGGTTACCGGAATGCTCGTTACGCCGCTGCCGCTGGGCGCCAACATGGGCGAGTTAGCCGCAATCGTGATGTTGTGGCCGTTCGTGTCGATCCTGGCGCCTTCGCCATAGACATAGATTCCATCGATGGGATTCGTGTTGGCGAGGAAGGAAGTAGTATCGATGTTCGCCTGCAGCAGCCCGCCGTGGAAGTTGAGATACCCTTTGGAGGCGACCTCGTACTGCCCTATTACATTTGCCGTGAAGATGCTCGCGTCGTTGGTGGACCCGACCGCGCCGAGATTGAGGATTCCCGTACTGACGCCCCCGGCGCTTCTAACCCCGATAAAGGTGATCGCGGAAGTCATGTGGGCGGTCCCACTCACATTTACGATCCCCGTGCCTCCTCCTTGATAGCCCACATTGAATTGGTACACGCCGTCGGGAGCGCTGGGAGTAGAAGTGCCGCCGAACATGTTATAGACGCCCCATGAACCGGTACCGTTAGCCATCCGAATCCCTCTATTCCCCGCCGTAAAGGTGCCGCCGAATTGATCGATGACACCCGTGCCCGGCGAAGTAGCATTCGGACTATATCCCACGGTAATAAAATTGCTTGTTCCGGTAGTTCCGGAGGTGAACGTAGTGCCGCTTTGAAGTGACAAGTAACCGGAATTAACTGCAGTGCTAGAACCCCAGCCGAAGAAAATGTTGTTTGAGGTTTGCTGGAATATGCTTGTTCCGGATAGCTTGATGACGCCGGTCTGGTTCGTGGCGGCATCGGACACGAAACTATAACCTCCGCCCACATAAGCGTCGGCAGTCCCTTGAACCGTGAGAGCGGCATCGCCGCTAAGATCGACGATACTCTGGGAGGCGCCGGCGATTCGAAGTTGGGTGGCTACGGTGAGCGTGCCGCCGGTCATGACCAATTTGCCAAGGGCAGCCGCTACCTTTCCGGTCGAGACGGTCTCATTTCCGAGATACAACCTATCGACCTGCAGGGCACCCCCGGATTGAATTTCGAATGTTCCCGATTTGGGCGTCGTACTGCCACCGTAATTGCCTCCCACATACAGCCGCAGGGGCTGAGAGGTGGGCGGGGTTCCGTAGGTCGTATTGAGGATTGCCGTCCCGCCGTTGGAAATATCAGGGTAATAGGTGTCGACGCCCGGTAGGGGCGGGGGAATGCCGAGATCCCAATTCGAGCTCACGGTAAAATCGCCGGTGGCGCCGATCCAACTCATGGGCAACGTGGCGGCTCGTAGAGGCGTCGCGGCGACCAATCCTGCAACCACAAAGAACAATACGCACGCGAGAAATCGATTCATGGCTGTTTTCCTTTTGAAAAATTGAAACAAGATCGAAAAACCAATGGTACGAGCGCGGACCTAGCGGTCCTGCAAATGCTATTTGACCGGTCGTGGGGATGACAGTTGTACCGTCATCCCCGGGGCGACAGTGCAACTGTCGCTCCAACGCGAATCCGTCGGTTAATACTTGTCGGACCACTAGCGGCGCGGGCCTTTTTCGGCCTCCGCGAATATCCTGTTTTCGGTTCGGAAGGGGCGAATCGGAGAATGCTGAGAATTGTTTCCGGGAAGAACGATTCTCGAGGTCCTCGATTTGTTGTTTTCCGAACCAAACTGGGAGCGCTGGGTCATTAAAAAAACTCTCGATTATTTTTCATCTTCGACGCCGATCGATCGCGAAATCGCGCTACAATTTACTCGCGTCGATCAGCTTGCCGTCGTGGCGATTGCCGAGGCGGGAGAAGGTGGGAGTGTCAACCGTGTAAGCGATGCCGCGAACCGAACCGTCGCAAAACACGAAATTGCAGGTCGAGGAGTGCGCGCTGCCAAATATGTCGAAATCGGAATAACCGGGTCGATCGCGGATGGGCGACCATTCGGTGAAGCGGGAGGTGTCGTTGTCGAAACCGTGATAGACCCCTTCGTTGTCGGCGAGGTCGATGCCGGTGCGATAATCGTTGGGATTCAGATACTTCTCTCCGGCATAGATCGTCTGGCTCAGGCCGTCCTTGACGCCGCGAATGGTGGTTTCGCTGCGCAGATAGGTTACGCCCGACAACTCGCTCGGCGGGCGGTCGGTGTCGGGCCAGTTATAGGTGGGCGATTGGCCCTGCGCCAGCGTGAGCGCGGTATAGAGGTAGCAATACACGTCGCCGAGGCAAGCGGCGTAATCGCCGCAGGTTTGGACGTTGTTGTTGGCCGGATTATCGCTGGCGTTATAAGCCACGCGGAGCCCGTGCGCGGGATTGGGAATCACGAGGGCGGCCCGCCGCGTGGGGCAGTTGAAAACCGCCAAGGGCGTGCGGGCAAGGAGATTGGCGGCGGTCATTTTTTCGGCGGTCGTGCCCTTTTTGCCCAGATCGTGCAGCCCGCGGTTTTCCAACCCCGGCAAGATATTGTAGCACCACCCGCCGGGCTGCCGCTTGGAAAATCCCAGGTCGGGATCGCCCACCAGGAAGTAGCTCCAACCGCCCGTGGGAAAGAACTTCTGCGTGTCGAGATGCGTATGAACCGCCAGCCCCATCTGCTTGAGATTGTTCGAGCACTGCATCCGTCGCGCCGCTTCCCGCGCGGCCTGAATCGCCGGCAAGAGCAAGGCAATCAGAATGCCGATGATCGCGATCACCACCAGCAGTTCCACCAAGGTAAAGGCACGATTGTTTCTACTGCGTTGCATGATTTACACCTTCGTCGTATTAGCCCGCATTATTCGTAAAAGCGATTTGTAGAAGCGGCATCTTGCCGCTTTTGCCTAAAATGCGGCAGGATGCCGCATCTACGATTTTTTTGAATAATCCCGGTTAGTGATTTTGGATCGCCGCAAGCCGGCGGTTCCCGTGAATCCGATCGGGGAAATGCCGCTGCCGTCGGTCGGATTGTTCTATATTCTCTATTCTCTCCGAAAAAACCGCCGGTCGCAACGGGAGGACGGGCATTCCTGCCTGCCAATAAGGAAGACGGGCATTTCTGCAGGTCTCTCCCGGCCGGGTGAGTATGCCCGGCCTCCTGAATGTGGCAATTGATTTTGTAGCGGCTCCTTAGGGTTTGCCCTCCTCGTATATCCACTGGATTTCCTGCGGCGAAAGGGCGGCATTGAAAATCATCAATTCGTCCATCCGGCCGTCGAATACGCGGAGATCGTTCTGGGCCTCGCCCAAATGATTCCAATTGCCGATGGTGGCCGGTCCGATTTTGAACGGCTTGCGCTGGACAAACTCCAGGTATTCGACCGCCGTGCCGTCGCAGTAGCAGACGTACTGATTGGCCGCCGCGTTGCAGACCATGGCGAGCATGATCCAGCGGCGGTAGCGGTCGGGGGGGATGTTCCATTTCGTGATGTGTGATTGGTTGACGGTTTTCAGACCGCTGCCGATCGGGTTGATCATCCCCGCGCCGACTCCGCCCCACTTGGCCAACTGCCAGTGGAATTGGCCCGTTCTTTTCGAGCCGTCGGACATCAGCAGGCCGTTATATGTGTGCGGCAAGCTGTCGATATTGATCCAGGCCGCCACGGTGACCGATTGCATCTCATCGGGCAAGTTGACATGCACGCCGGCGACAGTACGCTTGAATTCGAGTGCGTCCTTGCCTTCGAAACGGCCTTTGATCCACGTTGCGCCTTCGATGACGCCGTTAAGCGCCGGACCGCTCGCCGCGCGGTTCACCAGGGCCTTGGAATCGCTCGGATCGGCCTGAAAATCGTAATACGCGGCCAGATCGGGGCGGTTGCGCAGCGTTTTGCTGAACGCGGTCCAGCGTTGAAAGGTTGCCAGAGTGGGCGGCGGCATGGGCGGTTGTGGCGCCATGGGCTGTTCGGTAGGCTGAACAAGCGCGGGCGGCGGCGGTTGTTGCAGCGTGGGATAGTCGTGCCGATTGAATGCCCGTTCGACGAACTTCGAACCTTCGCAAGCGAGGGCTTCGCCTTCGACGATCTTGACAGGAGCGGTCCAACGCCCCGCGGCGATTTTCGCCTCGGCATCGACCGCGCCGGCGAAAACGGCCACCGAAGCCCGCCCTTGCCCATCCACGGCGACGCCGAATTCAGTGCCGCGATCGACGAATCGCGCCGCGGAGGTGGAGATGGCGAAACCGCGGGAGGAAAGGGTATCGGCGCGGGCGGTCAACCGGCCCGCATGCAGGAATCCTTCGCTCTCGCCCCTGAGTTCGAATTTCAACGGACCTTCAATGAGCACCTTCGCGCCGTTGTAATATACCACTTCGGCCATTCCGGATTCCAAATCCAAAACGTGGCCGGTTCGTAAAGGCAAGCTGCCGGCGGACGATTGACTTCCGCCTTCGGCCCATCGGCAGGCTTGCACTTCATTGAGCGTGGCGATCAGCGGCGATTCGCGCGCAGGCATCAGCCAAGTGGCGACGCCGAACAGCGACGCGCCGAGAATCGAAAACGCGAGGAACAGCGTGAGCCAGATATGGTTGCCGACGAACGCCGCCGCGCCTCGATGGAGATCGCCCAGAAAGCCGAGGACCGGCGCGGCACTGTTTTCCTGAAATGCAAAGGGAAAAATCGATTCCGCGCGTTTGCCCCGCAGCGCGAAATGCAATTGGACGTGCAGGCAGCAGTAGCGGTAGAATCGGCGGCGGAGTTGCTCGTCGCCGCGCAGCGCCTCGACGAGTTCGAGCGTCTGCGCTTCGGTGAGCGTTTCCTCGCAGGCGGCGTCGAACAGCGATTGCAGGTGCGGGGGGAGGGGGCGGTCGGCGTTCAAGATCGTTCCTCCGAGACGAGCTTGCGCTCGATGCATTTCAGCAGCGCATTGCGAATCCTGCCCAGCGAATTGCACAAGCTCTGCGCGGATCGCTCGTACTGCTTGGCGAGTTCCTTGATCGTTTTGCCGGAACAATAGCGCTCTTCGATGAACTGCCGATCCGATTTGCCGAGCAAGTCGATGCACTCGTTCAGGGCTTGGTTGTAAGTTTCGGTGAGTTCCAAGTCCTCGCGATCATTGCGCCACTGCAAATATTCGTTGAGAAATTCGTCGCTGTAACAGCGGCTGCGGGTGCGTTGCTGCCGCAAATGATTGGCGACGATATAGTGGGCGATGGCGCAAGCCCAGCGACCGAAATCGGAGCCCAAACGATACTCGCCGAACTTTTGCCACAAGACGACGCACGTTTGCTGATAGAGGTCCTCGGTGTCGGATATATTGTGCACTAAGGAGTATATGTATCCCATCACTTGCGACTGATGCCGTCCCAGCAGCGTGACGAAGTCGTTTTGTGAATCGTGATTCAGCATCGGATGCATTTTCCGAGAAATATCGTATCGGAAGAAAATTTCCGCCTCGTTTGATAGCTGCTCTCGCTCTTTCTCGGTTTTTCGATACAAACCTCCCTATAAGGTAATGTAAGATCAACCTCAAAATACACCCCGAAAATCCCGGAAAATGTTGCTGGACATGGATCCAATGCAGGATTTAAGTAAACCTTCGTCCAATCCGTTGGGCTGTTTGGGAAATTTTACCGTAACCACTGCAACGGAAAAACTTAACAACAAACATCTTTGTCAAGTTGGTGAACTTAAAGATTTTTTACGGATTGGACGAAGATTTTCCCATGAGATGCAATAATCCTATAAATCTATCGAGGGATTATGCAAAGTACGCCCGGCGGGACTCGAACCCACAACCAGCGGATTAGAAATCCGCTGCTCTATCCATTGAGCTACGGGCGCAGTAATCGACCTAACTCCTTTAGAGCATAGCCGTTAGCGGCTTCTAACGCAATCGCTTTCTCCTGCTCATTTTGGGCCGACGTTACCAAAACAGTACCTTTCAGGATTTTTTCGTAGGTTCCCCGGACCGTCGCCATCCGTTGGGCATTGCAGCCGATGAAGAAGCGTACTCATTGCGGCAGCAGCACGTCGGAGAGCATGTATTTGCGGAGCGATTTGACAACGCCGCGAAACTGGTCGAAATCGACGGGTTTGATGAGATAGCTTTCGACGTGCAGATTTTCCTCCGCCAGAATCTGGCGGTGCGCGGATGAGGATGTAAGAATCACCACGGGTATCCGCTGCAAGGTTTCGTCGGCCTTGAGTCGGACCAGCACCTCGCGGCCGCCCCGCTTGGGCAGGCCCAAATCGAGAAGGATCAAGTCGGGCAGAGGAGCGCGACGGAATCTGCCCCGCCGGAACGCGAACTCCAACGCCTCCTCGCCGTCGCGGACCAAATGCACCCGGCACGGCACGTCGCCCTGCCGCAAGGCGTCGATGGTCATGCCGGCGTCCTCGAGATCGTCCTCCACCAACAGCACTTCCATCGGCCGGCCAATGATTTTATCGCTGGGCATGGAAGACTCCTCTAAAGAAACAAACGAAGGATTTCAACACGGAGGCACGGAGGGCACGGAGTAGTAAGCTAATGACGAATGAGAAATTATCGAAAGATAAATATTTTTTCATTCGTGCTTCGTAATATCCTCCGTGTTCTCCGTGCCTCCGTGTTGTAATTCCTATCGCTACTATCTTATCTACAGCTCATTTCGCTCGGCCGCGGAATTCCCCGGCGGGGTATTTTTCCTCGTTCTTCTTCATTTTTCGGCGGATGGCCGCGGAGAGGTCGATCTCTAGTTGATTGGCCATTGCTAAAGCATAGCATAAAACGTCGGCCAATTCGTCGGAGACTTCGGCGAGTTGGCCGGGATCGGCGGCGATTTCGCGGGATTGTTCCGCCGAAATCCATTGGAAATGCTCCATCAGTTCGGCCGCCTCGATGGCCAGCGACATCGCCAAATTCTTCGGCGCGTGGAACTGCCGCCAATCGCGCTCTTCGACGAAATGGCGAATCAACGCGCGGAGTTCGGCCACGGTGGTTTCGGCGTCGGACATGGGGAGGGAACAGGGGACAGGATACAGGGGACAGGATACAGGGGACAGGATACAGGGGACAGGATACAGGAGATTTTACGGTTTCACGCCGCAGGCTTGTTGGGCGCGGAGCAGCACGGCGGAGGCTTTTCGGCGGGCTTTCGCCGCGCCGTCGGCGAGCACCTGGCGGACGTATTCGGGCTTCGCTTCGAGTTCCTTGCGGCGATCGCGGGCGGCGGCGAAATAGTTCATCGCCAAGTCGGCCAGCGCCTTTTTGATTTCGCCGTAGCCGAAACCGCCCCGGCGGTAGAACGCGGCCATCTCCTCACGTTGGGCGTCATTGGCGAACAGCGAATAGAGTTGATAAAGGTGATCGCTTTCGGGGTCTTTCGGCTGCTCCATCGGCCGCGAGTCGGTGACGATCCGCATGATCTTCTTCTTCAGTGCGCCAGGCTCCTCGAACAATTCGAGCGTGTTGCCGTAGCTCTTCGACATCTTCTCGCCATCCACGCCGGGCACGCGGGCCGAAGTGTCGATCACCCGCGCCTTGGGCAACACGAACACCTCGCCGAAGATCGCGTTGAACGCGCCCGCCAGGTCGCGGCAGACTTCGACGTGCTGCACCTGGTCCTCGCCGACGGGCACGAGGTTCGAGTCGTACGCCAGAATGTCGGCCGCTTGCAACACGGGATAGGTGAACAGCCCGGCGTCGGAACCGATCCCCTTGGCGACTTTATCCTTGTACGCCACGCAGCGCGAGAGCAGGCCCATCGGCGTGCCGGTCATCAGCAGCCAATAAAGTTCGCAGACTTCGGGCACGTCGGATTGCACGAAGAGCGTTGCGCGGCCGGGGTCCAGCCCCAGGGCCAAAAGGTCGGTGGCGGCGTCGAGCGTGTTCCGCCACAATTCCTCGCGGTTGCGGATCGTCGTCAAGGCGTGCAGATTGGCGATGAAATAATACGCCTCCTCGGCCTGATCCTGCAATTCGATGTACTGTCGAATCGCGCCGAAATAGTTGCCCCAGTGAAAACGGCCCGTCGGTTGAATGCCGGAGAGAACGCGCATGGGAGGAAAGGTGGTTGGAATTGGTGTCGATTATTGGTTTATTAAGGGGGAAGGCGGAAGGGGGAAGGCGGAATTGGAAAAACGTAATTTTCAGAATTCCCCTTCCGCCTTCCGCCTTCCCCCTTCATACATTGATCGTTCCCACCACCTCATCGACGCAACTCGCGCCAAGTTCGGCCAATGCGCCGGGCAGGGCGTCGAGGATTTGCATCGAGACGGTGGGATGGTAAAAATTCGCGGTGCCGATCTGCACGGCCGTCGCGCCGGCGACGAGAAACTCCATTACGTCGTCGATCGTGGCGATGCCGCCGATGCCGACGAGCGGAATTTTCACCGTCCGGGCGACTTGATACACGATCCGCAGCGCGATCGGCTTGATGGCCGGGCCGCTCAATCCGCCGAGGATATTCCCTAAAACCGGCCGCAGCTTGCGCCAGTTTACGGCCATCCCCAAGCATGTGTTGATGAGCGAAAGGGCGTCGGCCCCGCCGTCCTCGGCGGCTCGGGCGATGAGGGTGATGTCGGTTACATTGGGCGTAAGTTTGGCGAGGATCGGCAGCGAGCTAACCGCCCGAACGCCGGAAACGACCTGCTCGCAAGCGGCCGGATCGGTGCCGAAATCGACCCCGCCGGATACGTTCGGACAAGAGATGTTCAGTTCCAGGGCCGAAATGCCGGCAACGCCTTCGAGCCTGGCGGCCATTTGCACGAATTCCTGCCGTGTTTTGCCGGCAATGCTGACGACGATCGCCGTGCCCAGCGATGCAAGGTAAGGGATGTGCTTCTCGATGAAGGCTTCGATGCCGTCGTTATCCAATCCGATGGAATTGAGCATCCCGGCGGCGGTTTCGCACGTTCGCGGCGGCGGATTGCCGGGCCGCGGAAGTTGGGTGATCGTTTTCGGCAGAATGCCGCCCAAGCGGTGGAGATCGACCAGCCCTTCCATCTCCCGCGCATAGCCGAACGTGCCTGAGGCGACGGTGATTGGATTGGCCAGATGGAGTCGGCCGAGTCGAACGTCCAGGCGCGGGGGGGATGCGGTCACGGGCGGAATGCGAAGCGGGCGGAAGGTAAAGACGGAATTCCGATTTCAAGGCTCCAGTGTAACGGCTCCATCCGCCGGATGTCAATTTCCCCATGCCCTGGCAAGGGCGCCATAACCCCTCTCGTCGAGGATATGTTCCACAGCGAGAAAAACGGCTGCATGCCCACGGCTCGCGTGGGCATGGTGCTCCGCGCCCGATGATATTTTCTCCGCTTCGCTTGGCTAAATAATGCCGCCGTGCGTACGGTACGGCGTGCAATGCGTGGGCTGATCGAGGAACCAGAAACGTTCCCATTCGTCGTTGATCGCGCGCAAATTTTCCGACGTGTAAATCAATTCCTGCGTGCGGCGGGTTGGGTCGCCCGAATAGGCGGGGAGAATGCAACCGCTGGTGGCCGCGATCATCATTCCGAAAGCCAATCCTAAAAAAAGCTTGCGCATAGCATATATCCTCCATGAATCGTCCAAAACCATCCCGGTGCTTGCGGTCCGGGAAACGGGTAATTGTGTTGTCGCAGTCCTCGCACTCGATAAGCTTTTTACGGGAAAAGAGTAGATAACCTCTTGCTAAACCGTGGTTTAAGCACGGGAGCAACCGATCATCCGAGCCATTGTCGGCAACCGCTCCGAGCAACCGCTAGGCGTTGTGATAAGTGGATTTGAAACGGAGGGATTCGGCGATTTTTATCAAGCCGAACAAAAGGGGGGTATTCTCGCAAAAGGATTGCCATGCTAAAGCATAATCCACGAATACTCACGCGTCCGATCGGAATTCCATCCTGCGTCGCTCGTTAGCCGGTATTGCCATCGGAGTCGTAACTTGTTGCCGCGGTAGTAGTTTCGGCTTTTATGCGACCCGTGCGTGAAGTTGCGGGTTGGCGTTCCAACTCCTTCACGCGTTCTTCCATTTTCTTGCCCGGCTTAAAGGTAACGACGAATTTTTCGGCGACGAAAACCTTCTCGTTCGTGCGTGGATTGCGGGCTTTGCGAGGCGCCCGCCGCTTGACTTCAAACACGCCGAAATTGCGAAGCTCAATGCGTTTTTCGCTCACCAAAGCTTCAACGATGGCGTTGAAAGTCTTCTGGACGATTTCTTTCGTTTGGAGTTGAGTAAGTCCGATTTCCTCGGAAATGGTCCGCACGATTTCTTTTTTCGTCACGTCGGGAGTCTCCTCTTGGAAGAGGTCGTTTTTGCATGAGAGCAATTACAAGTTACGCATTTTTCACACGTTCCAAGTGTAGATGCCGCAAGAAGTAATGTCAAGAGCATCCGCCGGAACCCTCAATCCTTTTACCGGGAAAACACGGTTTGCGGAAATGATCGGCCGTGTGAGCCGGATTCCGCTCTTTTTCCGTAAATGCTTATTGTCAAAGAACTTAGTCGAAAAACTGCGCTTTTCGGCCGGATTATTTTACATAAGTTGATGCCTTGCAACAGCTTATAAAAAATATCCTCCTCATGGTTTGCGGCAATCGTGGCGCATAGCCGGAATGCCACCAATAAGGCTGCATCCTTTATCGGCCTTAAAATCGGAAAACTCTAGCTAGAATGAAAAATCGATAAGGATGGAAAAGGTGGACTATAATACCACTTTCGGTGGGGAGATGCCATTTCCCTTAAAGCCATCCTTCGCGGCGATACCACTCGACGGTTTGACGCAAGCGATCGGCCAGCGGCGCACCGACTTGGAAATCGAAGTCGGCGCGTGCGGCGCGCGAGGTGCAGCACCAGGAACCGGCGGTGATTTCGCGCGCCTTATCGATGTGCAGATACAGCGGGCGGCGTTCGATCCGCGAAATCGCCTCCACGCCCGCCGAGACCATCCACACCAATGGAACCGCCAGATGCACGGGGAACACGCGGCGGCATTCGAGGGCTTTGCCAATCATTCGGCCCAAATCGTCATAGACGGGATCGACTTCGCAGGACGCGAAATAATATCCCTCTCCCGTTCGCGGCGAACCGTTCAAAGGCGGCGGCGGAAGCCTTCGTCCGCGGCGCGCCGCGCGGAGGATCAGTTCCACCAAATCGGCCACATGAATCAATGAAAATCGGTTGCGGCCCAAGCTCGGCACGAGATGAAACCCGAAACGATCGATCGACCAGAACATGCTCAAGCCCATTTTGTCCCCCTCGCCGAGAACGATGGGCGGGCGGACGACGGTAATCGGCACGCGATCGGCACGCGCTTCGGCTTCGATTTCGCCGGCGCGTTTGCTCCGGCCATAGACCGAGACCGGAACGGGCGGATCGGATTCGATCGATGGCCGCCCCCAAACCGCCGGCCCCGCCGCCGCGAGAGAGGACACCGTCAGAAGCACCGGCGGAGTGGTTTGCTTCGCGCAGGCCTCGGCGATATTTCGCACGCCGAGCTGGTTGACCCGATAGTACTCCCCGCTGGTCAAGGCAAGCGTGCGGCCCGCGAGGTGATAGACATAATCCCGCCCCGCGACGTATTGCGAGAGGCCGCCGGATTCGGTGATATCGCCGTGAAAGAGCTGTATTTCAAACGGTTTCAGCCAATCCACGCGCGAGGTGGGGCGAACCAGGCAAGCGACCTCGTCGCCTTGCGACACGAGCGCGGAGACGAGGTGCCGTCCAATGAATCCGCTCGCACCGGTTACCAATACCTTCGCCATAATCACCCCTGCCAGGCATAGGTGCGTTCCAGGGCCTGACGAACGACGCTGCGAATTTGGCTCAAGGTTACCGTCTTCGAGAGCACCGAGAAGGCATGGGCCAAGCGCGCCTGTTCGATAATGATCTCGTCCAAATGGGCGGAAAGCAAAATGCAGGGGAGCAGCGCGCGGATTTCCTTGAGCCGCTGCAAGGTTTCCAGGCCGGAGAGTTTGGGCATGTGCATATCGAGCAAGACGATATGCACCGGTTCGCTTTGCACGATTTTCAGGGCTTCTTCGCCATCGCATGCCAATAACGTGCGAATTCCCCGATGCTCGAACACCCCGCGCAGGGTTTCCCGATAAGCCAGATCGTCATCGGTAATCAGCAGTGAGGGCGTTTCGAGTCGCATGGCAAGTTTTTTGATCGGATGGTCTAAATCACTTCTCTAGCAATTTAAGTGCCGAGTGTCTGAAATATCTTGTTTTTCGCCGCTAAATTATTTGCGGTAAAGCCTTTTCTATTGGTATCTTACATCAAAAACACGAGAAAACACAACGGAAATAATTCATGCATCGATATTCCTGTAGAGTCTCTGTAATAGGTCAAGTCTGCCATTATGACAGGATAAGCACTTTCCACTTTGGACAGGTTTTCAATCTAAAATCTACACCAAATCAATCTTGTTTCTTCTCCTCCACTTTACATTTCGGGTTGAACTCCTCACTTAAGCTCTCTATACTTGCCGGTTTACCTTTTATCACCACCCCCTAGATAGTGCAGGAAGGATCTGCCCCATGAATTCGTTAATACCTCCACATGGTGGTTTGAGTGAGCCTGTTTGCCGCACCGTTCCGACGGAGAAAATAGCCGATTTTCTCGCCGAGGCGAAAACCCTGGCGAAAGTGCCCGTCTCGGATGCCGATCTTTCGACGGTTTATCGTTTCGGCGACGGCGGGCTTAGCCCTTTGACCGGCCCGATGGATTCCGCAACTTACCAGCGCGTGCTCGATGAATCGGTGATCGAACACAACGGCAAACTCTACGCCTGGACGATTCCCCTTTCGCTGCCGGTGACGGAATCGTTGGCCAAGCAACTCAAGGTCGGTCAGAAAGCGGCACTAATTAGTTCGGAGGGGGAAGTCGTGGCCGTGCTGACCGTTAATGACATTTTTCCCTGGGACAAGATGCGCTATTTGAAGAGCGTTTATCTGACCGAGCGGACCGATCATCCCGGCGGCGACATGGTCCTCAAGGGCGACGCCGACAAAACGCACCTGTTGGGCGGCACGATCGAGGTCCTGCCGCAGCCCAAGCACCCCGAATTCGCCCGATACGTGCTTACGCCGCGCGAAGTCCGCAAGCTGCTGGCCGAAAAAGGCTGGCAACGGGTGGTGGCCTTCCAAACGCGCAATCCGCTGCATCGGGCGCACGAATACGCCTTGGTTTACGGCCTCGAAACGCTGCTTCGCCAAGGCCTGAACGCCGGGGCATGCTTGAATCCGCTGATCGGCGAGACCAAGGGCGACGACGTTCACGCCGACGTGCGGATGCACACCTACGAGGCGCTCATCAAGAATCGTTCGTTGGGCGAGGGCGATAGCGATGCGGCGCTTTGGGGACCGCGCGGCGAATCGGTGCCCGACCGCGTGATCCTGCTCGGACTGGACATCAAAATGTTCTACGGCGGGCCAAAAGAGGCGGTGATGCACGGCATCTACCGGCAGAATTTCGGCTTCACCGACATCGTCATCGGACGGAAGCACGCCGATGCGCCGTACCACGATGGCACGGCCATTTGGGGCGATTTCGACGCCCAGGAAATTTTCAACCGGCTCGGCGGCGATCTGCAGATCAAGCCGCTGAACGTCGGTTTCGCCGCCTATTACGAGTCGATCGGCCGCGTCGATCTGATGGACAACCACAAGGACGAGAAGCCGCTGTTCATCTCCGGCAAGGAAGTCCGCCGCTGCCTGCTGGCCGGCGAACCGGTCGATCCCCGCGTGATGCGCGAAAGCACCGCCACCATTCTCACCAAGGCGATGGCGGGATAAGGGGGACAGGCGCGCTTATTCGTCAATTGCGGCACGAACGCGGCCAACTCGCCGTCACGTTCGGGCCAGAGCACCTGTTCAGTATCAAGACCGCGTTTTGTTCGTCGCGGACACGGTTTGGTTGGCGATTCTGCGAGGCGGGAGCCTCGCGGACATTGCGTTCCCAGGCGGGAGACTAGGTACGAGAAAATCGCGGAGTTGATGTTGGACAGGTACTAAGCGCGCCTGCCCCCCCCTTTATCCAGCCCGTCAAACCACCTTCTAGTGCAATTGACATTCTCCTACTCACTGATCATACTTTCCGGTGGGAAAAGTCAGATTTCCTATCACTCATTCATTGATTTCCTATCACTTTCCTAACACTCAAATTTCAGGAGGCAGGGGGGATGATCGTGAATTCCAAGAAAACGTGTTTCTCGTGTTTCTTGCATCAATTTCGTTTCGCACATGCGCTGATCCTGGCCGGCTTGCTTTCCGCTTGGGCGGGGCCTGGCCGGGCGGGACTTTTCTCGCCGAGTGTCGAGGTGACGCTGAGCGGGGATTCATGGTCTTGCGGTATCAATGTCTGTCCGACGCATGTCTCGCAAACTTTCGGGCCGGTTACCGCCGGCGCGTCTCCTACGTCCGGCCAGAACGCGGCCGCGTTTACCGATTACGGCAGAAACGGTTCCGGCGTGTCGATGTGGGCAAACAGGCCCTATGGCGCGCCTCAGACCGGCCATTATGGTTGGATCAATGCCACCTCGAAATGGACCGATGTGCTGACGGTATCCACGCCCAGCGCAGCACCGGGCGCGCCGGTGGATGTCGTCTTTTCCATCCGGCTGCACGGGCACATGGAGGCAAACAGTACTCCATACGCGCTGGTGTACAGCAGGATGGGCTTCGGCATGTTATTGAACGAATATGGAGACTGGATCACGCGGCCCAGCCTTCAGCATGACATAGGGGCAGGTTACAGCGGTCCCTCGAGCAGTGTAATCGACGTCGACGAGATCCAGCACGGCCGCTTCCGGGTGCCCAATGGCGCGGCGTTCAACCTCATCTCGGAACTGTCAACGTATGTCCGCGGGGAATTCTTGGGGCCATGGGACCAGAACTTCGATGCCGAGTCGGCATTTGGCAACTCGGCGCAGTGGCTTGGAGGGAGCGTCTGGATTGGAGATACTCCCCTCTCCGACTTCACCCTCGCGTCGGCATCGGGTTTCGATTACCGCCTACCCGCGGTTCCCGAGCCGGGGATGTTGGCCCTGCTCGGCATCGGCCTGAGCTGTGTGGGCGCGTTGCGCCGCTCTAGGATGCTAGGATAAGTGGGACAGGCGCGCTTATTCGTCGATTGCCGCCATGAACGCTGCCAACTCGCCGTCACGTTCGGGCCAAAGCACCAAGTGCCGGCGATTGGGCGTTAGGCAATACGCGCAAATCCGCATCGGCCGCGATTCGCGGGTCTGCTCCCAAGAGGTCTTTGAAGGCGGCATAATTCTCCTCCTTGGAAAACAAGTCCATCCGGCCCACGCCTCGATTCAAGACGTGGAACAGCATTCCTCCGGGAGCAATTCGTGCGGCGCGCGGCATCCCCGGAGACTACCATAACCTCGCCTCTCTTGTCGATAAGCGCGCCTGTCCCCCTTATCCCCTTATCCAAATGCTCTTTCGGGGAGGGGCCACCCGCGCTCTTGCTTCGCGGCGAAAGCCCCCTCCAGCAGGGCATTCCCTGGCAGAAGTCTGGGAATCAGGAAAATTGTGTAGAATCGGCATATTTTCCGCAAACGGATTATGTTACCAACCTCGATTCGCCGAATGAAATGAAGATGCTGCGATGTTTTTCAGGCGTTGTGCGTTTTGAGCATATTTCGAAAAGGGAAATGTCATGGAAAGACTGCGTATTTTGGTAACTCCGGCTTTATTTCTCGGAATCTACTTGGCGACTAATGTTGCCGAGACGGGGGCGGCAACGCCCACGGCAGAGCAAGCGCTTAAGCACGTACCCTTGCAAAAGAGCGTGGATTTCGATCTGCCCGCTCCTCAAGAAATCGCCAAATGCAAAATTACCGCCCACAAGCTGGGGGGACAGGTCGGTTGGATTGTTAATGATCCCCAGGAAAAGACCTTGCGGCGATTTCTCGACACCAACGGCGACAATCTGGTGGATTGCTGGTGCTATTACAACGAGGGCATCGAGGTCTATCGCGATATCGACGCGAATTTCAACGGCAAGGCCGATCAATACCGCTGGTTCAATACGGGCGGAACGCGCTGGGGAATCGATGCGAATGAGGACGGCGCGATCGACTCCTGGAAGTGCATCTCGGCCGAGGAGGCGACCGCCGAAATCGTGGCCGCGCTGGCGACCCGCGACTACGATCGTTTCGCCCGGGTCGCGCTGACGGCCGACGAACTGCAAACTTTGGGCCTGGGCAAGGCGAAAGCCGACGAACTCGCCGAAAAGCTCGCCAAGTTGAAGGCCGATTTCCAACAAATTGCCGAGAAGCAAAAATCGGTCGGACCGCAAACCGCGTGGGAGCAATTCAGCGGCAACAAGCCCGGCGCGGTTCCGGCGGGCACCGAAGAATCGACCAAAGACCTGCGCGTCTATGAAAACGTGACGGCCATCGTGCAGACGGCCGGAAAGCACGCCCAGGTCCAGATCGGAACGCTGATTCAAGTCGGCGATTGCTGGAAGGCGATCGGCGCGCCGCGCGAGGCGGGCGACGGTCCGAGCGACGCCGTGGCGGGCGGATTCTTTTTCCAATCGCCCAATCGGGGCGAAAGCGGCGGCGCCGGCGGCGGCGACGAGATGCAAAAACTGCTAGCCGAATTGGAAGAGCACGATAAAACCTCGGCCCAGGCGAAGACGCCCGAAAGGCAGGCGGCCTACCTGGAGAAGCGCGCCGAATTGCTCGAAAAAATCGCCGCTGCCGCGAAAAACGGCGAAGATCGGGCGATGTGGCTGCGGCAGCTCACCGACATGATCGGCGCGGCCGTGCAGATGGGCCAACTTCGCGACGGCGCCGAACGCCTGGAAAAGCTCTTCGATTCGCTGCAGAAGAACAACGCCGACAAAACCCTGGCGGCCTACGTGAAATTCCGGCAAATGATGGCGGCCAACGCCTTGGCCTGGCAGGCGCCCAAGGCCGACGGCGCGAAAATCCAAACCGAATGGCTGAAAAGTTTGGAAGGATTCTTGAAAGAATATCCCGCCGCGCCGGACGCCGCCGAAGCGATGCTGCAATTGGCGTTCGCCGACGAATTTTCGGGCCAGGAAGAAGAAGCGATCAAGTGGTACGGCCGCATCGAGAAGGAATTTGCCGATTCCACGGCAGCGCAAAAGGCGATCGGCGCGCGGCTGCGGCTGGAATCGGAAGGCAAGCCCATCAAATTCGCCGCCCGCAGCCTCTCGGGCAAACCGTTGAATTTATCGGCGTCCGAGTTTCGCGGCAAAGCCGTGCTGCTGCAATACTGGGCGACCTGGAGCGACGCCGCGCGGCGCGACATGCCCGTGCTCAAGGAACTCATGGCCAAATACGGCAAAAACTTCGTGGTGGTTAGCGTGAGCTTGGACAACGACCGGGTGGAAGTGGAAAAATATCTGGCCGAAAACAAGCTGCCCTGGCCGCAAGTTTTCGAGCCGGGCGGCCTCGACAGCCCGCCGGCCAACCAGCTCGGCATCCTCACCGTGCCCACGCTGATCCTGATCGATCCGCAAGGCAAAGTGCTCAGTAAAAACATCCAAGCCATCGAAGTGGAAGCCGCGTTGAAAAAAATCCTCCGCTAACAGCCCGTTGAAAAGGTGGAATTTCTCTCCAAGATGGGATGGCAGTTGTACTGCCACCCCAACATCGGACTTTTCAACGGTCCGCTAACCGGCGGCTCGAAGAATTTCGCCCGGCGCGGCCCGCATTGAATCCCTCGGTTTCCGCCGGGGGATTTTTCTTTCATTGCCGCTGCGCCGCAATCTCCGCGGCGAATTCCCCAACGTTTCTCGATATGAAATCGAAGATTGCATTATTTTTCCCGCCGTAATCCGCCGGGAGGAAAACCAATCCGCGCCGCTATTCACATTTCACCTTTAGATATTCAAATTTCGCCATTTTTCAACGGGGGGGTAGCCCGAAGATGGCTTGTAGGTTATGGTGAAATCCACTTGGGGTGTTGCACGACGATTTCTCGCCTTTCCAAAATTTATCGAGGGGATATTCTCCAGGGCTTACGTTTTTTCGACGGAAAAAGGCCGATGCGGCAACCGCGTAGAGTGATATTACTGATCGAACCTTCCCGCGCGGTGGGCCGAAATTGCCTCTTGGGCGTCGCGTCCTACATCCGCAACCACGGCGCGTGGCAGGTGCTGCATTTGGAACACAGCGTCGCCGATGAACTGCCGAAGGCCGTGCGGCAGTGGCAGGGCGACGGCGTCATCTCGCGAATCAACAGCGCGCAGATGGCCCGCAGCGTAGCCCAGTTGCATCTGCCGGTCGTGGATCTCCGCGGCGCGCATCGCGTACCCGACTGCGCGACGCTCTGCACCGACCCGGAAGCCTGCGCCCGGTTGGCCGCCGAGCATTTTCTTGAACGGGGATTTCGCCGCTTCGCCTTTTGCGGCTATCCGGGAATCAATTTCTCCGACGAGCGTTGCGGGCATTTCCTCCGCATTCTCGGCGCGGCCGGCAATCGAGTGGACGTCTTTCATGCCGCGGATGTCCGCTCGCCGAGTTCCGACATCGGCGTCCACGAGACCAGCGGCGAGTTGGCCGAAGCGCAGCTTGCGGACTGGCTGAAAAGTCTGCCTCGTCCGGTGGCGGTATTCGCCTGCAACGACATTCGCGGGCGGCAAGTCCTCGCGGCCTGCGCGAGCGCCGGCCTGGCGGTCCCCGACGAAGTCGCGGTGCTGGGCGTCGATAACGACGAAATCGTTTGCGGGCTTTCCCGGCCCGCCTTGAGCAGCATCGAACAAGACACCTTCCGCTTGGGCTACGACGGAGCCGCGATACTCGATGATATGATGGCCGGCGGGCCGCCGCCCGATCGGACGATGGCGTACGCGCCGTGGGGAATCCGCGTGCGGCAGTCGTCCGACGTGCTGGCCATGGAAGATCCCGAGGTCGCGATGGCCGTGCGCTATATCCGCGACCATGCCTGCGAAGGAATCACCGTCGAGCGCATGGTGAGCGATTTGATGGTCAGCCGGACCACCCTCGAACGCCGCCTGCTCAAAACGCTCGGCCGCTCTCCCAAGGCAGAGATGGAGCGGGTGCGGTTCGAGCGGGCCAAACAATTGCTCGCCGAAACGTCGCATAAGCTGCAGCGCGTGGCCGTCATGCTCGGCTTCAGCACCGCCGCGCAGTTCACCACCGCCTTCAAGCGCTACCACGGCTGCACTCCCAGCGATTTCCGCCTCCGCGCCAAATCGAATCATGCCGCTCCGTCCAGCGTGAACGGTTCACATAAAAGTTCGTGATCCACTCACCATCACTTAACGAGGAACATTTCGATGAACACTGCGCTGAAAAATCTGACGATAGCGTTTGTCTTGCCGTGCCTCTGCGCGGCGGCGTCCGCGGCGGAAAAAACCGCCCGCGTCTCCGCGCCGACCGAGATCGCTCCCCTGCGATTCGCGGCCAAGGAAATCGAAAACGCGCTGCGGTCCGCCGGCTGGAGCATCGCGCCGAACGGCGAAGCCGCCCTGGAAATTTCGATTAAAGCCCCAAGCGGCGCGGAAAAAACGGCCTTGAAACCGGAATCGTTTCAAATCGAAGTGGCGAAGAACGATCGCGGCGCCCAGGCAAAAATCACCGGCGGCGACGTCCGCGGAGCGATGTACGGCGGCCTCGACGCGGCCGAGCGGATTCGCATGAAAGGTCCCCTCGCGCTCAAGCCGAAAAGCGAATCGCCCTTCCTGCTCATGCGGGCGATGAAGTTTAATCCGCCGCTGAAGGGCAACGTTTACATGTCCGACGAGGACCAGAAAAACAGCGTCTGGTTCTACGATCTGGAATACTGGGACCGATTTCTGCGAACCATGGCTTACGACCGCTACAATGCGCTGACCTTCTGGAGTTCGCATCCCTACGACCAGATGGTCCGGCTCGAAAAATATCCCGAGGCCACCACGCTCTCGCAGGAGCAACTCGACAAAAACATCGCCCACTTCCACAAAATCTTCCAACTGGCCAAATCCTACGGCCTCGACACCTACCTGGTAACGTGGAATATCCATATCTCTCCCGGCTTCAGGGCGGCCTACAAGGTTCGCGACGGACAGGACAGCCCGCTGATCCGCGACTACCAGAAGGAATGCATCAAGGAGTTGTTCCGCGAATACCCGGAACTGACGGGCATGGGAACCTGCCCCGGCGAGAACATGCCCATGTCGGCCGCCGCGAACGCCGAATGGATCCGCGACGTTTATCTCGACACGCTCGCCAAGCTCGGCCGCAAATCGCCGTTCATCTATCGCTATTGGGGCGCGCAGCCGAAAGAGACGGCCGAGATGCTCGTCAAGGAAAAATTCCCCGGCGAAATCCTGCTCGACATCAAGTTCAACGGCGAACACATGTATTCCTCGACGAAGCCGCATCCCGAGCGCATGGAATGGTTCACCCAGCCCCAGCGGCCCTACAAGTTCCTCTGGCACCTTAGGAACGACTGCATTTTCCAATTGCGCTGGGGCGATCCCGGCTTCGCCCGCGGCGTATTCGAAAACTGCGGCGGAGCCGAGTCCGGCGGATTCGTGATGGGTTCCGAAATCGAGATTCCCGGGGCCGACCGCTACCACACCCCGCAAACCGCCGCGCACCGCGACTGGAAGTACGAGTTCGAAAAGAATTGGATGCGCTTCGCCGTTTGGGGCAGGATGGGCTACGATCCCAAGCTCTCGGATGAATACTGGTACGGCCGCTTTGTCGAACGTTTCGGCGAATTGGGCGGAAGGACTGCCTTCCATGCCCTGCAGGCATCGAGCCAGATTATCCCGTTGACCACTTCCTTCCACTGGAACTACATGAACGGCGATTGGTATCCCGAAGGGAACGTCGGCAATTGGAACACTTCGGCCGGCATGAAAAAACGGAACGTCCGCGAAGCCGGCATCTTCCACGACATCCGCGAGTGGATATTCACGAACGTCATCGACGACACGATGATGAATATCCCCGACTACGTGGCGACCTGTATTGTGAAGGGTGAAAAGGCGCCGGAAAGTGTTTTGACGCCGCCGAAGGTCGCCGCGATGCTGAGCATTACAGCTAGCATGATCAGAATGTCCATTATCGACGCATCTGAGGAGATCGACAAGGACAACAAGGAATGGCAATGCACGGCGATGGACCTAAAAGCCTCGGCCGCGCTGGGCCATTATTATGCCGCGAAAATCCGCGCCGCCGTCGATCTGATGGCCTATCTGGCCACCGGCGAAGAAGCCCGCAAGAAGGCCGCCGTGAAAAACCTCGAAACGGCAAAGGAACACTGGAAAACACTCGCCGAGATTACCAAATCGCATTACGTTACCCACGAAGTATGGCTGATGGGCCAGTTCGATTGGGCCAAATATCTTCCGGCGGTCGAAAAAGACATCGAAATGGCGAAAAACGCCAAGCCGTGGACGCGGGAGGAAATTACCTGGACCCTGCCCGACGGCAAGAAAATCGCGTCGCCCGTCAAATGGCGCGTCGCGGGCGGGCCGAAAGAGATCGAGCCGTGGGTCAAGGATTTCAACGCGCGTGCGCAACGCCCGGCGGCGGAGATCGCCATCCCCGCCGGCTCGTGGCTCAAGACGACTTTGAACGCCGATCGCACGGGTATCAGCGTAATCCGCCTATCCGCGCCCGGCGCAAAGGATATTAAAACAACGAATCTCCGCAGCTTTTTCCAAACGGCAGACGGAGAGAACACCTTGGTTGCGGAACTCCGCGCGGGCGGCAACGAGTTTGCCTTGCGGTACGAGACAGATTCGCACGCCGTGCCTTCACTCGAACTCGAAAACGCACCCGCGGCGATTTTCCTCGAAGCCGAAGCCGGCCAACTTGCGACGCCGATGCAAAAGGCGGCCTGGGCGGATGCCACGGGCGGCGGCGTTGTCTTCGTTCCCAGGGGATCGGGCCGCGGCGAAAAGAACGGCAAGCCGCTCGACAACGGTTCCGCGACTTATGATGTCGATATTCCCCAAGACGGCAAATACCGCCTCCGCGCCCGGGTATTCTGGGACAACACCTCGAACAATTCCCTCTTCTATGCCTGGGACGGCAACGAGCCGCAAATCTTGGGCAACGACGAAGAGTACGGCAAATGGCATTGGATCGAGACCGATCCGGCCGAACTTAAAGCCGGCAAGCATACGCTGGTCATCCGCAATCGCGACGAAAATTCCGTCCTCGACTGCATGACCGTCGCCCCCGAATAGTCCGATATTGTGGAAAAAAGAAACAGCGAGCCGCCGGGTTTATCCCGGCGCATCGGTTGAAAGTACTAGCTGGACGAAGCGCCGGGATAAACCCGGCGGCTCGCTGTGTGCCACTGGCATCTTGCCAGTGCTTCCCTATACACGGGCAAGATGCCCGTGGCACCCGACGCTCACCAATAAAATCGAATCACCCATCACGGAGAACTCCCCTCATGACGCCCCGCGAACGCGTCCGCGCGGCCTTGGCCCACGCGCAGCCCGACTTTACTCCCTGCGATTACTCCGCCACGCCCGAAATCCATCAAGGATTATTGCGGCATTTCGGCATCAAGAGCGCCGTGGAACTCGGCCCGGCGATGGGCGGCAGCGCATCGACGCTCGAGGACTGCCGCGTCGCCGAACGGCTCGGCACCGATATCCGCTACGTCAACCCGCCGTATGTCGGCCCCGGCTTGCCAAAGTTCGACGACGGCTCCTCGGTCAACATCTGGGGCATTCGCCGCCGCCCCATGGCCAACGAATACGGCGAATACGCCGAACCGGTCGGCGCGCCTTACGCGGCCTGGAAGTCGCCGGAGGAAATCGAAAGCTTTCCCTGGCCGAGTCCCGATTGGTTCGATTACGCCTCGCTGCCGGCGATCTGCGCGATATATCCCGATTCGGCCATCGCCGTCGGCGGCACGAACGTGCAGGATTTCATCAACGGCACGGCCTTCGGCCGCGGCGTCGAACAGGTCCTGCTCGACATCGCCGCCGAGGACCCCGTGTATCTGGCGATCGTCGAGCGGCGGCACCGCTTCTACATGGCCTTCATCGAGCGCGCCTTGCAGGCCGCCGGCGGCCGCATCGACATCGTGTACTGCGGCGACGATTTCGGCTCGCAGCGCGGGCTGCTCATCTCTCCGCGGACCTTCGACCGGCTGTTCGCCCCGAAGAAAAAGGAGCTTTTCGATCTGGCCCACGCCCACGGCGCGAAAATCTCGCACCACTGCTGCGGCTCGAGCCGCGCGATTATTCCCCGCTTCATCGAGTGCGGCATGGACGCCCTGCAAACCATCCAGGCGACCGCGGTGGGCATGAATCCCTACGAGTTGAAGCGCGAGTTCGCCGGAAAGCTCGCCCTCCACGGGGCGGTCGATGTCCAAGGCTGGCTGCAGCGCGTAACGCCCCTAGAGGTGGCGGCGGAAATCGACCGCCTGATGGACGAAGTCGGCGCCGGCGGCGGCTACATCCTCGGCCCCTCGCACAACCTCCAGCCCGACACCCCGCTGGAAAACGTGCTCGCCGTCTATCGCACCGTGGCCAAACGCCGCGGAAAAAAGATCGATTGATGCAGTGGATTCGGACCGGGGTTGGATCGGTCGAGTAGGAGAGGAGCCGTGAGGCCGCCTCTCCAACTCGACCGCCCGCGCGATCCTCTAGGGCAAATCTTCCGTGGGTGATTCACATGGGGATTCAGCTTGCGATCATTACGGGTATTATCGATGCGCCGACCCTTGGCGCGGATCAATGGAATCCCTTTTCCTCCTTCATACACTTGTTTCAGCCCACCGGCGCGAAGCTAACCGGGATTATTCATAAACATCGTAGATGCGGCATTCTGCCGCATTTTAGGCAAAAGCGGCAAGATGCCGCTTCTACAAATCGCTTTTAGGAATAATGCGGGCTAAAATGGGAAAATGAAACTTTTCAGAATTATACTTGCAATAAATTATCAACAAATCTTATAATGAAAAACTCGCTCTTGTCCGTTTTTCAACCAAAACCGCATCCCATCCCATGAAACCGGAAAAAGCTATGCCCGAAGATTTTTCGAAAAGTTCCCCCGGCCCCAATTGGTCAACGCTGGCCGTCCATGCGGGCGAGGAGCACGAAAAGGCGCGCTCCGCGCTCACCGATCCGGTTTTTTTGACCTCCACCTACAGCTTTGCCGATAGCGATTCGCTGTTGAAATTCATCGTCGAGAAGCAGCCCCGCGAGGAGTACGCCCGCTACGGCAATCCGCTCGAAAAAACGGCCGAACGGAAACTCGCCGCGCTGGAAAACGCCGCCGACGCCGTGCTCTATGCTTCCGGCATGACCGCCATCGCCGGATTGCTCCTGGGCAAACTCCGCGCGGGAGACGAAATCGTCCTGATCGACGAGTGCTATTTGCGGACCCGCGACCTTTGCCTCGAGACCTTGCCCCGCTTCGGGATAACTACGCGGCTCGTGCCGGCTTGCGATTACGCCGCATTGGAGGCGGCGATTTCGCCCGCCACGCGGCTCATTTTCGGCGAACTCCCCACCAATCCGCACCTGAGCGTGCTCGATCTGGAGCGGATCGCGGCCTTGGGGCAGCGGCGCGGCGTCGAAACGGCCATCGACGCCACGCTGGCCACGCCCTACAACATCCGCCCGCTGGATTACGGCATCGATTACGTGTTGCACTCCTGCACCAAGTATTTCGGCGGCCACAACGACCTGTTGGCGGGCGTGGTCCTCGGCTCGCGGGAAAAAATGGAGCCGCTGCGGAATTTCCGCGGCCTCTTGGGCCTGATGGGCAGCCCGCAAGTCGCGCATCTGCTTCTCCGGGGCCTGAAAACGTTCGAACTGCGCATCGAGCGGCACAACGCCAACGGCCAAGCCGTGGCGGAGTTTTTGGCCGGCCATCCGCGGATCGAGACGGTTTACTATCCCGGCCTATCGAGCCATCCGCAGCACGAACTCGCGCGGCGAACCATGCGCGGCTGCGGCGGCGTAGTTACCTTCACCGTAAAAAACGCCGACTGGCGGCAGACCGCCGACGTGGTCGATGCGGTCCGCGTTCCGCACATCGCGCCCAGCTTAGGCGGCGTGGAATCGCTCATCGAGCAGCCGCTCGTCTTGAGCTACTACGATTATTCCCCCGAGCAGCGCCGGCAGTGGAACATCCCCGACAACATGATCCGGCTGGCTTGCGGCATCGAAAACGCCGAAGACCTAATCGCCGACCTGAACCAAGCGCTGGAGGTTCACTGATTTCACTCATTCCCGGGGGGAATTTGGGAACGAGTAATAGTACCACGGAGACACGGAGTTTTTCGTCGTGATTTATCCCCTTTGCGCGATTGCTATTTTTTTTACCGGCGAGTACGTTTCCGAGTCTCCGTGGTAATCTTTTTTGCCCTTATTTTCGATTCATTGCATCTTCGTTGTCGGCACTGCTGGAAAAGTCCATCAGTGCGGGAAACACGGATGGACAAGCCATCCGTGGCACCCTGCGAAGCCTCGTTAATATCTACCCGTTCGCTTCCGGGGCGACTTGGGCGAGGTTGGGAGCGATGTCGGCCTCGACGTTGCCCAGTGCCCAGGAGAGGCCGCCGAGGAGCACGTCCTGGAATATTTTGTTTTCCCAAACGTCTTCGCGGTGTCCCATCGAGGTATAGAAGACGCGGCCCTTGCCGGACATTTTCGCCCAGGTGGCGGGGAAGTCGGGTCGCTTGTACATCTCGCCCTTCATACCTTTGGTCTCCTGCAGCAGGATGACGTGCATGTCCTTGGCGAAATTCTTGCAGGCGTACCATTCTTCGGTCATCTTAAATCCATCGCCGAGGTCCTTCGCGCCGGGGAACCGCGGCGAGACGACTTTCAGCTTCGCCTTTTGCTGTTCGCCGTGGTTGAGGAATTCTCCGCCGATCATGGCGATGAAGGGATCGATTTCCTTCTTGCCGCGGTAGGTGTCGGTCGCGGCGTGGATGCCCACGAAAGGCTTGCCGGCGGTTACGGCATCAAGCAGTTTTCGTTTCTGTGCCTTGCTGAACGGTTCGCCCGTGGTGTAAAAGACAAATTGGTCGAATTGGGCCAGATCGCCGTCGAAGACGGCGGCGTCTTGGCTACAGACCACCTCGAAGCCGTGTTTCTCGCCCAACTGGGTGAGGATTTTTTCGGAGAAGGCCAGCGGCTTTCCCTTGCGATCGACGACCGAATGCACGAAGCCGGCGCTTTTCGTGAAATACAGGATTTTGGACTTCTTCTTATCGTCGGCCGCCGCCACCCAGCCAAAGGGGAAGGCGGAAATGCCCAGCAGGGCGGCTCCGGTCGTGAGCAACATTTCGCGGCGTTTCATGGCAATGGCTCCTAATGGACAGGTTTTGGTTTTAAGGATTCTGGTCTTGGGGCTTAGGACTTGGGTCTTAGGACTTGGATTTTAGGGCTTGGGACTTGGGGCTTAGGACTTGGATCTTAGGGCTTGGCGAAGACCAAAAAACCAAGACCTAAGACCATGTTACATTCTTCCTTCATACTTCATCCTTCATACTTCTTATCGATACTCCGTCGGCTCCAGTCCGCAGATGAATTTCCGCCAGCCGTCGAGGTGTTCCTTGGCGAGGCTGTTTTCGCGGACGATTTCGGTGGCGATTTGGCGGTCCGCGCCGGGCACGATGACGCGGACTTTCAACCGGCCGTTGGGTTCGTAGTGAAAGAGCACGTCCACCGGCGACTGGGCCGGCATATTTTCGGGCAGGCGCCGCACGGAACACTTGCCGATGCGGGTGCAGTCGTCTGCCGAGGGACTCTCGCCTTCGACGATTTCGACGAGGATCGAGCGCTGGTTTTCCTTGCGGGTTTTGAAGGTCCGCTTGGCGGTAACCGGCAGCGGCGTGTTGCGGGGGATGAGCGTGCCGTTGCGGCGGCGGCCGGTCAAGGGATCGACGCCGACCACGCCCAAGCTGTGCGAGTTGACGTTTTTGATGGTGAAGGTCGGCGGATTTCCTTGCCGTTGGGCGAGGATCAGGCCCGCGTGCAGGGATGCGCCCAAAGCGACGGCTTCGTCGGCGGCGACCGAGGCGTCCGGTTCCTTGCCCGAAAGTTGCCGCAGCATGGCGTGGACCATCGGCATGCGGATCGATCCGCCGACCAGAAGCAAGCGGTCGATATCGGACCAATCGAGGCCCGCCGCCTTCAAGCTTTGCGCGGTGGTGAAGCGGGTGCGGTCCAGGAGATCGAGCGTGGCTTCCTCGAACTGCCGCCGGGTGATTTCGATCCGCGCGGAGCAGCCCTTGTGATCGCACGCCACGGCGGCTTTCGAGCGGACCGAAAGCGTGCGCTTGGCGTCCTCGCATTCGCGCCACAGCTTGCCGGCGGCGATGGGATCCTCGCGCGGATCGAACTTGTGCCGCCGGAGGAATGATTCGGCCGCGATATCGACCAGCCGCTGGTCCCAGTCGTAGCCGCCCAAGCGGACGTCGCCGTCGGTGGCGAGAGCGATGAACTCGGTGCCGCGGATTTCCATCACGGTAACGTCGAACGTGCCGCCGCCCAAATCATAGACCAAGACGTGCTGCGGTTCGGAGGTGCTCCCCTCTTCGTTGAGGTATCCCTGCTGGAAGCCGAAGGCCACGGCGGCGGCGGTGGGTTCGTTGATGATGTCCAGCACCTCGAAGCCCGCCATGTAGCCGGCGTCCTGGGTGGCTTTGCGGCGGACCTCGTCGAAGTAGGCCGGCACGGTGATGACGACCTTGCTGAAAGGGCCGATTTGAAGCTGGGCGTCGCGGCGGAGTTTGTCGAGGATGAACGCCTCGATTACCTCGGGGGGATACTTCTTGCCTTGCAGCGTCTTGTGGAACGCGCGGTGGCCGACATCGCGCTTCGAGCATTCGGCCACGCGGGGAGCTTCGACGGCGATCGCCTTCAATGCCTCCTTGCCCACGATCACGTCGTCGCCGTCGAACAGCACCACGCTGGGCGTGAGGTGATCGCCCTCGGCGTTGACCAGCGTCAGCGGCAAGCCGCGCTCGTCGAGCTTCGCCACGGCCGAGAAGGTCGTGCCCAAGTCGATGCCGACGGCGGGTATCGTTTCGCGAGTCATAAACTATCCTCGTTCCCATGCTCCGCGTGGGAACGCAATTGCCGGACGCTCCGGCGTCCGCGGCGCGAAGGTCTGGTTCGATGTCGCTCGGCGCCTCAGCGACGCGGAGCGTCGCGGAGGCGCGTTCCCACGCGGAGCGTGGGAACGAGTATTTACCAAGGCCATTTGAACTTATCGGGCATTATATAGTGTAATATCGCATAACCCAATGCCAAGCCGAAGGCGGAAAAAACGGCAAAACCGATCGCGTTGAACAGCACCCTCGAAAGCGACATGCCGGCGGAAGGCGGTTTTCCATTGGGCTTCTCCGGGGCGAATTCAACGGTATTTTCCACCGGGATATGCTCCGCTTCCTCCCAGAGCGGAGCGGCGCCGGCCAGCGATTGCGGCTTGGCGGCGAAGGTTCGCAGGGCAGACGCGCCGGGCTTGCATGGGGGGATGGGGGAAAGTTTTTCAGCCGGGGAATCGTCCAAAGGCGCGGAATCATAAGCCCTCACCCCCGGCCCCGAACACTCCGTGGCGCCCGCCGACCGACCATCGGTCGGTGCCCGGAGAGGGGAGGCTTCGGGATTCTCGATTGACGGAGCGAGGGGGATGTTGATGCCCAGCACGTCTTGGAGCATCGACTCGAAGGAGTTGAATCCGGCGGCTTCACCGACGGAGCGTTTCCATTGTTCGATGCCTTCGCGCGTCATGCCGGAGTCGCGTTCCAAATCCAATTTCGCTTCGTGACTGGTGCCCGGCACCACCGCGTGGACGCTTAGCCGGCCGTTGCTGCCGTATTCGAAAGTAACGTCGATAGGCCAGCCTTTGATGAGTCCGGCGGGCAGATCGCGGATCGCGGTCCGTCCGATGGCCGTGCATTCGCCGGGAATCGTACTCTCGCCCTCGAGAACTCTGAGCACGATCGAACGCTGTCCTTCCATTTTGGTCGAGAAGCGCTCGGTCGCTTTGGCGGGCAAAGACGTGTTGCGGGGGATGAGCACGAAGTTTTTCTTCCGCAAGGTGTCGGGATCGATCCCCTCCACGCCCAGGCTGTGCGAATTCACGTTCGTGATCTCGAATGCCGCTTTCCGCACGTCGCCCGATTCCTTGGCGAGCAGATAGCCCGCATAAAGCGCGGCGCCGCGGGCGACGGCTTCATCGGGATTTACGGTGTGGTCGGGCTCCAGGCCGCTCATCCGGCGGAGCGCGTTCACGACCATCGGCATCCGCGTCGATCCGCCCACCAGCAGCAGCCGGTCGATGTCCTTCCACTCCAGCCCGGCGGCGGCCAGCAATTGCCGCGTGGTGTAGGAAGTGCGTTCGAGCAGGTCGGCGGTCATTTCCTCGAGCTGCTCCCGCGTTATTTGGACTTCGCTCGCGCGGCCGGCCATTTCCACGCGGAGTGAGGCGCGCACGCGGGCACTGAGCGTATGTTTCGCTTCGACGGCCGCCGCCAGCGTACGGTTCATGGCGGCGGGATTTTTTCGGGGATCGAGGCCGTGCTGCTTTTGAAAGGCGTCGGCGGCGAAGTCGGCCAGCCGCAGGTCCCAATCGTGCCCGCCGAGCATCACGTCGCCGTCGGTGGCGAGGGTGCGGATATCGCCCGGCGCGAGTTTCAACAGCGTGGCGTCGAAGGTGCCGCCGCCGAGATCGTACGCGAAGATGGTCATCTCCTTTTGCGGCGCGCCGGTGGGCGAGAGATAACCCAGCGTTTCGCCGAACGCGAGCGCGGCGGCGGTCGGCTCGTTGACGATATCGAGGATTTTCAGTCCCGCCATTTCGGCGGCGTCGGCGGTGCCTTTGCGGCGGATTTCGTCGAAATAGGCCGGCACGGTTACCACCACGCGATCGACGCGGCCCAGCGTGCGCTGGATATCGAGCTTGAGTTTCCGGAGGATGCAGCCTTGGATCACTTCGGGCGGCAACTTTTGGCCGTGGATGGGCCGCGTGTAAAACGGCGAACCCATGTCGCGTTTGACCCACTGCGCCACCAGGTCGGGTTGGACCGCGGCGGCGTTTCGAGCCTCCTTGCCGACGATGACTTCGTTCTCGCCGAAAAGCACCACGCTAGGCGTGAGAATTTCTCCTTCGGCATTGCGAATCACCAGGGTATGCCCGGCATGGTCGATATACGACACCGCCGAGAAGGTGGTGCCGAGATCGATGCCGATGGGGATTTCGCGGGTCATAGTGGACGGATGCCGTTATGCTTGGGGTTCGATAATCGTAAAACGACAGGGAGTTGGGATGGCAGTCGTACCGCCATCCCTGAAGCAACGGTATAAAATTGTCGCGTTAATCCGTCGGATAGTATTTGCAGGACCGCTAACTTTGCATTTTCAAGAGAGCTGAAAATTTCGTAACCGTTCACAGGGGACTGTCCCGATTTTTGCGGCGCAAAAGATGATGGTGCCGTAAATGTGTTTAATCGCCGCAAAAATGGGACTGTCCCCCTTGCGCCGCGGGAAGGGGACAGGTCCATGTTTTCGGCCTACCGTTTGTCCACAAAATACGTTTTCACGCCGAAAAATGGACCAGTCCCCGACCGGGGCGTGGATGCTTACAAAATTTCTTGATGACGATGCGCAAGCCCCCTCCTCATTCCCACTCGATGGTGGCCGGAGGTTTGCTGCTGATATCGTACACGACGCGATTGACGCCCTGCACTTCGTTGATGATGCGGGTGGAGATGCGGGCCAAAAGATCGTAGGGCAAATGGCACCAGTCGGCGGTCATGAAGTCTTCCGTTGCGATGGCGCGGACGGCAACGACGTCGGCGTAGGTGCGGGCATCGCCCATCACGCCCACGCTTTGCACCGGCAGCAGCACCGCGAAAACTTGCGCGGTTTTGCGATAAAGGCCGGCCTTTTTGATCTCTTCGATCACGATGGCGTCGGCGTCGCGGAGCGTGTCGAGCCTGATTTTCGCAACTTCGCCCAGACAGCGCACGGCCAAGCCCGGTCCGGGGAAGGGATGCCGCCAGACGACGTCCTCGGGCAGCCCCAATTGCAGGCCCAGCGCGCGGACTTCGTCCTTGAACAGGTCGCGGAGCGGCTCGATCAGTTCGAAGGCCAAATCTTCGGGCAGTCCGCCCACGTTGTGGTGCAGCTTGATGGTCGCCGCCGGGCCGTCGGGCGTGCCGCCGCTTTCGATCACGTCGGGATAGAGCGTGCCCTGGGCGAGGAATTTCGCGTTCTCGATCTTCGCCGCTTCGTCGCTAAAGCACTCGATGAACGCATGGCCGATGCGTTTGCGCTTCTCCTGCGGCTCGACGACGCCGGCGAGGGCTTCGAGAAATTTTTCCTCGGCATGGACGACGTGCAGATCGGCCTTGAAGTGATTGGTAAACTCGCGGATGACCGCCTCTTCCTCGGCCTTTCTGAGCAGGCCGTTATCGACGAGAATGCAGGAAAGCTGGTCGCCGACGGCCTGCGAAATGAGCGCGGCGGTGACGGCCGAATCGACGCCGCCGGAGAGCCCGCAGATCACGCGATCATCGCCCACGCGGGCGCGAATGGCGGCAATGGTCTCGCGGGCGAAATCGCCCAGTTCCCAAGTGCCGCGGCAACGGCAGACCTTGATCAGGAAGTTGCCGAGAATATCCTGGCCGCGCGGCGTGTGGGTAACTTCGGGGTGGAATTGCAGGCCGTAGAGCGGCAGCACGGCATGTTTGACGGCGGCGAAGGGACAGGTTTCGGTGGCCGCCAAGGAGAGGAAATCGGCGGCGATTTGCGAAATCTGATCGCCGTGGCTCATCCAAACTTCGAATTTCGCGGGCAAGCCGGCGAAAAGCTCGTTGTTTGCGTCGATGACCCGGCAGTGCGCGCGGCCGTATTCCCGCGCGGGCGCGCTTTGCACGTGGCCGCCCAATGCATCGCATGCGAGTTGCATGCCGTAGCAGATGCCGAGCACGGGGATGCCCAGGCGGAAGATTTCCGTGTCGCACTGGGGAGCGCCCCGTTCATAGACGCTGGCCGGCCCGCCGGAGAGGATGACGCCTTTGGGGGCGATCTCGCGGATTCGCGCGGCGGAGATATCGTGTCGGACGATCTCGCAATAGACCTTCTGCTGTCGCACTCTACGAGCGATGAGTTGGGCGTATTGCGATCCGAAATCCAAGACCAAGACTTTCTCGTCGGCGACTTTTGTCATTTGCAATACCACAGGGAAAACCGGTTATTATAAGTGTTCCAGGGAGGGATACCAGAGGGTAATGGCAGAAGCAGCCCACCCGATAGAGGAAGAGGGATTGGAGATTATCTTGGGGCAAAGCAGGAAATACCCCCCTATTGTGCTGCGGGGAGATCGTTGTATAACAAAAGGCAGTTCACCTCTATCCATTAAGGAGAGTACCATGCCTTTGCCAAACTGGCGCGACGAGCTTCCCGGCCGCGTACGGGCGATGCAAATCATCGTTGCGGCGTTGGTCATGGGCTGCGTGGTGTTCGCCGTGGTTGCGATAGTCGTTTCGCCTTTGATCCCAACGGACGCCGATTCGAAATTGGTAACTTACCTCGCGCTGGGCGTTGCCGTTTTGGCGATGATTCCCCGCGCGGTTGTACCAACAATTATAGTCGCTACGGGACGGAAAAAGATTCTCGGCAATCTCAAGCAGAATTCGACTCAACGAGACGCCGGAACGCGGGGGATTCGTTTCGACGAGTTGGAAGAAGAAGCCGGGCGGCAAGCAATATCCCTGCTGCAAAGCAAACTGATCGTTTCGGCCGCGTTAATCGAAGGTCCGACGTTTTTTCTGCTCGTGGCCTATATGCTCGAATGCTCGCCGATTGCGCTGGCCGCCGCCGGCATCATGGCGCTGCTCTTGGCGCTGCATTTTCCGTCGTTCGGTCGGGCGGCAGAGTGGATCGAAGGGCAGTTGCGGTTGTTGAAGGAAGAATATAGCTAACAAGTCCCACCCGGCAGGAGGGACCTGCCAAGCAAGTGCCAGCAGTGCTGGCAGTGCTTTCGCGAGGGTCGTTTTCTCGAATCGCCCTTGACGCTTTTTGGCTCTCTCTTTATTGTGCCCTCCTTATTTTGGGTCGGATTGCGCGCCAAGCGAGCCGCCGGGTTTATCCCGGCGCTTCGTTCCGGGAGCGATTCAGGCCGAAGCGCCGGGATAAACCCGGCGGCTCGCTTTTTGTTTGGTTACGATGTCGAACAATATCCCAACGACGAAAATCTTCGCGGCGCGGCGGCGGACGGTTCTGCTCAGCGTCCTGTTGACGGCTGCGCTCGTCGCGCCGGTGGGATGCTCGTCGAACCGCGTGAGCTTGCGGTCGGTGCCGCAAAATCCGCTGGGCGAGGAACTGCAGCTCGGTTCCTATTGGGGACCGCAGCCGAGCCCGCGGACCGTGCAACTGCTGCGGATTCACAACTTGAGCTACAAGCCGAAGGGCGATCCGCGGCCGACGATCGCGCAACTGCAAGCGTTCAACGATCAGATACCCGTCGCCGAGCGGACGTATGCGATGGGCGAACTGGCCTACCTGGGCGGAAAGACCGCCGAAAATTACGACCAGCAAGTCGCGCTCGATCTGTACGGGGCCGCGGTGCTGTACGCCTATCAGTATCTCTTCGACGGCCGCTACGCCGGCACGCGGAATCCGTACGATCCGCAGTATCGCGGGGCGTGCGATTTGTACAACGGGGCGCTCGAGGCGGGCCTGCGGATCATCGTCGCGGACAAGCAGCTTCAGCCCGGCTCGACGCGGAGCATCCACACCGCCGCCGGCACCTGGGACATCGAATGCAAACTGGTCGGTTCGCGGTGGAGCGACTCGGATTTCAAACGCTTCGAGTTCTGTTCCGATTTCGAGGTCAAGGGCCTGAAAAATCAATATCTCACGCACGGGCTGGGCGTGCCGCTGATCGCGGTGCGGAAGAGTTACGAGAACGAGCCGGTGGGCGCGAAATACTATCCGCCCGACTTGAGCTTTCCCGTCACGGCCTTTTTGCGGCCGCTCAATCCGGAGGAGATCGATTCGCGAAAGAACGCCGGCCGCGCGCAGGGCGTACTGGAGCTTTACGATCCGCTCGCGACGCACGACACGATGGTCGGCTACCACCGGGTTCCGCTGGAGAGCGATTTGACCACGCCGCTGGCGTATTTTCTCTCGAATCCGCAACTCGACGCGCTGGCCACGGTGGGACTCCTCAAGCCCGACGCTTTGCTGAAGCAAATCCAGCCCGGCCGGCCGAAGCCGATCATGGGCCTGTACATGGTGCAGCCGTACGAGCCGGGCAAGATCCCCGTCGTGCTGGTGCACGGCCTGTGGTCCAGTCCGATGACCTGGATGGAGATGTTCAACGATCTCCGGAACCTGCCGGAGATTCGCGATAATTATCAATTCTGGTTCTATCTGTATCCCACCGGCCAGCCGTTCTGGCTGAGCGCCGCGCAATTGCGCGGCGATTTAGCCGAGGCGCACAAGGCGCTCGATCCGAACCGGCGGGAGCCGGCGTTGGACCAGATGGTGCTCGTGGGGCATAGCATGGGCGGGCTGCTTGCGGAATTGCAGACGCTCCCCAGCGGCGACGATTATTGGAAACTCGTGAGCAAGGAGCCGCTCGATTCGCTGAAGACCGCGGCGGACGTGCGGGAAAAGCTGCGGCAGACGTTTTATTTCGAGCCGAATGCGTCGGTCCGCCAGGTGGTTACGATCGGCACGCCGCATCGGGGCAGCCCGTTCTCGAAACAGACCACGCAATGGATGCTGGAAAAGATCATCACCTTTCCGCAAACGATCTTGGACCTGACGCAGGAAACCATCTTCCGGGAAAATCCGGGAGCGTTCGTCGATGGTTCGCTGTTGAAGGTAAAGACGAGCATCGATTCGCTCTCGCCGAAGTCGCCGATCGTGCCGGTGATGCTTGCGGCGCGCCGGCCGCCGTGGGTGAAGTACCACAACATCGTGGGCGACGTTTCCCTGCCCTGGTACGCAAAGCCCTTCGCCGAGCAGGGAGACGGAGTGGTGCCGCTTTCGAGCGCGCACGTCGATTTTGCGGCTTCGGAGATCGCCGTGCCCGCCGACCACACCACGGTTCACGCGCATCCCGCGGCGGTGCTCGAAGTGCGGCGGATTCTGCTGGAGCATCTCGCCGATTTGCGCGGGCGGCGGACGGCGAGCGCGGCGGGGCAGCCGGCGGCGACTCGCCCGCGATAAAGGCGCCGCTAGGGACGCGCCGGTTCACGTTCAGCGCCGATGATGCAATCATCCCATGACCGATACATCTTTGCTTCATCCATAAACCTTCACTCCTTCATGGAAGATTTTGAACTCGAGCGAGGCTCGAACGGACCGGAACCGTTCGGCTTCCGCCCGCGTTTTCACGAGAATATCGGTGGCGACGCCGGTTCGGCCGAGACATCGGCGCGCGCGTTTCACCCTTTCGATCGGTTTTTCCGCGCTCTGGGAGACGATGACGTAGAGGTCGAAATCGCTTCCCTCCTCCGGTTCGCCCCAGGCATGGGAGCCGAAAAGGTAGATTTGCTCGGGCTGGAATTCGGCCGCGAGGCGTTGCACGATCTCGTCCAGGATGTCTCGATCGAGGGTTTTCATGCGAGAAATTCCCTTTATTTCTTCGCCGCGTACATTTCGGCGAATTCGAGCGCCCCGTGGTCGATCATTTCGGTGAAGCTGGTGAGATCGGCCTCGGCGAGGCGCTGGTATTGGGTGCGGTTGAAGACCTCGCGGTTCTGGACGGTGCCCTTGGCGGCGAGTTCGAGAAGGCGATAGGAAGAGTAGGGGCGGATGAACATCTCGAGGCGGCTGAAACCGTTGGTGCGGCCGGCGATTCGGTCGATGCGCAGATCGTCGCGGGCGATGGCCGCCCCCCAGCCGCGCTCGCCGACGATCGATTCCAACTGGAAGCCGGGAAACTGGTCGGCCACCTGGGCCAGGCAGCGCTCGATGCGTTCGCCGAGTTCGAGCCGGTACTGGGCGTGCAGCCGCTGCAGTTCCTTTTCGTTGAGTTCCCGATCGCGCTCGGCCCGCGCTTGCTCGTCGCCCGCCCGCGAGCCGCGCTCGATCGCCTTTTGCAGCCGTTGTTGAAAATCCATGAGAAGGAAGGCGGAAGGAGGAAAGGGGAAGGCGAAAGGGATTGAATTCAGTACGGAGGCGGCAGCTCGATCTACAATGACGAATGACGAAGCTCGAATGACGTAAGAAATCCGGAGTAGGAATGCCGAAAATTCTTTGGCCTCGATGCTTCGACCTTCTTTCGTCATTCGAGCTTCGTCATTCGTCCTTTCTTCTTGCGCACCTTCAAAGCCAAAATTCATTTCAGCCGATTTCGTTGGGAGCGGGCCGTTCCGCTTGGACATCGACCACGGGTGGAGTTTTTTCTTCGACCGGCCCCGGTTCGGGCGGCGTATCAGCGATAATCGAGGTTTCGCCGTCGGTCGGCGGCACGACGGTTTGCGCTGCGGGAATTTCGGCCGTGGGGGGAGCCGCTTGCTCGGGCGCCGGCACGGGGGGTTCATCGGCCGATTGAGGAACGGACATATCGGCCGGCTGCTGCTGGAGTTCGTAAAACTGCAACAGGTCGCCGAAAGTCCGCAACGGCTCCTTGCCCTTTTTCATTTCGTCGGTAAGGGGAATCACCGGTTTGGGCTTGGCTTTGGCTTCGTAAGGGCCGTGCGAACGATCGTGCGACGCGCCGCGGCGCGGCCCGCCGTATCGGGAGGGACGCCCTCCGCCCTGGCCTCCCTGGCCGCCTTGTTGGCGCGGCGGCCGGTCGCGCTGCGGTCGCTCGCCTTGCGGTGGCCGTTCTCCTTGCGGACGATCTCCTTGCGGGGGCCGTTCTCCTTGCGGACGTTCTCCTTGCGGACGATCTCCTTGCGGGGGCCGTTCTCCTTGCGGCCGTTCTCCTTGCGGGGGACGACCTTGCCGGAGTCCGCGATCGCGCCGCGGGGGCCGTCCGCCGTGGCCTTGCTCGCGTTGCGGTGGAGCGCCCGTTGCCGGACCTTCGGCCGCTGCGCCTTCCGCCGGAGCGCCCTCGCCCGATTGGCCTTCGCCGCGCGGTTGGCGGCGCGGCGGCCGCGGCCGTTCGGTGCCGGGTTGGACCATCGTCAGGGAAACGCGCCGCCGTTCCTTCTCGACCGAGAGCACCCAGACCTTCACCACGTCGCCCACCGAAACCACTTCGTGCGGATCGCGGATGAAGCGGTCGGCCAAATGGCTTACGTGGACCAGGCCGCTGTCGTGCATGCCAATATCGACGAAGCAGCCGAAATCGACCACGTTCAGCACCGTGCCGGTCAGTTCCATGCCGGGACACAGATCTTCGAGTTTCAAGATGCCGTGCTTGAAGGCGGGCGGGGGCAAGTCCTCGCGGGGATCGCGGCCCGGACGGACGAATTGGGCCAGCATGTCCTTCAAGGTCAACGCGCCGATTTGCAACTCGGCGGCCAATTCGTCCACATTGAGCGCGGAGATGCGTTCGGTCAGTTCGGCCACTTTCGCCTTGTCGGAGAGATCGGCGGGGGTGCAGCCCAAGCGTTCGAGAAGGCGGGAGGCGACCTCGTAGCTTTCGGGATGAATCCAGGTGAAATCCAAGGGATTGTCGCCGTTGGAAATCTTGAGGAATCCAGCGGCTTGGACGAAAGTCGCCTCGCCCAAGCCCGGCACCTGCCGAAGTTGTTCGCGATTGCGGAACGGCCCGTGCTCGCGGCGGTATTCGTAGAGTCGCCGGGCGGTCAGTTGGTTCAAGCCCGATACGTAGCTCAAGAGCGCGGGACTGGCCATGTTCGCATCGACGCCGACGTAATTCACGCACGATTCGACCACGCCGTCCAACGACGCGCTCAAGTGCTTGGCCTTCACGTCGTGCTGGTACAATCCCACGCCGATGTTGGCCGGCTCGATCTTCACGAGTTCGCTCAAGGGGTCCTGCAAGCGGCGGCCGATGGAGATCGCGCCGCGGAGGGTGGCGTCGTAATCGGGGAACTCTTCCCGTCCCAAGCGGCTGGTGGAATAGACGCTCGCGCCGGCCTCGTTGACGATCACGTACGCGACGCCGCGCTCGATAAGTTCGCCCCCCAGCACGTCGCCGGCGACGAATTTTTCCACCTCGCGGCAGGCGGTGCCGTTGCCGATGGCGACCACCGTGATTTGAAATTTCTTGATGACCTCGACGATCTTCTGCTTGGATTGCGCGCGGTGGTCGGGCTTGCCGACGAGGAAGATCACGCCGTGCTCCAGGAGGTTGCCGAACTGGTCGAGCGCCGTGTATTTGCAGCCGCTCTTGAAGCCCGGATCGAGCGCCAACACGCGGTGATTCCGGATCGGCGGCTGCAAGAGCAAATTCCGCAGATTCTTGGCGAAGACATCCACGGCGTGCGCTTCGGCGCGCTCGGTCAATTCGCGGCGAGCTTCGCGCTCGAGGCTCGGCAGAATCAGCCGGGCGAGCGCGTCGCGGGCGCAGCCGCGAAGGTAGTCGGCGTGCGGATGCGTCGGCGGCACGAGAATCTCCTCGACCGCGTTGACCATCGCCTGCAAATCGGTCTCGATCTTCACGCGGAGGATCTTCGACCGCTCGCCGCGGTTGAGGGCCAGTACGCGATGCAGCGGCATGCGCTTGATCTCGTCGCGGTAATCGAAGTAATCGCGGAACGATTTGATCCGCTTTTCCTCGAGCCGCTTCTTCATTTGCTCGCGCTTGGCGCGCTGCTGCTCGCGGGCGGCCTGGCGCTCCATCTGCCGGCGCTGCGCGGCCGTCGGCGCCGGCGGACGCGCCGTGGCGGAACTGACGATCTGCGCGCCCGCGCCGTGCGCGTCCAAGGAGGGCGCGAGATCGCCGGCGGCGAATTGCGCCGCGGCGACTTGCGCGAGGGAGTCCGTGCCGGCGGCGGGCGGAATTTCGCCGGCTGCCGCGGCGGTGTCGTGCGCGCTGACCGCATCGCCGGAATGCGTTTCCGCGGCGGACGATCGCAAATCCAACGGCTCGGAAACGCTTGCCTGCTCGGCGGGCGTTCGCTCGATCTCCGTTTCGGCGGAAATCGAGTCGGCGGCGTGAATGGCTTCCGACGCGCTGCCCGCCGTGGCCGTCGAAACGGCGACGGCGTTCCGCGCTTCGCCGTCGAGGGGTTCCGCCGCGGCGGTCGATTCCTGGGAAACCGGCTCGGGCAGATCGGCCGCTTCGGCGTGCGTGGCGATGCCCTGCGCATCGTGTGCCGGCGCCACGGCATCGACGCTGTGCGTGCCCGGCGCGAGCTTTTCCGATTTCTCCAAAGCGGGCGAAGGCGCGGGCGCGGTCTTGATTTCGGGCGCGATCCGCGTGCTGACGATCACTCCCGTGCGCTGCATGATCTCGCGGAGGCGCTGCCGCACTTCGGCGTGCTCGCTGAATTGCTCGGCGAGGATGTGGCCCGCGCCCAGCAAGGCGTCGGCCCCGGAGGGCACTTGGCGATCCGCGCTGGCGTAATCGGCGGCCCGGGCGTCGAGCTTCGCGCATAGCGGATCGGCCTCCAGGATTTCCCGCGCCAGTCCTTCCAATCCCCGGCTGCGCGCGGTCGTGGCCAGCGTTTGCTTCTTGGGCTTGAAGGGCAAGTACAGGTCCTCGAGCCGCTTCGTCGTCGCCGCGGCGAGGATTTGCTTGGCGAGCTGCTCGCTCAGCTTGCCTTGCGCTTCGATCGAACGCAAGATCGTTTGCTTCCGCTCGGAAAGCAAACGCATCTTCGTCAGCCGGTCTTGAATCGTCCGAACTTGCTCTTCATCCAATCCGCCGGTTCGATCCTTGCGGTATCGGGTGATGAAGGGGACCGTATTGCCTTCATCGAGAAGTTCTACGGTGGCTTGAACTTGTTTTGCGGGGATGTCCAGGCCGCGGGCTACTTGCCGCAGATCGATCGTTACCGTGCTCGCCATGGGAGAGACAATCCGAAAAAGTGCTTGGAGTCAATCGATTCGGGCGGAAGGCCCTCGGTTTGCCGGCGAGGGACGCGTTGCGCCGAAATCGGCCCTAAGGCTTAGGGATATGACTCGGAATTATTTTGGGAAACCGCTTTTTTACTAGAAAACGGCGAAAATTATCCTTATCGCCCGTTCTCGAAAAAGTTTACCGCGACCCTGACCGTTCTCGGCATAAAGGTCTTAATCGGTTTCCCGGTTATCATCGCGCCAACAGTGTTGGCGTGCAAAACCAGTATTTTCCTCCAAAAAGATCAAATCCGCAAGATGCCTCCTGCCGATATAACGCAACACAGACAGGGTGGGCGCTCCATGGAAGGATCAAGTGCCATGAATGCAAGTCATTTACGCGTTTACTACGGCCCCCAAGATGAAACCACCAAGGAAAATACGGCCGAAATCGCCCACGAGAAGGTAACCGTACCACTCATGGAGGTTATGCCGCTCCTGGCCGATGCCGTACAGTCGCGCCGCACATGGCTGCGAGATTTCGCCGACGACGAAATCTCCATCTCAATGGACCTTTATGAAGTCCTCCTCGCTTACCAGCATTATCGCCGCCCTTCCGCTTGACGGCACAAGAGACAACTACCCATAATACGCATTTTACCAGCCCGGTTCCCAGCACCCCGGGCTGGCGGCGTTTCTTGAGACTGGAGAATTTGGGGATCCGGAAGTAAGATTGAAAGCGAAATGCTGAATGAATTCTTCGGCTTAAAAAAGAGTTATTGTTCGCCTTTCCTTCGCCGGACATTCTCTGTCCAGTCTTCGGTCGATACCCGATGGCTGCTTAATGTTCAGCATTCAACATTCATCCTTCCTATCACCTCTCATGCTCGATTACGATTCCGTGAACGCATCCCCCGACGCTGCAGATCCCGATTCCGAACCCGATGAAGCTCTTGCCGCGAAGCACATTGCGGAATTGATCGCACAGATCAAGGAGTCGGCCGACCACATGGCAGGGGATCATCCCAGCCGTGGCGACTTGAAAATCATCCGCCGCACGCTCCGCGAGTTGCGCTACGCCTTCAAAGTCTTTTCGCCGTATCGCCGGCTGCGCAAGGTAACGATGTTCGGCTCGGCGCGGACGCCGCCCGAACGGCCCGCTTACCAAATGGCCGTGGAGTTCGGCCGCGCGATGGCCGCCAACCGTTGGCTGATCATCACCGGCGCGGCCAGCGGGATCATGGAGGCGGGACACCTGGGTGCGGGCCGGGAAAATTCAATGGGGCTGAACATCCTCCTCCCGTTCGAGCAATCGGCCAACAAAGTCATCGCCGGCGACGCGAAACTGGTCCACATGAAATACTTTTTCACGCGCAAACTGATGTTCGTGAAAGAGACCGACGCCATCTGCCTCATGCCCGGCGGCTTCGGCACGCTCGACGAGGGGCTGGAAGTGCTCACGCTGCTGCAAACCGGCAAGCACGACATGCTGCCGATCGTGATGCTCGACGAGCCGGGCGGCGATTACTGGGGCGCGTGGCAAGACTTCGTCGAGCGGCAGTTGCTGGCCCGCGGAATGATCTCGGCGGAGGACCTTTCGCTCTACAAACGGACCGACAGCGTCGCAGCGGCGGTCGCGGAGATCATCGGCTTCTACCGCGTTTACCACAGCATGCGCTACGTCCGCGAGCAACTCGTCATCCGGATGATGAAGGCGCCGAGCGAATCGCTGCTCGATGCGCTCAACGCGAATTTCGCCGACATCCTCCTCGAGGGCAAAATCGAACTCGGCGGCGCCTTGCCCGACGAACGCGACGATCCGCTGCTGGCCGAACTGCCGCGGCTCATCTTCCGCTTCAATCGCCGCAATTTCGGCAGGCTGCGGCAGTTGATCGACGCGGTGAACGCGGAGCGGTGAGACATAGTAACACAATAATCCGAACCAAGCGTAGCGAGGCCGGCTCAATCGCCCGACGGCTGTCGAGACGCCCGTGCCTGGCGATTTCGTTGGGGTAACTTCAGGCAGGGCGCGTGCTTGCACGCCCCCTACGATTTGCGCACCTTTCGCAACGGGGATTCGACCGGCCTGTGGTGAAATGAAGCGCTATTCGAGCCGCGCTCTTCAGCCCGACTTCGCCAGTTGGTCAAGCATCTCTTCCGCTTGACGCAAGTCCTCGCCGGTTATATAGATGCGTGGCGAAACTGTGACGGAAGGTGTGCGGGCCGATCTCCGGCGGTGCGCCGAGGCGCTCGACATATTTTTCATCGGCAACGATTTTGGGAGTCGGACAGGCCTGCTACTCGGTCCCAGTTCTTCGAGCGGTTCGTTTTACCGCATTTACGCCGTTTGATCGATCCTGGCCACGCCTACGGTTTGAAAGTGCAACTGCAATGCCGCGGTGGATTCGAGTCGCTGATCCCGGCGCTCGCCGCGGCCGGATCGGACGGCTTGTACGTCGTGCAACCGTGTTGCCAGGGGATGGATTTGACCTTATTGAAAGCGAATTACGGCCAAACTATACTCTTCAATGGCGCGATCGATTCGCACCGCGTCCCGATCGAAGTTACGCCCGATATCGTTCGGCATAAAATCCGCGAAGTGCTGGCGGGCATGGCTCCCGGCGGGGGCTACGTGACCGGCGCGAGCCGCGATTATATTTTGGCGGAGACGCCGGTCGAGAATGTATTGGCGATGTTCGACGCCGTCGAAGAATTCGGCGACTATCGTTAGTTCCCGAACGGAAACATCATGTAGGGTGCGTGCACGCACGCGCAGCGTTTTCCCGCAGAATACGCGTGCGTGCAAGCACGCACCCTACGAGATGCGCACCATCCGCAACAGAAACTCATTGGCATCCGCCGTGCGGATTGCGTTGAACGATCCGTTCCATTTTTTATTGCACCCCAAAGACGAAAGGAAATCGAATGAAACACTACCGCAAAATCCTCGTTCTCGCCGCGATCGGCCTGCTCGCGACCGGAAAATTGTGCATGCGACCCGGGCAATTGAATGCCGCCGATCCCTCCCCTCCCGGCGAACTGAATGCCAAACCGGAGATCGTCGAGGCCTGGCGGGAGATGCGGTTCGGAATGTTCGTGTGTTGGGGGCCGGTGACTTTGACCGGCGAGGATATCGGCTGGTCGCGCGGCCTCTCGAGAACCAAGCCGATCGAGACGCGAATCCCGGAAGGCGGCAGAGGCCCCACGCCCGCCGCGGTCTATGACAATCTGTATAAAAAGTGGAAGCCCGACCGCTTCGACGCGCGCGAGTGGGTCGAGATCGCGCGGGAGGGCGGGGCGAAGTACATAATATTCCTGGTGAAGCACCACGACGGCTATTGCTTGTTCGATACGAAGCTCACCGACTATAAGAGCACGGGGCCGGAAGCGGCGTGGAAACGCGACGTGCTGAAAGACGTGGCCGACGCCTGCCACGAGTCGGGCATGAAATTGATCGTGTACTATTCGCAGCCCGATTGGCACCATCCCGATTACCGCACGGCCAACCACGCCCGCTACATCGAGTACCTGCACGGCCAAATCCGCGAAATCCTCACGAATTACGGAAAAATCGACGGTCTCTGGTTCGACGGCCTGGGAGGCGAAGCCCGCGACTGGGACGCGGAAAAACTCATCCCCCTCGCCCGTTCGCTCCAACCCTGGCTGGTCATCAACAATCGCTACGGCCTTCAAGGCGACTACGACACGCCCGAACAAACGGTGGGCAAATTCCAAGTCGATCGGCCCTGGGAATCCTGCGTAACCTTGGGGACGCAATGGGCGTGGAAACCCGACGATAAAATCAAATCGCTCAAGCAGTGCATCGACTTGCTGGTCAACTGTTCCATCCGCGGGGGAAATCTGGCTCTGGATACCGGTCCCATGCCCGACGGACGCATCGAGCCGCGCCAGGCCCAGCGCTATCGGGAGATCGGCGCGTGGCTGAAACAATACGGGGAGAGCATCTACGGCACGAACGGCGGACCGATTCGGCCCGCGCGCTGGGGCGGAACCACCTCTCGCGGCGACACCATCTACGTGCACGTCATCAAGTGGCCCGGTGAAAGCGTAAAACTCCCGCCGCTGCCGAAGAAAGTCGTGTCCCATCGCCTGCTGACCGGCGGCGAGGCGACCGTCGAACAATCCGCGGAATCGATCGTCGTTCGCGTTCCGCCGGCGGATCGGCAACCGCTCGATACGATTATCGCCTTGACGATGGACGGCCCGGTCGCCGAACTGGAAGCGATCCCCAATCCGACCGGCTCCCTGACCTTCGGTAAAAAGGCCGCGGCCTCGAACGTCTATCGCCAAAGGGTGCGAAAATACGGGCCGGATTTCGCCGTCGATGACGATCCCCTGACTCGTTGGGGCTGCGACACCGGAACGCACTCCGCCTGGCTCGAAGTGGATCTCGGCCAACCGCTGACATTCAACCGCACGGAGATCGTCGAGGCTTACGGCCGGATTCGGCGGTTCGAGTTGCAGGTCGAGGAGAACGGACAATGGAGGACTTTCTATCGGGGAACGACGATCGGCGAGGAGTTCTCCGCGAAGTTTGCGCCGGTAACCGGTCGCAAAGTCCGATTGAATCTGCTCGATGCCGTCGAGGCCCCGTCGATTTGCGAATTTCAACTCTATCACGATAAATGAGATTGCCATGCTGCACGATCCCAGCCACTACGAACCGCCGCCGATCGCCGAAGAAATCGAGCTGCCGGCGAAGGATATCGACATCCTCCGCCGCTTGGCCGGCGAGCTTGCCCGCATTGCCGCGCTGCCGGTCCACAAGGAAAAGGCCCGGTTGTGGCAAAAGCTCAACGATCTGGAATCGGAACGGCCGATGGTGTGGATCAACGAAATCTGCTGGCACGAAATGGACGTGGACGGGGAGTTGGCGCTTACGGCCGAGCATCCCTGGGCGCGCGACTGGGAACGCGATCTGCGGCGCACGCTCTACCAATGGCGGCACTTGCCGGGCGATATGATCGTGAGCGATTATTTGGCCTGCCCGCTGGCCGTCCACAGCACCGATTTCGGCATCATCGAGGACGTCGATATCGTCAGGACCGATCGGTCGAGCGACGTGGTTTCACGGCATTTCAAGATCCAAATCCGCGATTTCGCCGATTTGGAAAAGATCAAAATGCCGGTGGTTACGCACGACGAGGCCGCCACGCATTATCGCCACCAAGCGATGTGCGAGGTGTTCGGCGACATCATGCCGGTCAAAAAAGTCGGCCAAACGCATATCTGGTTCACTCCCTGGGATTATCTCATTCGCTGGTGGGGCATTCAGGAAGCGATGATCGACTTGGTGGAGCGGCCGGAGTTGGTCTGCGCGGGCGTGGAGCGGATGGTCGATGCGTGGATGGCCGAGTTGGACCAGTTCGAGCGGCTCAACGTGCTCTCGCTCGACTGCGACAACACCCGCATCGGCTCCGGCGGCTACGGCTACACGAAGAATCTGCCCGGCGCGGAATACGATCCGCGGCGCGTGCGGCCGAAAAACCTATGGGGCTGCTCGAACGCGCAGATTTTTTCGGAAGTGTCGCCCCGGATGCACTGGGACTTCGCCTTGAAGCACGATCTGCGCTGGCTGGACCGCTGGGGCTTGACCTACTATGGCTGCTGCGAGCCGCTCGACCGCAAGATCGACCTCTTGCGGCGGATTCCGAACCTGCGCAAAATTTCCGTCAGCCCCTGGTGCGATACGCAGCGGACCGTCGAAAGCATCGGGAGCGATTACGTCGTCAGCCGCAAGCCCAGTCCGGCGATTCTCGCCGAAGACGATTGGCATCCCGAACGCGCCCGGGCCGACATTCGAGATTTTTTGGATAAGGCCGGTAGCGCTTGCCATATCGAACTGATTATGAAAGATATTTCCACCGTCCGCTACCAACCCCACCGCCTTTGGCAATGGGCGGAAATCGCGCGGGAGGAAGCGGATAAAATATCGCAAATCGGGTGAGCGGCGGCACGTATCAGGTCTAAAACCTAGGAGAACAGTTCTCTTACTGGAATTTTGGTATCATTGTAGCCGAATGGAGTTACCTATTGTGTAATGTGGAAAAAGGGGAAAGAGAAAAAATGGAAAATTGTTTTCAGCTTGTTTCTTGCCTTCTTTAGTAAAAAACTATTTCCCCTTTTCCCTCTTTTTCCTCCTCTTACACTGATTCATTCCGCTAACCCGTATTATTCCTAGCGCGGCGTAGCCGCAACCAATGCGTACCTTTTATGATAGGGGTAGGGGAGGCCGAAACCAATCGGCCTTCCCTACCCCTATGGGAAATGCGAAAAAAGGGCGTCTTTCCTCGAATAGATGATCCTCGCTCATCTTATCGCAACTCATGGTGATTTCACGACTTGCGTTTATCGGGCGAAAAACTTTGAGGATCATTCCTCAATCCTGAAAACTAATGGCATAACGTTATACTGCGTTCGGTTGAGATTGTCCGATTTCAAGTGAGCCGAGGGGATAAACCCCCCGGCTCGCTGTCCAATATGTCGAATTGTGTCAATCTCAACCGAACACAGTATAGACAGTAGGCGGAAAACTATTTACTCCTCTCCAAATTCAATTTCAAGAGCCGTTCCAAAATTTCTTCATCGCTTAGATTCGGTTCCCAGCCGTAGGCGGCGGCGACGGCGGCGTCGAGGGCGGCGTGGGCGTCTTGGAGCCATTGGGGGCGCTGGTTGTAGAGGTTGGTGAGGGTGCGTTTTTTGAGCTGCGCGGCGCAATCGGAGTCTTTGGGAACGAGCCGCGGCCAGCGGACCGTGCCGATGCCTTTGGGGTTCGGCTCGACGACGTACCGCGCCCAGGGGCCGGAAACCGAGCCGGGGAATTCGAGGATTTCGGTCCGCGTCCATTCCGGCGGATTGAGCCAGCGGTTGCGCAAGCCGTCCAACTCCTTCGCCGCCGCCTTCTCTTGCGCCGGTGTGGGATGCGACAAGGGAAAAGTTTTGGGTGCGGTAGGGAATCAGGGATTTTCAGCCCTTTTCACCCTACTTGTGGGCTATTGCGTTTTCGTTATAATTTCGGATGTTTAAGGATGTCGTGAAAACCCGTGAACCATGCCATGAACAGTATGAACTCGTTTTTGAAGTCGATCAAGTATGAGCGCCACGGCCCGGAGTGCGATATCGACGCCGATTTCGGTGAGATTGAAAAAGTCAAATGGGACAAAGGATTTAGGATTATCGATCTCTTTGCCGGAATCGGCGGAATACGGCTCGGCTTCGAATCGGTGGGCGGCCGGTCCGTTTTTTCATCGGAGTGGGACGAAGAAGCTAAGGACACTTATGAAGCCAATTTCGGCGATCGGCCCGCCGGGGATATTACGAAGGTATCGCCGGGCGAGATTCCCGACCACGATATTCTGCTGGCCGGATTCCCTTGCCAGCCCTTTAGCATTATCGGCAGCCAAAAGGGTTTTGCGGACACCCGCGGAACGCTCTTTTTTAACATCGAAGAGATCCTGAAAGCCAAGCGCCCTCCGGTGATCTTTTTGGAGAACGTAAAACAGTTTAAGACGCACGATTCCGGGCGAACGTATGCGACGGTTGTCAATCGGTTAACGGAACTCGGATACCATACACATACCGCTATATTGAATGCCTTGGATTACGGTGTATGCCAAAAGCGTGAGCGAACCTTCATAGTCGGTTTTTTGGCAAACATTCGTTTTTCATTTCCAAAACCGCATGAACAGCGGCCAACTCTAAACGAAATTCTTGAGCCGGACGATCAAATTAATTCAAAGCTCTGGGCTTCTGATATGATTCAGAAGAAACGATTAGCCCGGCTGAAGAAGCAGGGGAAAAAACCATTTTATCCATCGATATGGCACGAAAACAAAGGTGGGCATATTGGCATTTTTCCGTATTCGTGTGCATTAAGGGCGAATGCCTCATATAACTACATGCTTGTGAATGGACAGCGTCGCCCAAGTGGGCGAGAAATGCTACGAATTCAAGGTTATCCCGATTCGTTCAAGATCGTTGTAAATCACACGGCAATCCGTAAACAAGCGGGGAATAGCGTTGCGGTGCCGGTTATTCGGGCCATTGCGAAGCAAATCATGCTGGCCGTGAAGGAATCCAAGGCCGCTTCTACGGCTCAATGCCAGCCACTGCTATTCTAGCCTTTTCAACTTCGCGGCGTTTGTTGCGAACCGCCAAACACACGAGACTTTCATGGCAAAACGACAACGCGCCACGACTACCATGAGTTTATCTGAAGCGAAAGCACGGCTTGATGATCTTGTTAAGCGTGGGCGAGCTCACCTTTATAAGCCGATTGCAATTGCTGAGATACTTTTCCGAAATCGCGTCCAGAAGGATGTTGATTTGGCAACTCTTCAGGAATACAGACGCAAGTCCTATGAATGGTGCCGTCAAATCGCAAAAGAACTTTACGGCCGGGCACCCGATCTCAACTCTCGCTACTGGGACCAGATGTTCGATGCCGGAAAGTTGCCGCCAGCGGCCATGGTTTCGCTCGGGGATATTAATCGGCGGAACGGCGGAATTGTCGAAGCGTATGTTTATGGGATATTGTTAGATCGTATAGCAGGTATCTTGCGGATAATCGAAAGCGTGCATCCAGATAAGGCAAAAGAATTCGATCTATCTGTGTTTCTGAGTCTATTTGAGGAAGATAAAAGATTTCGCCGCAGCGTCGATAAAGCTTACGAGATTGTCGTTTATGCACTGTTCAATACTGTCACAAAGCATCTTGACGCGAAAGTCACGCTATGTGTGGACGAAAATTCAGATGTTCTACGCGACTTCGAGGAATTCGCTCGCTTAGTGCTTGGCGTGGACCGGAACCATCCGAGGATTGAACAGCCCGCGAGGCTTTACCGAATTGGCACTGCGAATGCCGCGGACGCTGGCCTCGATATGTGGGCGAATTTTGGGCCAGCAGTTCAGGTAAAACATGTCTCCCTGACGCCGCACAACTTTGAAACCATTTCCGACCGTTCGCGTGCCGAGAAACTTATCATCGTTTGCAAAAGTATGGAAGCGAAGACGATTTCCGCTGTGGCGCACCAGCTTGGCCTTGGCGATAACCTTCGCGGCGTGATTACCGAGAAAGACCTTTCGCGATGGTATGGGCTAGCGTGCGGGCCAAAGTATTGCGATTCGCTTGGGAAAGATCTCTTGGAGTCCGTCCTTAACGAACTTTCATTGGAATTTCCATTGACAAATAATGCACAAACGGAAACGGTTCATCGTTTTCTGGAAAGGCGCGGATATGACTTGACGCGACTCACGGGCGAATGGGCCATTCCTGAATAATTGTTCAAGTAATCCGGTGAATCCTGACCTGCGAATGAAACTGGAGTGTCAATCTTCACCAGAGTTCATCCAGTCCCGCAGCATTTCGCGCACGTCGTCAGCGTCGGGGCGATCAGCCCCGTGCGCGTATTCCATGTAAACAAATATCTGCATTTCCGAATCGGGAGGAAAACCGCCTGTCCAGGCCAAGAAGTCCTTGCGCACTGTCTGGGTTGCCTTCGCGTCCATTGTAGTTCTCCTGTAAACTGACTGATAAAGGTTTGCATCGTTTTAGAGGAATCCTACCACACTTTCGATTTGCTCCCAAATTCGGAACGTATCGGGACTTCCGAACATGACCGACACCGTAACCAAAGCCGTTCGTTCGCGCATCATGGCGGCGGTGAGGGGAAAAGACACCGGACCGGAAATGGTCGTTCGCCGAATGGTCCACGGCATGGGATATCGGTATCGTTTGCACGTTCGCAGCTTGCCGGGCAAGCCCGATCTCGTGTTTCCCCGGCTGCGGAAAATCATCCTCGTCAACGGGTGTTTTTGGCACCTGCATTCCTGCAATCGCGGCGGCCGCCGGCCCCAATCGCATGCCGCTTATTGGAACGCGAAGTTGAATCGCAACCGAGAAAGAGACCGCCTGCATCGAGCGGCGTTGCGGCGGCTTGGATGGAAGGTGTTGGTCGTCTGGGAGTGCCAAACCGCCGCAGCGAAAATGGGCCGACTGCAAAGCCGCCTTCTTCGTTTTCTAAGATAGCCCAATATATGCCGATCGAACTCCTCAAAAAGGGAGAATGGTTGGCCCTTTGGGCCGAGAAGATTTTCATAAGCGAACCGTTCCCCCGGGCGTTGCCCTGGGCCGGGTGAACGATGGTCCTTCGGCCCGGGTGTTATTTCTTCCGATGATCCCCGATCTCCGGCATGTTCTTATGCGTCGCCGGGCCGAAGTAGCGCAGCCCGACCAACGGCTCGCCGCCGGTGTTTTCGATCGTTACGCCGGCCGTCGCCGCTTCATGCGTGATGAACACTTCGTCCCACGGTTCCTCGCCGAAACGGATCATCACCGGCGTTTGCAAATCGAGCGCGCCCATCCGCCCGCCGCCCTGCACGGTGATCCAACCGCTCGCGCCGGGGTCCGTGAGTACGCACTTCGCGCCGGGCATCACCGTCAGCTCTTTGGCCGAGACGAGTTGCTCGCCGTCGAAGCGGCCGTAGTCGATCCAGCGGTCGGTATAGCCCGGCCCGGAGGCGATTTCATCGCAGATCGGCTCGACGTAGGTATGCTCCTTGAAATACGGATCGACGTTTTTCTCGAAGTCCAGTTGCCCGACGATGAAGTCGAGGTCCTGGTGCTTCTCCGGCGGAACGTCCTTGACCAAGAGCGACCAAGGCACTTCCCGCCCTTCGACCAGCGATTGGAACATGCCGAAAACGTCGGAACCCCATTGCGGCTCGTAGGTGCACATCGAGCCGGGCGCGTGGAGCACGCCGGCGGGCACCATCCAGCCTGTGCCGGGCTTGAGGCGATACGCCTTCGACAGATCGAGGATGCCGTTGTCCCCCTTGTTCCAATTTTCCAGGCAGCGGCGGACGTCGGCCTTCGTGGTGCCCGGCTCCAGGCCGAAGAACGTGTAATCGAAATGGTTCTCGGCGGCGTTGAGTTGCGGCGGGAAGTAGTAGCATTCGGGCTTGCCCTGCTGGCCGGTCAAGGCGGCGTGCTCGGCGTCCTGGTGCATGTGGTGCGGGATGGGGCCCATGTTGTCGAAAAATTTGGAATAGACCGGCCAGCGTTGGTATTTTTCCCACATTGCCGCGCCGATGAGCCGCGGGCCGGCTTCGGCCACCGCGTCGCGGAGCAGGAACCGTTGCCCCTCGAAGACGCAGTAGCTCAATCCCTCGTCGTCGGCCCGATTGTCGTTCATCGCCTCGGTGGTGCTGGCGAACCAGCGTTCGTCGATGCCGCCGCGATGCGTGCCCAGGGCGTACCAGTCGGTCGGGGCCAGTTTGATCCGCTTGCCGGGATGCAAAAAGCTCCGCGGCACCCAGTTGGGCGCGAGCCGCAGCAAGCCGCCGCCGGCATCCAGCGCACGATCGAGAACCCGCGCCAAATTGTCCTTTTTCACGAGAGGCGATGCGCACATGGTCGTTTAGGCTTTCGTGTGAGAGGTTTGAGGGAAGGAGATAATCGTCAATGTAACGACCAAACCGCGACTTGAAAAGCCGTCGATAGAACAAGAGAACGCCTGTCCCCCCCGATAATGCGGCATCTGGCTATTCAGCGGCTAGGGATTGAGTTTTTTCTCCAAACCAACTAGAATAACGGCATGGCGACTCTAGCACAATTATTAACGGCGGATAGGTACTTCGAACTCGGCGACATCGGGCCATCGGAGTTGCTGCGGGGAGAATTGGTTATGATGTCACCGGCTTTTTTCAACCACGGTTGGGTGGTCACGAAAATCGATACCACGCTGGCAGGTTTCGTCTATTCCCGCCGTTTGGGAATCGTCGTTTCGGGCGAAGCCGGCTTTCTCCTCGAAACCAATCCCGACACCGTCCGCGTACCGGACGTGGCGTTCATTCGCTCCGAGCGGATGCCGCCCGAAGGCGTGCCGAAATTCTTCCCCGGCGCTCCCGACCTGGCCGTCGAAGTGCTCTCTCCCAGCGACCGGCCCGGCGATATTTCTTCCAAAGTTCAAGATTGGCTCCGCGCCGGTTGCCTCGTCGTCTGGCTCGTCGATCCGCGGACCAAAACGGTCATCGTCCATCGCCGCGACGCGGAGCCGCAAGGATTCTCCGAAACCGACCTTCTCGAATGCCCCGACCTCCTTCCCGGTTTTACCGTTCCGGTGGTGGAGATTTTTACCCTCTAATCCAAAAACATTACCGGCAAAGCCGGGCATGGTTCAAAATCCTCTTCATTCGTAGGACAGGTTTCCAACCTGTCATTGGATTTTTTCGCATATTCGTAAGCGTTCACGCCCCGGTCGGGGACTGGTCCATTTTTCGGCGTGAAAACGTATTTTGTGGACAAACGGTAGGCCGAAAACATGGACCTGTCCCCTTCCCGCGGCGCAAGGGGGACAGTCCCATT